>JBBQVV010000013.1:0-36467 GCA_038211235.1 Chthonomonadales bacterium | reverse complement strand
CCGCCTGGCGAAACCCGAACCGTCACCTTCCTGCTCTGCTGGCACTTCCCGAATCGTTATGTGGACTATGTCCAGTGGTTCAGCGGCATCGAGGACCCGAAGAGTCTGTTCTGGATCGGCAACGCCTATTCGAACCGGTTTGCAAGCGCGGCGGCCGTTGCGGAGTATGTCCGCGATAACTTCGAGCGGCTGGACCGCGAAACCCACACGTTCCGCGACACATTCTTTGACAGTACGCTTCCTCCAGAGATCCTCGACGTCGTCTCCTCCCAGATGTCGATCATCCGATCGCCCACCTGTTTCTGGGACGACAAGGGCAAGCTCTACGCGTTCGAGGGCTGCAACGGTGCGAGCACGGGCGGCTGGACCGGCACCGGCGGCTGCTGCCCGATGAACTGCACGCATGTCTGGGCCTACGAGATGAGCCTGGCCGCGCTCTTCCCTGCCCTGGAGCGGACGATGCGCGAGACGGAGCTGTTCACGCAGCTCCATCCCACGGGCTACCTGCCGCACCGCGTGACGCTGCCGATCTACATGCCGCGGCCCTGGGATCGACCGGTTGGCGGTCCTGAGAAGCCGGCGCTGGACGGGCTGCTTAGCATGGTGCTGAAGGCCTACCGCGAGCACCGACGCTGTACGGAGATCGGGTGGCTGGAGGCGGCGTGGCCGAAGATCGAGTCCGCCATGCATCACGTGATGACCGATCACGATCTCGATGGCGAGGGCGTTCTTAAGGGCGAACAGCCGAACACGTACGACATAAGCATCTACGGGCCGAACACTTTCGTAGGGACACTCTATCTTGCGGCGCTGCGGGCAGCCGAGGAGATGGCGAGGATTGTGCGCCGCGATGATCTGGCGTCGTCATACCGGTCGCGGTACGACAAGGGCAGCGCCGGTTACGACAATCTACTCTGGAACGGCCAGTACTACATTCAGATCTATGATGCGGAGAAGAACCCGGAGCAGAACTATGGCAAGGGCTGCCACTCCGATCAGCTGTTTGGACAGTGGTGGGCTCATGTGCTCGGTCTAGGCTACCTGCTGCCTGCAGAGCACGTTCAGGCCGCCATGGACAGTATCGTGCGGCACAATCTGCGCGAAAACTTCGTAGCGCACAAGCAGCAGCCACGCCAGTTCGCCAGCGACGATGAGCCAGGACTGCTGGTCTGTTCGTGGCCGCTGGGCGATCGCCCGAAGGTTCCAACCCAGTATTCCGACGAGATCTGGACCGGCATCGAGTACGAAGTCGCGGCGCTCTGCCTATACGAAGGTCGCTCCGAGGAGGCATTGCGGATTCTGCGCAGCGTGCGGCAGCGCTACAACGGCGCGCGGCGCAGCCCCTGGAACGACGTCGAGTGCGGCGACCACTATGCCCGCGCGCTGTCAAGCTGGGCGCTGCTCGACGCGGCGTGCGGCTACGAGTACGATGCGTCGACTCAGACTGTAACCATCGCACCTCGCCTCTCGCCCGACGACTGGCGCGCCTTCTTCATCACCGCCGACGGCTGGGGCGGCTCCACGCTAAAGCGTGAGGCGGGGAAGTGCACCGTCACGATGGGCGTGGCCTGGGGCGAGGTGAATCTGCGCGAACTTACGGTCGCATGCCAGGGCGCCGTATCCGTCGCGGTGCGCTTGAGAGATGCGATCGTGGACTGCTCGCTCGATGGGACGGATGATCGATGCACTGTGCGGTTTGCGGAGAGCCTTCGCATCCCGGAGGGCGGACAGCTCGTGATGCAGCTAAGCACGAGTTGACGTCGCCGAGGATCGAATCATCGGTGCGTAGTGCGGGTTCTTACACTCGGTAAGGATAGCAGCAGGCGAGGATGTGGTTCCTATAGTCCGCTTCGGTGAACTGATATGCAAGCCGATACTCTTGATGGATTCGCCGAGATCAACACCCTGCCAAATCGTGCTTCAACGGTGCTGGCAGTCCTGTGCCGGAAGTGGGTGTGCGCTGAAATTCCTTGATAGTGTTCCTTCCAAGCTCCATCATACACCCGACGCCTTTACGCCTCTCGCCGGCCGATTTCCGTGCCTCCTTCATCACCGCCTATGGTTGGCACTGAGCCCTGCTGAAGTGCCTGGAGGAAAAGTCCAACCTCACGCTGGTCGTCGTTCCAACTTTTCGCACCCGTGCGGCGGGCTGTAAATCCTCCATGAGGTGTCGAGTTTGCTGAAGATCGAGTGATTATCATGTCGCCTAAACGCTGGCATCGCGCCAGAGTAGGCGGCGACCACTTCACACAAACGGTTGGCGATCCGTTGCGATGCCTGGCAAACGACCAGAACCGTTACGATCCT
Organism: Chthonomonadales bacterium; assembly: GCA_038211235.1. Classification (GTDB taxonomy): domain Bacteria; phylum Armatimonadota; class Chthonomonadetes; order Chthonomonadales; family Chthonomonadaceae; genus DATGJU01. The sequence continues at coordinate 34,160 of JBBQVV010000013.1, read as the reverse complement.
TGTACGCCCCAACCCACGTGGCGACGGCTAACGTCACTGAAAGGGCAAGACAGACGCGGCCGAAGATCCAGCCGCCTCGGACGAAGAGAGTCTTGCCTGTCAACCGGCCGACCTTACTCGTAAGTTCGCCCGGGCCTGTCGTCCGAATTCTTGCCGCCTCCTGTCCGTTCGGCGCGGCGATGGATGTTCCGCCCGCGACGTCGGCGCGCGCCAGCCACCGGCCGCACTCTACGGCGCGCATCTGAAACAGCAGCCGATGCTGCCGACGCTGGACGGCGCCCCATTCCGGTGGATCATCGTTAGGCACGAGAAACAGTTCCGCTTCGTCCTCCGAACTTTGTGAAGCTGTATTCGTCGTCCGTGTGAGCCTGCACGAGTCGCACGACGATCGGCTGCTTGGCGACGGACGCGGCAGCGGAACGAAGTAGAGAACGAGCCATAAGATGGTCGCGGCTCCGGCCGCGACCTTTGTCCTGGCATTCTGGCGCGATGCCGTCGCCAGGAGTGACGCGAGACCTACGATCATGAGGGACAGCCCGTAGCAGCCGAGCACCGACGCGCCCGCCGCCAGAGCCGGACAGTTGACGACGCCGTGACCCTGGCCCAGCCAGCCGAAGTTAAGGACGAAGATTTCGGAGCGGTAGGTTTCGTTTCCTGTCCATAGCAGTGCGGCGAGCAGCCACCCCAGGATGCGTGAAAACCTGCCCCTCAGCCAGAGATACAGCGCGGCAAAGAGGCCTGTAATCAACGCCATGATCGCGCAAAGGCTGAGCTACAGGCGCCAGCCGTGATCTCCGTTTACACCAGATCGCAAGCCTCCGGCGGCATCCAGTGCGCGTCCTGGCCCTCCCACTTGACATTGCAGCCGATGGGGTTGGTCTGCGGCACGCTGACCGGCTTGCCGGCGACTACTTCGCCCAGCGCGCGCTCGAGGTCGTTCACGATCGCCTTCGCGGTCTCGCGGGGATTGTCGACGCCTCGTCCCGTGTAGACCAGCTTCCGGTCCCGGTCGAAGACGAAGAAGTGCGGCGTGCGCAGGCCGCCATACGCCAACGCGGTCTTCTGCGATGCATCGTGGAGGTACAGCCATGGGAACCGATGCTCCTCCATGTTCTGCACCATGTTGGGAAAGTCGTCCTTCGGGTTCGTGTTTGGGCTGTTCGAGTTGATACCGACGAAGCGCACACCCTTCGGCGCGAACTTCTCGACCGTAGCGCGAGTCACCTCGTTCGACCCGGTGACGAACGGACAGTGGTTGCAGGTGAAAAATACTACCAGAATTGGATCGCCCTTGAAATCGGCGAGGGTGTAACTCTTGCCGTCCGTGGCCGGCAGCATAAAAGTCGGCGCGGGCGCGCCGATCGGCAGTGTGAATGACATCGTGGTCCTCCTATATTTGAGTGTTGGAGCAAACTTCGACGTCTCTGCCCTTAATCCCTAGTCCCTATCAACTGATGCCTGATTGAGCCGTTTTTGACAACCGTACGGGCCACAGGTACAATGCGGCAATCCAGTGAGGAGGCCCATGTGCCATGCCCGACATAACCGAACAACAGGTCCTCGACGCGCTGCGCGTGGTGCAGGATCCCGATCTACATCGGGATATCGTCACGCTCGGCTTCGTCAAGGATGTTAAGATCTGCGATGGCAACGTCGCATTCAAGGTAGAGCTGACAACTCCCGCCTGCCCAGTGAAAGAGCTGCTAAAGGAGCAGGCGCACGACGCGGTGGCTGCAATACCTGGCGTGACCCTCGTTAGCGTGGAGATGACCGCGCAGGTGCGCGCGCACAGTTCGACGCCACAGGACCTCATTCCCGGTGTCCGTCACGTCATCGCGGTGGCAAGCGGAAAGGGTGGGGTCGGTAAGAGCACCGTGGCCGTCAACCTCGCGGTCGCGCTGGCGGCGACGGGCGCGCGGGTTGGTCTGCTGGATGCCGATATTTACGGCCCATCTATTCCGACGATGATGGGCAACACAAACAGGCCGTTGATGACGCACTCGCCCACCGGGCCGAAGATCGTGCCGCTGCAGGCGCACGGGGTGCTGCTGATGTCGCTCGGATCGCTTCTGGACCCGGATAAGGCGGTCATCTGGCGCGGCCCCATGATCCATAAGGCGGTCGTCGACCTGCTCAACGAGGTGAACTGGGGCGAGCAGGACTACCTTGTCGTCGATCTCCCGCCCGGCACCGGCGACGCCTCGATGTCTCTCGCAAAGCTGGTCCCGCTCTCGGGAGTCGTGATCGTCATGACCCCGCAGCAGTTGGCGCAGGAGATCGCAAACAAGTCGATCATGATGTTCCGAACGCTAGGCGAAGGGATGGAGCGGCCCATTCCAATTCTGGGAATCGTCGAGAATATGAGCGGCTCTGTGTTCGGCACTGGCGGCGGCCAGCAGGCCGCGGAACGATTGGGCGTTCCGTTCCTCGGCCGGGTCATGCTCGACAATGCCGTGTGCGAAGGCGGTGACTCGGGCTTCCCGGTTTCGATTAGCCAGCCCGAGTCCGCGCCAGCCATCGCGTTCCACCACATCGCCACCACCCTCGCCGCCCGCCTCAGCGTGCTGGAGTACGAGACGCACGAACGTCGATGACGCAAGTTGACTCCTGATGTGTCCTCCTGTTTGGAAGGCTACAGGTTCATACTGGCCGGACCACTCTGCTTCGGTCCGTGGGACTCTCGGCGACGATGCGTTTACAACGGCCTGGCGCGAGCGTGAGGCGCTGTCACTGGCGGATGCGGTTCGCGAAGCGCGCGAGATAGGTGTCAGCTGCGCCCGATAGAAACCGGCATGAGTACCTGCCTTGCAGAATTGAGTCACGGTCAGGGCTAACGGTACAGTAATGATGCGCCTGTACAATGGACTATACGGCAGACTGTTGCCGATATCGCTTAAGGAGACAGCCATCATGCACCGAACTCAACGAACGCTTTACTCCGTGGCAGTTCTCGGAGCCGCGTTGTTTCTTGGAACGGCTGCCCGCAGCCGCGCCCAGTACAACGTGGCAGCCGACTTCTCGACACTCCAAAACCCGAACGGCGTCTGGCAGTACGGCGAATCGGCTACCGAGCTGGGAGCGTTCTCGTTGTATACCCATGGAGTTACGACAGATGTAGGACTGCCCGGCTGGAATAACGCGACCACTGGCACGCATCCGCCCTATGTGGACTACAACAACACAGGAGCGCAATTCACTGGTCTTACCGCCACCTACTCCGCAGGCGGTTTAGGCCAGCACCCCGGTTCGCTCGGGGAGTATTCAATGTCGGTATTTACTGCTCCGACCGCAGGAACATACTCGATATCCGGCGCGTTCACGGGAATTGACTTTCACTATCCAACGAGCACCGACGACCATGTCGTGCTCCAGAACGGTGCGACCGTCAGCAGTCTGTTCGACGTGAATGTCAACGAATACGGCGTGGCGCATCCATTTACGCTCACGCAGTTTCTGGGCGCGGGTGAAAGCATTCGGTTCGAGACCGGTTACGGGACGAATGGCAACTTCGTTGGCGATTCGACCGGGCTGAGCGCCAATATCACGGCGGCTTCCGCGGTGCCCGAGCTCGGCTCCGGCTTGAGCTTCGGCGGACTGATCGCCATCGCTGGCCTCGGGTTGGTCCGTCGTCGCCGCTCTCGTTAACTGCGTCATCCCGGGAATCTTCCAGGCGCATGACCATGCGCCTGGAAGATCAGGCTTCAGCGATCTGATCGCGTGACCGTCCATTTTAAGGAGGCACTCCTTAATATCCGTCCTGGCCACTACGGTCCTGCAAACTTTTCCCCTCCGACCATTGGTGGAACCTGGGTTTGCAAGGAGGTCTAAGTCGGCACCGGTTCTGACACGGCAGGTCAACGGTCGAAGACGCTGGCGATGCTAGACCATATAGCGATGTCGTTCGCGTTCGACCCTAGGTGGTATGCTGCGATCCCATCTGTCGCGGCGGGACAGGTCAATGCGGTCATACAGGCATCGCGGATCAGACCGTAGCCCAGCGCGACGCATACCGGCAGGAGCAGATGAGCCGACGCCAACGGATCGATCAAAACTTCGAAGCGCGCATGGCCGCCATTTTGTTTCACGGCGCCCAGGGGGTACCCGGACGCCCGCACTGTTACGAACCGATCGAGTAGTCGGTGAGCCTCCGTGCCCGTGGGCCGGGGGAAGGAGCTAGCGCAAAGCCGTTAGGAACGGGACCTCCGGTGGCGGCGCATATCGAACTCGTAGAACAGCCGCAAGGACTGCGCGGCGTCACGGGACGGGAACCGTATAGAGAGCGTCGTTGAATTGGAATGAGATCTCCCGGTCTCCCGGTACCCACAGTATATCCGCTACCTCCGCACCATCGTTTGGCTCCGGCAGGGCCGGCTTGTGACCAACTTCCGTCATGCCGCTTCCGTCGAGGTTGCTCGTCCACAAGCTAACCGTCGGCTGTTCCCGAACCAGAGTCCACGGCATGATTCGGCGAATGGCAGTCACAAAGGCCGATACTTCAGCCAACAAACCTTACTCGCGTGGAACGTGATGCCATTGGTACTACGAAGTGATTGGCTTGCCAGTGTCGTGCTCCTCACGGCTCATGGCTCGTGTTTCGTGATTCGGTGATTGATGCCCTGGTCTTGAACCGGGATTCGTTGGATCATCGGGTGGCTACTGGTGAGATGACGAAGTCCGAGGTCACGGCGTGGTTCCATGGCGCGACCGCAGGTCTACACCCTGAGAGTGACGCCGAACGGTGTGGCTAGACCTCATGTTCCGGGGATCGCTGTGGACCGAGACGGCTGTGAGGTGGCGACCAGTTGTCCGGTGTCAGCGATCGCCCATATACCGACACGACGGCCTTGCTGCCGTTCCTCGCCCTAACGGAGAGCGGGGCCGCTGCGCTCCGCCGATTGCTGCTCGAAGGCGCGCTTGCCGGGTTTTTCCCCGTTTCCTCAGCGTTGGCCGCAGCCGCCTGAGGCAGCTCTAAACCGAGGATGGCCGAAGGTCTCGTCCTAACTGGTATCGCTTACCGCGCACCGTCTCGAACCGGACCACGGTCTCTCCAACCCTGATCTCGCAGGGGGATCCAGCCTGTGATTCAATGACCGCATTGTCCAGTCTGCTGTTGCGCCAATGGATGGCCACTACAAAACCTCCTCGTGCACGCAAACCCTTTGCTGAACCATTTGGCCAGGCGGCCGGCAGAGCAGGGAGTAGATGAAGTTCGCCGGTGTGGCTCTGCAGCAGCATCTCCGCGATCCCCGACGTTGCGCCGAAGTTGCCGTCGATCTGAAAAGGCGGATGGAGGTCGAACAGGTTCGGCGCAGTGCGTTCCGGACTCAACAAGTCGGTGTGAAGCTTGTGAGCATGGTCGCCGTCCTCCAGCCTCGCCCAGAGGTTCGTCTTCCACCCGAGGGACCAGCCGGTCGCCATATCACCGCGCATCTCCAACGACTTCCGGGCGGCTGCGAACAGCTCTGGTGTGCCGCGTCGCGTGATTTGGTTGGAAGGATGCAGCCCGTACAGGTGCGATACGTGCCGGTGGTTCCGCTCCGGGGCGATGTCGTCCCAATCCTCCATCCACTCCTGAAGCTGGCCGAGCTTCCCGACCTGCATCGGCGCAAGCCGCTTCCTCGCGGCCCGAATACGGTCACAGAAGTCCGAATCGGTTCCGAGAACCTCCGACGCCCTGGCGACAGAGTCGAACAGATCACGGAGAATCTGCATATCCATCGTCGGTCCGGCGCAGATGGAAGCGTCCGGGTGGTGCGCGTTATCGGGTGAGATGGACGGGCAGGTGACCAGCCAGCCGTGCTTCGGCTCCTCGACGAGTGCATCCAGGAAGAACTCCGCCGCTCCCTTCATGGCCTTGTAATTGCGCGCAAGCTCCTCCCGGTCGAGCGTAAACTCGTAGTGGTCCCACATCGACTTGCAGAGCCAGGCGCCTCCTGTCGGCCACATGCCCCAGAACGGCCCGTCGACCGGGGCGCACCCTCGCCACGCATCGGTGTTGTGGTGGCACACCCAGCCATTCGCTCCGTAATGAACCTTCGCTGTGCGCTGCCCCGCGACCGACAGCTCGCGGATCATCTGGAAGAGAGGTCCGTAGCAGTCCAGCAGATTCGCGTTCCCCGCTGGCCAGTAGTTCATCTCCGTATTGATGTTGATCGTGTACTTGCTGTCCCACGGCGGCGCCAGGCTGTCGTTCCAGAGTCCCTGGAGCGTCGCCGGCTGGCCGCCCGGCCTTGAGCAACCGATGAGCAGGTAGCGGCCGAACTGGAAGTGCAGCCCCGCGAGACCAGGGTCCTTGCCGTTTCTGTAGTCGGCGATTCGATCGTCCGTCGGCTTGCGAGCCGATTCCGCGTCAGCCACCGAATCGTGTGTCGCTAGCCGCAGCGAGACCCGTCGAAAGAGCTTGCGGTGGTCGGCAATGTGCGCCCGGCGGAGTCGATTGTAGGGCTTTCTGACGGCCGTCTCGAGGCAGCGAGCGGCAACTGCTGCGGCGTCGCCGCTAATGTCCGCGTAACTCTTGTAATTGGTCGCGATCGAGACGAGTATGGTGACCGAATCTGCACCGGCGATCCGCACCGAACCGCCTTCGGCGCGAACCTCACCGCCCTCATGAAGGAGGCACGCAAGCGCCGTGAAGCGGATCGCGCCGCCGATTCCCTGCGACGCTCCGCCCGTCCCTGTCAATGTGATGGTGTCACCGCTAGACTCGCTGTGTGCGGAACGATGCGGAGTCTCGAACTGGGCGGTGAAGGATAGGCTGCCCGGACGGTCCGCAGTAAGGCGGATCACGATGACCCCGTCGGGCGCGCTGGCGAAGACCTCTCTCCGATAGCGAACGCCGCCGACGGCGTACTCGCACGACACGATGGCGGAATCGAGGTCGAGTTCACGATGGTATTCAGCAGGGTCCTCTTCCTTGAACTGGAGCAGCAGACTGCCCACGGTCTGGTACGGTATCTGGCGCAGCGGCAGGCTCATGAACCTCTCCGCGACCAGGTCCTGCGCCTTTCGCCACTCGCCGGCAGAGACGAGGCGACGGATTTCCGGCAGCGCATCCGCGGCGCCCGGATGGGCATAGTCGTGCGGCCCACCGGCCCAGAGGGTCCCCTCGTTGAGCTGGATTCGCTCCTGTTTCACTCCTCCGAACAACATCGCGCGCCTCCTCTACGGCGCTGTGCCTGGTCTCCGGTCCGCGTGATTGTGCCGCGTGTGAATGGCAGGCGCTGAGCGTTACGCCGGCCAGCACCCCTCCGCCTCACGTCGAATCATCCCTGCTGCGCATGATGCCCGCCGTGCGCGTTTTCACCGTCTACACGGTGCGCCTTGCGCGCTTCTCCTCACGCGCGCCACCCACTGCCTGATCCTCCGCGCCCTGACACCTGTTCCTCATTCATTAGATTCGCGTGCCTATTTCGTGTCAGGGTCGTTGCCGCTTTTTCGGCTGCCTGGAGCTTTCCACACGTGATCCTCTCTCTTCGCGGAGCTGCCGCGCGTTCACTCTGAGCGCGTTGCACGGTGATGTGTGAGTCGACGCTCCAGCCATCGTCGAGCAGGCGCCTTCCGACTCATGATCACCTGTTCCAATTTGGATTCCCGACCAGGACCGGCTCTCGTGGCAGTCCGAATCGCGGAATGGAGAGTATCTGCAGCCATGGGTTCTGTACTAGAGTTTGTGAAGAACGGCGGCGTGATGATGTATCCGCTGATTCTTAGTTCCATCGTGCTTATAGCGATCATTATCGAACGCGCCATCGCGATGCGCAAGGCGTCCAGGAACGGTGACGATCTCCTTGAGCAGATAAAAGCACGCTACAAATCGCCCTCGGACGCGGCGAGCGCGATCGAGATGAGCGAAGGATTCGGCGGTCCCATCGGCCGTATGTTCGCACGCGGGATCAAGAACGCCAATCGGCCCCCGGACGCCATTGAGATGGCGATGGAGCAAGAAGCCGCGAACGAAACGCCCGCCCTGGAAGCCTATCTGCCCGTAATGAAGACGATAATCAATATCGCTCCTTTGCTGGGACTTCTTGGCACCATCGCGGGCATGATCTCTTCGTTCCGTGCTGCGGCGCACTCCGGACTCTCGAATCCAACCCAGGTCCTTGGAGGAATTTCTGAAGCGCTCATCTCCACCGCAACCGGAATCACGCTCGCAATCGTCGGCTTCATCTTCTACAACTACTTCGCAAATCTAAGCAAGAAGATCGTCGAGGACATGGAGTACTACGGTGCGGAGTTAGTCAACTTTCTAACCGGCCGCGTGGACTGAGGAGGCGCTCCGATGCGAAAACGAGTCACGATTGCGCGGCGCAAACCTGTCGACGACGCTGAGATCATCGTCATTCCAATGATCGACGTCATGATGTTCCTGCTCTTCTTCTTCATGGTGGCGTCCCTGGCGCTCGTAGTGCAGGCGGGTCTTCCCGTCAACCTGCCGAAGGCCTCTACCGCCAATGAGAGCCGCGCGCAAAACGTGACGATCACGATCAAAAACACGGGACAGTTCTACGTAAACACCCGACCTATTCTGCTTGCTGCCATCGCGGACGAGCTGAAGCGGATTCATGTCGATCCGAAGAGCGTGATCGTGCTTAACGCCGATAAGCAAGTTCCTTTCGAGATGGTTGTTGCCGCCATGAATGAATCGCGCAAAGCCGATATCAGTCGCTTCACGTTTGCCACGGCACGACAGGGATAGGTTGAACAGCTACAGAGGAGCGCTGCATGCGTCGCCGACATCAGAAAAGCCCATTGTTGATGCGCATTATCGGTATCTCAATCCTGTTTCACATCATCGCGCTTCCGATTCTCGCGCACTTCGGAGCGCTGAAGAAGATTCAGGACCACTTCGCCGGGCCGCAGATCGTCTTTGTGCCTCCCCCACCTCCGGCCGATACTGAGAAGCACGAGACGAAAAAGGCGTCACCGCATCCTCGCCAGATTGCCCTACAGGCGAGCCATGCCCAACCTCATGCCGGTCAGGCGCAGCGCAAGTCAAATTTGAACATTCCACACGTGATCAGCGGCGCGGGCGATAAAGGCCCGTCGGTGGAACAGGGCAGCAAAGACCCCGGCTTCATACCAACGCCAAAGACCGAGGCAACCAGGACTGTTGAGCCGGATAGGTCGGTTGAGGGGGTGAAACCGATAGAGAAGTCCAACGAGATCGCAAAGCCCATCGATAAACCTGTCAAACCGATCGAGAAGCCGATCGAACCTGCTATGCCCGCTGAGCCCGTCAAATCGACCGCTCCCATCTACACCGCGGCCGAGCCGATGGACGAACACCAGCCGCAGCCGACAATTCCGGACGATCTGCGCTCCGAAGCGCTGGACAGAGCGTGCATCGTGGAGTTCGTCGTGGGTACGGACGGGCGTCCGACCTCTGTCCATATCACTGCCTCATCCAATAATCAGCAGCTGGACCAACTGGCGCTGCAAGCAGCGCGCCAATGGCGCTTCCGCCCCGCGACGCGAGATGGCCGGCCGGTGGAGGGCAAAGTGCGCCTGCATCTAGAGTTTCAGGTGAGTTAGCATCCCGATGAGACCTACACTGTATCCTATCGCTTTAGTTGTCTTGCTGCTGATGAGCACAAGCGCCGCCCACGCTGCTGGAATAGAACAGGTGCGCTTTGTTGTAGTGGATAGGGTCACGCGGCTGCCAATCACCGGTGCTGAAGTGGTGATTGAAGACGCGCGCGGCGTGCGGCCGGCGCGGATCGTGCAGCCCGAGCGGTTCCTTCCGCTCTCCGCCAAGATATTCGACGTCCAGTCGTGGCGCGAAATTCCTGCCGGTTTGGCCGTTCATCCAACAACGATCACGCTGCCGCTCGATGCTGCCGTTGCCGTCCAGGGGCAGGCAGAGCCGCCCGTTAAGGACGTCTATATTCAAGTTCGCGCGCAGCGACTGCAGCCGCAGAAGACTGCGCCAACCGCGGGACAGGTGGTCGATCGTGCCAGGATCAAAGAGCGCACCGGGGCCGACAACAACATCAATAACGTGATCAAGTCCGACGCAGGAGTTGCATCGGATTCGGCGGGCCAGCAGCATGTCCGGGGCGAACATGCCGATATCAGCTACGTCATCGATGGCGTCCCGCTCCCGGATACGCTTTCAGGCAGACAGGGCTCTGTGGTCGTCCCGTCCACGATCGAAACGCTGGAAGTCCTGACAGGGGGCTATGCGCCGGAGTTCGGCGGGCAGATTGCCGCGATCCTTAACATCACCACGCTGCCAAGTCCCGCCCACAGCCATACCGACATCAACGCTGCGGTCGGCAGTTACGATACGACCAATGGCGGCTTCACCACGCTTGGGCCTATCGGGAAGGCCCTCAGCTACGTGCTCGATTTCGGAGCGACACGCACAAGAATTGCCGTCGAACCTGAGCAGCCTGACGTTCAGACGGCGCATAATGAAGGATCGAGTCTAAGCTATTTCACCAAGCTGCGGTATACGCCCAGCAACCGCGACGCGATAACGCTTTCACTCAGCAGCAACCCCGATACGCTGCAGATTTCAAACAGGACGGGTCTGCCCGCATCCATTGTTCAGGCTGGTCAGGGCTTCGGCTTCCTCGGCCTGCGCAATGCCGACGGCACGCGACCGGACGTTGCGGATGCCAACCGACCAGCGCTTGGCGCGCAAACCATCCTGTTGCCATCACAGCAAGCCGATGGACAGGATATCACGCAGCGTGAGGTGGGCGAGTTTGCGACGCTCTCCTGGCGGCGCGTGCTTTCCAGGCGAGATACGGGGGTCCTGTCGTTTACGGCCCTTCACTCCGGACAGGACCTTCATAACGGGAATCCTGCGGTCAATCTTCAAAACCTTCCCGTAGATAACTCGATTGAGTACAATCCGACCGCCATCCGCAATGTGCATCACTCCCAGATTACAGGAAGCATGACGTCCAAACAGGGCCAGCACATGCTTAAAGCCGGGCTGCTTGTGGATGATCAGTACGGCAACGAATCGTATCACATCGTCCCGGCCAGCCAGCTCGCGCTCGATGCGCTGGCGGCGTTGTCACCTGCGCTTTCGCCGCCTGGGGCCGCACAGACCGACCCGCAGAGCAACCCGGTTCTGGATGTCAACGGCAATCCAGTCTATCAGGCGACCGGTCAGTCACCGACACTGAATGTACACCGTTCCGGCTTCTACCGCGCCGCCTACCTTCAAGACACCTGGCAGGCATCACGCAGTTTCATCGTCAACTACGGTCTCCGGGCCGACTGGTATAGACAGGGACAGAATCTTGGTCAGCCGGTCGTAAGCGTCAAGACGATTTCGCCCCGCGTCAACTTCTCGTATCTAATCGACAGAGCGACTACACTGCGTTGGTCTTACAATCGACTGCTCAATACGCCGCCGCTCGCTCAAGGAGCCGTGCTGGGCGCGCCGATTGAGCCTGAGATCCTGGATCAATATGAGGTGAGTTACGATAGACAGTTGGCCCGAGGGCAGGAGGTAAAGGTCGCCTACTACATTAAGGATATCCGTAACCAGGTAGACACGGGCCTTCTCATCCCCGGCAGCCAGATCGGGCTCTACTCCGCGGTCAACCTGCAGTTCGGCGGCGTGCACGGTATCGAGTTCTCTTACGAGCTTACGCCTCCGAAGGGCGTGGGGTTCGATGCGTTTCTGAACTACACCTATTCCATCGCAAGTCCGAACGGACTGGACAACACCGGCGCCCAGGTGCCGCAATTCAACGATCACGACCAGCGCAACACCGTCAGCCTCGGGCTTGGATATACGTGGAAAGGCGGCGCGAATCTGTCGATGCTGATCAACCATGGCAGCGGCCTTGCCAGCAGCCCGATTCCTCCCAGCGATAAGCGAATTCCCCGCACTCAGGTCGATCTGCATTTCGGCAGCGGAACCCGCCTGTTCCGGGGCAAGGGTTCGCTTGCCCTTGACGTATTGAACGCAGCCGACGACCGGACCGTAATCAACTTCCAGTCTGGCTTCAGCGGTACAAGGTTCCAGCAGGCGCGTCGCTTCGTGCTGTCACTCTCCGCCGGATTCTAAGGCTCTCTCAGCCATTATTCGCGGTTCGCACTACGGATCGACCTTATGTCACGTTACGTATTCAAAATGTTTTATTTGTTCGTTGGTAACAATCATCGCATTCGCGCGTATCATCCTCTACTAATCATGGTGGTTTTGCTGGGCGGTGAATGTACCGGATGCTACGCTAAGAACGGATTACGTTACTCGCGACAAAAGTGTGACTGTATTTTTGTTGAGCCTTCAGTTCCTTCGCAGATGGCGAAAACGCGCCCCAGTTCAGAAACATGGTTGCTCGTGCACTTGATGGTGGCTGTGTGCATCCATGCGGCCACGTTCGGGTCACACAATTTTTAGCACTTTTCGGCTCGATAAGATCGTGATGTACTTGTCGATACCACATGCGTCACAGCTTGTTCTAGATGACAAACGAGGCATGGACCATGTACCACGTTCGGATGTTGATCGCCAGGTGGCGCCCGGGTCGTTCACGGCTTTTCGAACCCCTGCTAGTTCGGCTTCGCGATCGCCGCTTCCTCATGATAGATCTGGCGCTGCTAGCGCTCATTCCCACGGTATCCCTTGTGCTGCAGATAGGGCACACCAGTTCGGTAAAGTCGTATCTGACCGCCCTGGTCGTGTATACACTTTTGTCCGTTCCGGTTCGCCTATTGGCCTATGCTGCCGCCGGTCTGTACAATTGCCACTGGCGGTCGGGAACGTTAGATGACCTCAGAATCGTCCTGAGTGCGTGGACAGTGTCAACTGTTCTCGTCGGGGTCTCGTTTTACATCGTCATGGCTTTTCGTGGCGGTCATTACGCGATGGCGCTGCCGCCCTCTCAGCCCTGGTTGGATGGCCTGCTCGCTCTCGCTGTAATTGGGGGGCCGCGGCTTGGCGGACGCCTCGTTACTAACGCTCCTCGTTATCAGAACCGTACCTCGGGTCGTCGCGTTCTAATCGTCGGCGCGGGAAACGCCGGAGTCAGGATCGTCCAGGACATTTTCGCGCGTACCAACCTGGATTTGATGCCTGTCGGCTTTCTGGACGACAACCCGCAGCTCAGAGGAATGAAGGTTTGTAACTTACCGGTGTTCGGTGGGCGGGAGGTGCTCCTGGACACCGTGCGCGACCGGGCGATAGATCAGGTCATTATCGCGATTCCATCGGCGCCGGGTAAGGAGATTCGCAGCTTTCTGGCTCTTTGTAAGGAAGCACGCGTCGCAGCGCGTACGCTGCCGAGTATGACAGCGATCATCGAAGATAAAGTAAGCGTGAACGAACTGCGAAACGTTTCAATCGATGATCTTCTCCGGCGTGAGCCAATCCAAACCGATACCAGCGCCGTCAGGAACCTGCTGATCGGCAAGCGTGTTTTAGTAACGGGGGCCGGGGGATCTATCGGGCGCGAGCTGTGCCGGCAGGTTCTCCGATGCTCACCGAGCGAAATCGGCTTGCTGGGCCACGGCGAAAACTCAATCTTTGAGATAAACAACGAGCTGAACCAGCTGCAGAAAGACAACGTTTCTCGGGGGACGGTGTTCCGTCCCTATATTGCCGACATTCGGGACGCGCGGCGAATCCAGGATGTCGTCGCGGCGTTCCGCCCTGACATAATCTTTCACGCAGCAGCCCACAAACACGTGCCCCTGATGGAGGCTAATCCCATAGAGGCGGTGACGAACAATGTCCTTGGGACTAACAATGTGCTGCGCGCAGCGATTATGTGCGACGTGGAGCGCTTCGTCCTCATCTCAACGGATAAGGCTGTCAATCCTACAAGCGTGATGGGCGCCACGAAGCGAACAGCGGAGTTACTGGTTCAGGAGGCGGCGCCGCAAACGGGACTTGCTTATGTTGCCGTGCGCTTCGGCAACGTGCTCGGCAGTCGTGGAAGCGTCGTTCCCACCTTTAAGAGCCAGATCGCCAGCGGCGGGCCGGTCACTGTGAGCGATCCTGAGATGACCCGCTTCTTCATCTCAATACCAGAGGCCGTCCAACTCCTGGTGCAGGCCGCGGTCCTCGGCCAGGGCGGAGAGATCTTTATGCTCGATATGGGATCGCCGATCAAAATCGTTGAACTCGCACGCGATATGATCAGGCTGTCCGGCCTCGGAGAAGACGAGATCGAGATTGTTTTCTCTGGAATTCGACCCGGTGAAAAGCTCTATGAGGAGCTGTTTATCCCCGGAGAGCGCTACCAGCGAACGTGCCACGACAAGCTCCTGATTGCAGCATCGGCCAGTTCTCTGCGGCCGGGTCGCCTCTTCGAGCAACTGGACCGTTTCGAGGGGATGGTGCTTGACGGCTGCGCAGACAGGCATCACGTGATCCGTTGGCTGCATGATGCAGTCCCTGAGTTCATGCCGGATGAGTTTCGGCACAGTGGGCTGTCCGGCACTCTGGCCGACGCGAAGGTGCAGGAGAGCTCCGCCGATACGCGTGACTGCGTGCGCATGCCTGAGGTTCAGGCGATCGTTCACGACAACCTTGTGAGTGCTGCATAAGCATCTTCTCCGCTACGGGATGATTAACATGGCCTATTCATTAGAACAGACGACTGTGCAACCGGACTACCAGCCGAACAGGGACCTCCGCGGCAGCCTATTGCGGCGAAAGTGGCTTATCGTATGCTGCGTTGTTGCTTCGGTTCTTGTCGGCCTCGCTGCCTGCGTTCTGGTTCGTCCGGTCTACCAACGAACCGTCAGGATACTCGTCGAGGGCAAGAGTCATTCGTCGGGCCAGACCCCGGCGAATGACCCGCTGAATATCGTCTTCGCTCCAGGCAGCGCGCATGAAGTTGACACCCAAATAGAGATTCTGAAGAGCGACGCCATCCAGGCCGCGGCATGTGCCGCGGCTGGAGTGCCGCCAGGCCTCGTTCTCGATCCGATTCATCCGTCAATTCACGTGGACGTCAAGCAAGTAAACGTGACGGATATCATTGAAGTGGTGATCTCCGGCCGCGATCCGCGACCGGTCGAGAACCTGGCAAGGACCATGGCGGATGTTTATCTGAACTATGTTGTCGACAACCATAAGGCCGAGATCACGCGCGCCCTGAGTTTTGCGCGTGAACACAAGGAGGACGAGAAGTCCAAGCTGCGTGCTGCAGAAATAGCGTTGCAGAAGTTTAAGGTCAAGACGCGAATCGCAAATCTGGATACCGAGCGAAACAACCGGATAATCGAGGCTATAAACAGTGACGAACGAAAGCGGCGAGCGGAACAGAACGCTGCTGCTTCGGCGGCCCGCTATCAGGCGGTATTGGCCGCACGCCATGCACTGCCTGGAGAGATCGACACAAAGGCATCGACGAGCAACACTCAGCAGATTCAATCCTACAAGGAGCGAATTGCGGGTCTCGAAACGGAGCGATCCAATCTGGCATTCTACTACAAGCCTGGCAGCCCGGAGATTCTAAGGATAGATCGACAGTTGAGCGCCTTGAATGACCAGCTCGCACGCCTTCCCGCAACGGTCACAACCCTGAGTCGCGCGCCGAACCCATCTATCTCCCCATACAACGACAGGGTGGCAGAGGCGAGGGCAGCGCTCACGGTCGCCAAATCTGAACTTACAACGTCACGTACCGATGCAGCGTCACTTGCGAACGACCTCCAGAAGTACGGACCGCTTGAGCGTCAGCAGGCCGAACTGGTACGCGATGTCGACGAACATCGGAACGCGTTCAACCTCTTGGCGAACGGCGTGTCTACGCTGAGCCTACAGGAAAAAGGCACTCGCATCCCGGTTCAAGTTCTCTCAGGGGATACTGCAGCCCGCCAGGTCGAGCCCCGCCCGGTCCTATACCTGGGTCTTTCTTTGCTATTCGGAGTCATACTCGGCTGCCTGACTGCCCTGGGCCTCGCATCTGTTGATACGCGCCTGCACACCGTTGAGAGCTTCCTAAAGGCCACCGGTGGGGCGGTACTCGCGTACGTTCCGTCAATTAAGGGTCGGGACAACTATGTCATCTCCCGGAACTGTAACGGGGCTCTGATTGAGAGCTACCTTCGCCTGCGATCTGCAATCCTATTCGCTGGAACGCGCAACTGGATGGATACGATCGCGGTGGTGAGCACTATCCCAGGCGAGGGTAAGTCGACAACAGCTCTGAATCTCGCCGCGACGATGGCGGCTGATGGTCGCCGGGTCATCCTGGTCGACGGAGACATTCATTGGCCCACGCTGCACAAGATACTCGGGCTGGAGGCTGGTCCGGGACTCACAGACGTCCTGAAGGGTGAGATAACACTCGACGCTGCGCTTCAGGAAACACCCGTTGCCGGACTCCAGCTTCTCTCCGCAGGCTCGCTGTCTGTGAGTCCTGCCGAGATCTTCGACACCGGCTCGATGAGGACATTGAACACAACCCTCAAGGAGAGGGCTGACATGGTCATCTACGATACGCCGGCTTGCCTCGCGTGTGTCGATGCCAGCATATTGGCTTCTCTCGCGGACGGTGTCGTCTATGTCGCCGAGTTGGGAAAGGTAACCCAGGAGGCTTTCTCCGACTCTCTGGACATCCTGTGGCAGGCAAATGCCAATATCCTGGGGTACGTGTTCAATAAGGTCGATCCAGGATCGAGTCGAGGCGTGAGTCACTTCGGTTATCGGAGGTACCACACCCGGCGACCTCTGGCGCTTCTGCCGCCCGATGACACAGGGCGAGCCGACCTTCCGCCCTACGATCCGCCTGTGTCCGCGACAGTTACATCCGACACAAGGGAGGTTACCAGGAGATGAAGAGAATCACAGCTGTCGGTCTCGGAGTACTCCTGGCAATCGCCTCGATGTGTACGGCCGGCGCGCGGCAGGTTTCCGACGACTTCCTGATGGGCCCGGACGACGTCATTGAAGTGGCGGTCCCCAGTCACAGCGGATTTGCGAATGACAAGGATCTGAACAAGACTTTGATCGTCCTCCCGGACGGCAAGGTGCAATATGGAGAGATGGGAGCATTCCCGGCGGCGGGCAAGACCCCCACGATGCTAGCGGCGGACATTAAGAAAGCGCTCGAAAGAACGCGAGAGAATGTCGTAGTCGTCGTGTCGGTGAAGGAAGTCCATTCGCGCCGCGCCAGGATCCTGGGTGCTGTGAAGACGAATGGAAGTTATGAAGTGAAGCCGGGTTGGCGCCTGCTCGATCTCGTGGCAATGGCAGGTGGCCTCACCGGGAAGCCGACTCGCATTAGCGGGCATATCGTTCGGGGAACGACGACGATTGTGCCGGTTGAGCTTCAGGGAGCAGTGAGCCAGCCTGGTGGACCGGCCAATGTCGCGATCGAGCCGGGCGACCTCGTCCTGTTAAACGAGCAGGACGTTCACAACCAGGTTCATGTCCTGGGCCAGGTGGCGCGTCCGGGCGCCTACGATCTCCAGGATGAGGGCACGATCGTCTCATTGATCTCCGATGCCGGCAGCTTTACAAAGGATGCCGCGCTGAGCAAGGCCTATGTTCTGCGCGGCGGAGTTCGAGTTGCGCTAAACCTTCTGCCGATTATGCGGCAGGATAAGTCCGATGAATCGATCACGAACTTTAAGCTTCTCGCCGGCGACGTGCTTTTCATACCAGAGATTACTGCCCGTTTCGGCGTTATGGGTCAGGTTCGGAATCCGGGCTACTTCCCCACGTCGGAAACCGAGGAGATTACGGTCATGAAGGCGCTGAGCCTGGCAGGCGGTCAATCGCAAGAAGGTGATCTCCGCCGGGCGACCATTGCACGAACCGTAAATGGCAAAGTGAGCGCCACGCCGGTCAACATCGAGAATCTGCTGAAGCGCGGCCAGCAAGACCCGAACTATGTTCTGCAGCCGAACGACGTTCTGTATATTCCGAAGCGCGGGCGGACATTCAATTTGGGCGCTCTATTGAGCCCGGTTCAGATGCTCTATTACCTGGGCGTGGTGCGCTAGACCCGAAGCTCTGTCCTGCAGGGCCTTACGTGCTTGGATTGGCGGAAGCGAAGGGGCAGGTTCTTGCGCAGCGTCGTGTCGGTACTCATCAATAACGTTCTCGTTTTTGCTCTGGGTCTCGTGTACACGGTTATCTCAGCCAGGATGCTTGGCCCCGACCACCGTGGAATCCTGGTGGTGGCTGTGCTGGTCCCGACATGGCTCGCGACCCTTTCGCTGCTCGGGTTGCCCCAGTCGCTCGTATTTAACCTGTCACGATCAGAGGACGTGGCCGCCGGACTGAGCAAGGCGATCGCGATATCCATAAGGTACCTTGCGGTTGCGGTGGTGCTGGCGGCGGCGATGTACGCTGTCGTAGCCCGCACGCCTATACTTCGCGGAATGCCGCTGCCCGTGATGTTCGGCTCGATGTGTCTATGCGGGGCGATGCTTGCTGAAGGAGTGGTGCTGAGTTTCCTGGCAGGACTGCAGGACTTTCCGTGGCGAAACGCGGTCGCTCTGTTACGTCCACTGCTGATCGCCCTGGCACTCACCGGGTTATGGCTGAGCAAGACGCCGCTCACGCCGCTTCTGATTGTTAACGTAATGACAGGCTCCGCTCTGCTTGCCTTTGCACTGGGAGCCGGTTACCTGGCAATTACCTATCGGCCGGCGGTGCAGATACCGATCCCGGGCGACTGGCTGCAGAGCTATTTTTGGTACGGTCTGAAGTTCTACAGCGCAACGGTTGCGCAGGCGGTCAACTATCGGCTGGATACGCTGATCGTCAACGCGCAGTTGGGAAGCAAGGATGTCGGGCTCTACTCGGCGGGCGTCGGCGCCGCTGAGTTTCTGTTGTTCATTCCAGTGTCCGTCGGCTTTGTGTTCTTTCCGAAGATCACAGCCGCTCGCGACGAGGCCCGGAACAATATGACCTTTGTTGCACTGGGCATGTCGCTTTATCTCGTGGTTTCTGGAGGCATCATCCTGACTGCCTTTCTGCCGTGGCTTTTGCCGTTCATGTTCGGGCAGGCGTTCAGGGCCGCTGTTGTGGCTGCCCAGTGGCTCGTGCCCGGCATGGTCGCTCTGACGATTGTGAGGATCATTTCGTACGCCTCCGCCGGAGTCGGTAAGCCGGAATATGCGACATACACCACGCTTGTCGGCGTCCTGGTTACCGTGCCGCTGGACTTCCTATTGATTCCGCGATTTGGCATCACAGGCGCGGCGATTGCCTCCACAGTTGCATACTGCGCGTCGGCCGCTACAAGCCTCGCATTGTATATGCGCCTCCGCCGCATCTCCGGCGTGGATGCGCTGGACGGCGCCGTAGTGGCGCCCGTGCGATGGCTGAAGACCGCGTGGCGGCTGCGAGCTGCCACGGCCAGTTCGACACATGGGTAGTTCGCGGTCGAACCTTGTCTTGATTGTTTGAGGAGCCGGGACCGGAGTATGGTGCAGCTGGCCGCAATGCAAAACCGGGAGGAGGTCGCGAGGAAGTTCGGTTATACTTCCTGGGACCGTTACGCCAGGCGAGCAAGCTTTCTGTTCGACGGCTTGTCTCTGGCTGGTCGACGCGTCTGCGACGTCGGCTGTGGAGCGGGAGCCTGGGCTGTCTGGTGCGCGAGCCATGGCGCCGAGGTCATCGGGCTGGAACCCCAGGCCCACGGCTCATCGGATGCCTATTTCAGATCGTTCATGACAACTTTGCAAGTCACAGGGCTTACGGAGAGAGTTCAGTCCTGCAGTTTCACCATGGAGGAGTACCTGCCGACTGTCGACCAGAAGTTCGACCTTCTGATCCTTCACAACGTTATCAACCACCTTGCTGAAGACGCCGTCCAATGCCTTCCTGGCGACGCCGGCGCACGTGAGCTCTACGTCTCAAAATTCAAACTGATGCGCGGCTCATTGACGGATCGCGGCATCCTTCTCATCGCCGATAGTGCCCGCTCGAACTTCTGGAACCGCCTTGGCCTTCGATCACCACTGGCGCGAACGATCGAGTGGGACAAGCACCAGGACCCTCCGGTCTGGGTTGATCTTGCAACGCAAGCCGGACTTGCGCTTCATGATCTTCGATGGTCCTATATCTATCCGTTCAGGAGGCTGACGGCGAACTACATGGCACAGTACCTGTCAGCATCACACTTTGTTCTGCGCTTCACTCGTGAGCCAGACACGGAACTCAAATGAACTCCGGGACTCCGTTCTTCAGAGCAAACTCGATGGGTGCGGCCCAGATTGCGGATCGGCATCTATTTCGTCCAGGTCGACCGGTGAATTGGACTTTGGGTCAGTCAAGTGGCTTGATGGGCGCGCGCACCAGCGTCGCTTACGCAGGTCCCAACACAATTGTCCGGTGGACATTTGCGCTTTTCGTCCTCGCCATACCATTCGACACCGTGAACTTCCCAAGCGAGGATTTTGCCCTGACGAAGACAGTCGGCATGCTGTTCCTGCTAACGGCCTTACTCTTCGATCGGTCGAACTGCTTTCGACGGCCGACCGCAGCATTTTGGGCGTTGGCCATCTATGCGACCGTGTACGTTGGGCTCGGAATGAGTGTTGGCGGCAGCTTTCGCGCTGAATTAGTCACTCGAGCCTTGACGTGGATTCAGCTGCTCTGCCTGTTCTGGGTATCGACCAACGTGATGCGATATCCCGCCATCGTCACGGACGTCTGGACTGCATTTGTGCTGGGCTGCGTCGTTTTGTCGGTATTGCAGGTTACACATATTGGCGGCAAAGGGCTTGAAACCGACACCGCTGCCGAAGCCGCTAGGTCGACGACGTTGGGAGCTAACGCAAACCAGCTGTGCGGCATTCTGGCTCTTGCTGCAATCTCGCTGGTTGGTCTCGTGACCGAAAGAGGAGAGCGCAAACGCATCCCGATCTGGCTCGCATTGGCCTGTTTCGCGTGCCTGGCGGCCGGCATGCTCTCAACCGTCTCACGTGGTGGACTGATGGCACTGGCAACCGGACTGGGCGTCTATTTGCTGATTGGGCATGGCAGCGCGGTGGTCAGGTCGAGAAGTCGGATTGTCGGACTGATCGGTCTGGGAGCACTGTTCATCGCAATCATGTCTAATGGAGGTACCCGCGAGCGTTTCAAGGAGGCGCTGATGCAAGGCAATTTTGCCAAGCGAGAGTTCCTCTATCCGGCGGAGCTGGGCATGTTTGCGGAGAGACCACTCGCCGGATGGGGACCGGTGGCACATCGATACGAGCTGGGCCGGCGAACGTTCTGGGCGTATCATCACGAAGTGCCTGACACCCACAATCTCTTCCTGTGGATCGCCACCGAATGCGGACTGCTGGGACTGGCGCCCTACCTGGCATTCATCGGCCTCTGCGCCTCTGCGGCCATCAGAGCCCAGCGGCGCCTGCATGACACCCAGCCGCTGGCCATGCTGGCGACGCTGTTTGTCGTCAATGCCAGCGGAACCTGGATCTATTATAAGCTGATGTACGTCGTGCTCGCCTACGTGGTCGCGCGAGTCGCACCGTTCCGATCGACCGTGCAACCCATCGAGACGCCCAGCCGGCGGCTGCGGACGGATCACGGAGCGGCCGTAGCGGTAGAGACGAGCGACTCATGAGTCCGGCCGGAACGGACCGTGCGCTGCGCATCGCTCTCATTGCAGGCTCGCTAGGACGCGCGGGCGCAGAGAAGCAGCTTTTCTATATCGCCACCGCACTCCGCGACAGCGGGGCAGACGTCCGCATCTATGCGGTAACGCGGGGTGAGTACTACGAGAGCCTGTTCCGAGCGGAGGGAATGGAGCCGCGGTGGTTCGGTCAGTCCAACAATCCGATACAACGCCTCGCCCGGTTGACGCGCGCGCTGTGTGGGTTTCGACCCGACATCGTTCAGTCCGCGCACTTCTTTGCAAACCTGTACGCAGGAATGGCGGGCAGAGCGTGCGGCGCGCTGACGATCGGAGCGATGCGCAACGACGCGCAATACGAGCTGGCAGACAACCCCGGGTGGGGACGCCTGCTCTTACGCGCTCCCGCTGCGCTGGTGGTCAACTCGCATGCGGCGGTCGAGGGCGCGGTGGCAGCGGGAGTGTCGCGATGCCGAATACACTGTCTGCCCAATGTCATCGATCTGGCCGAGTTCGACCGTCGCGCAGGCAGCCGACCCGAGGCTAGAGAGCCACGAGCGCCAGTAGTTGTCGCGGTAGGACGTCTGGTGCGCGCCAAGCGCTTCGATCGGTTTCTGGAGGCGTTTGCGATCGCTCAACAGGGGGCGCCGCAGCTGACGGGGGCACTGATCGGAGACGGGCCGGAGCGGATCGCACTCGAGCGGCGGGCGTCCGAACTTAACCTTGGGGATCGCCTGACATTTCGGGGATCGCGCGATGATGTGCCCGCCCAGCTTCGGCAGGCGGATATGCTGGCGCTTTCGTCGGACCATGAGGGCTTTCCGAACGTGGTGCTGGAAGCCATGTCGGCATCGCTGCCGGTCGTCACCACGCCGGCCGGCGACGCGGGCAGGGTAGTGGTGGAGGGCGTCACCGGCTTTGTCGTCCCCTTCGAGCGCCCGGCCGAGATGGCGGACCGGATCGTGCGCCTCGCAGTGTGTCCTGAACTGCGTGAGCGGCTTGGGACAGCGGGGCGCCTTCGGGCTGAAGAGGAGTACAGCTACGAGCGGTTAGGCGTTCGACTGCTCGATCTCTATCGGGAATCATCGGTGGGAAGCCCGCGGCTAAGGCAGGTGCTGGCCTAGCGGGGGAATAGTCGGAATCGTAAGACCGGTTAGGCTCGATGGACCGATCGGAACGGATCGCGATGCGCATCGTATATGTTACCGCTGAACTGCCTTTTTCTACGCAGGAGGCATTCATCATCCCGGAGGTTGTTGAGCTGATCCGGCGCGGGCACGAGGTGCGCATCGTCCCACGCTCGCCGCGCGCCTCCGTCGCGCACGAAGACGCAGCGGCTCTGCTGAGCCATACGGTTCGGCAGCCTATAATTTCTGTCGCCATATTGCTCGCGGTGCTGCAGGAGGTTTGTCGCAGCCCGATTCGCTCAATGAGAGCTATCGCCTGGCTGTTTCAGAGTCGCAATGTAGCGGTTCTGGCGCGCAATCTGGCGGTTGCGCCGAAAGCCCTCTGGCTTTCCCGGATCGCGCGTCAATGGGGAGCATCGCATATCCACGCACACTGGGCGGCGACGACTTCCACGATGGCTATGATCGCGAGTGAGGTATGCGGCATCCCATGGAGCTTTACCGGGCACCGCTGGGACATCGTCGAGAACAACCTTCTCGCGCTCAAGATCAGGAAAACCGGACTTGCGCGCTTTATCTCGCGAAGCGGGACGGAGATGGCGCGCAACGTGATGCCGGATGGAGTTCCCGACAAGGCGCGCATCATTCATATGGGGGTTCAACTGCCGCTCCGAAGTGAGACCGGCCGTGTCCACGCAGGACCGCCGACTGTGCTTTGCGCGGCGAATCTCCTGCCAGTCAAGGGGCACCGCTACCTGATCGAAGCATTCGCGATCCTGAAAGCGCGAGGCGTCGATGCGGCGCTATGGATCGCAGGCGAGGGAGAGATGCGTGAATCTATCGAGCATCAGGTTGCCACGCTGTCACTTCAGGACCGTGTGGTCATGCTGGGCCAGGTCTCGCACAAGTCCCTGCTGGCGATGTACGCCGAGCGCAAGATCGATGTGGTGGTGCTGCCGAGCGTAGATCTTGGCAACGGGTTGCACGAGGGGATACCCGTGGCGTTGATCGAGGCGATGGGTTATAGGATCGCCACCGTTTCCACGCTGACTGGCGGTATACCGGAACTGCTGGACAAGGGCGCCGGCATGCTGGTACCCGCAAGAGATTGCGAAGCGCTGGCGGATGCGCTTGAGTGCCTCCTTCTCCACCCTGTACGCAGGGCGCAAGTCGGCTTGGCCGGGCGAAATCGCGTCGAGCAACAGTTCTGTATCGAAGCGGTAGTAACCGAACTATCGGCGCATTTCACGGCGCCCGACAGGAGCATCAATGAGCAACGGGCCTGAAGTATCGGTCGTTATCCCGTGTAGGAATGAGGCCGCATGTATCGAGACCTGTCTATCAAGCGTGCTTGCGCTACAGCCGCCACGCGGCGGATTCGAGGTCGTTGTGGCAGATGGCATGTCCGACGATGGAACTCGCGCGATCATTGAGAGGCTGGCGGCGAGAGACGATCGATTGCGGCTGGTGGACAGTCCCAAGCGCTCGACGCCGAAGGGTCTGAATGCCGGCATCAGGAATGCCCGTGGCAAGATCATCGTGAGGATGGACGCGCACACCGAGTATGCGCCAGACTACTTGCGGAAGTGCGTGGAAACGCTGGCGGAAACTGGCGCGGATAACGTTGGGGGCCCGTGGGTAGCACGGGGCAAGTCCTATATGCAGAAGGCGATCGCGCTGGCCTTTCGTTCACCGTTCGCAGTTGGCGGCGCCAGGAGCCATCGCGCCGAGTATGTAGGCAGTGTGGATAGCGTCTATCTCGGGTGTTGGCGTCGCGACGTATTCGATCGTATCGGCTGCTTCGACGAAGAGCTGGTGCGCAACCAGGACGACGAGCACAACTTGAGGCTGCTGCGCGCCGGAGGCACGATCTGGCAGTCGCCGGCCATCATATCGTGGTATACACCTCGCGCGTCGCTCCGCGATCTCTTTCTGCAATACTGGCAATACGGATACTGGAAGGTTCGGGTCATTCAGAAGCATGGCACGCCGGCGTCGCTGCGCCATCTCATTCCTGGCGCCTTCGCCGCCACGCTGATCTTGCTGGCGATCGCTGCGCCCTTCTGGACGCCTTGCCGCCTGGGATTGGCCGGACTTGCCTTGATCTATCTTGCGTCGGTTCTTGGTGCCGCCGCGCAGTCTGCTCGCGAGGGCGGCTGGGCCTACTTCGCGGTTCTACCGGCGGTCTTCGGCTGCTTTCATTTAGGCTACGGATTCGGGTTTCTCTTTGGGATCTGGGATTTTATCGTATGGCGTCGCCGGTCCGGTCGCTTTGTTGCGCTGACACGCCGGTAGTCGACCGTAAGGATAGGAGATCGTGCTGACCTCCAACAGAGGATTTCTGCCATTTGCATTGCCCGACATCGGCGAGGAAGAGATTGCCGAAGTCGTGGATTCGCTGCGTTCCGGATGGCTTACGACCGGACCGAAGACACTTCGATTCGAAGCCGATTTCGCGGCTTTCCTGGGAGGAGAGGCTGAGGCGCTCGCGGTAAACTCCGCTACCTCCGGATTGCATTTGGCGCTGGAGGCGGTCGGCGTTCACCCAGGCGACGAGGTGATCACGACACCCTACACGTTCACGGCAACCGCAGAGGTCGTCCATTACCTTGGCGCCCATCCCGTGTTCGTGGACATCGATCCGGTGACGTGTAATATCGACGTGGCCGCGATCGAGGCTGCGATCACGTCGCGGACTCGGGCGCTGCTTCCGGTCCACTTCGGCGGCCTCGCATGCGATATGGCGCCGATATTGGATATCGCTCGCAGACACGGTCTCAGTGTGGTCGAGGATGCTGCACACGCGCTGCCCGCGACATACGAAAACCGGCTGATCGGTTCGCTCGAGAGTGACGCCACGGTCTTCAGCTTCTATGCGACCAAAACGCTGCCTACCGGCGAGGGCGGCATGGTAGTGACTCGCGATGCCGGTATCGCCGCGCGCTGCCGGCTCATGCGCCTTCACGGTATCGATCGCGACGCCTTCGCCCGGTATACATCGGAGCTGCCGTCCTGGTACTACCAGGTCGTTGCGCCAGGGTTCAAGTACAACATGACGGACATTGCGGCATCGCTTGGAATCCACCAGCTTCGGAAGGCGATTCGTCTGAGAGATCGGCGGGAGCGCATGGCGAGCCGGTATCGCCAGGCACTTGCGGATCTGCCCCTTTTACTTCCTGCAGAAGCGCCGCCTGGTGAGCTGCACGCATGGCACCTGTTCGTCATAAGACTCAGTGACGACGCCCCGCTCGGGCGCGACAGGCTCATCGAACGGCTGGCCGATCGCGGCATCGGCACGAGCGTGCACTTTATCCCCCTGCATCTCCATCCCTACTGGCGCGACACCTATGGTTTGCGGCCGGAAGAGTATCCGAACAGTGTGGACGCATTCCAACGTACCGTCAGTCTGCCGCTGTACACGCGGATGACCGATGACGACCAGGAGCAGGTAATCGATGCGCTCCGCGACTTGCTATGCCGATGACCAAGCGCGCGTTCGACATTCTCTGCGCTTCGGCGGGACTGCTTCTTCTCAGTCCGGTGTTTGTGCTGATTGCGCTGCTGATCAAGCGCGATTCCCGGGGACCGGTCTTTTTCCGGCAGGTTCGGGTTGGATTGTGCGGAGATCCATTTCGGATCGTAAAGTTCCGGACCATGGTCGTCGATGCGGAAAGCCAGGGTCATGCGGTGACACCCGGGGACGATGCGCGCATCACCCGGATCGGCCGGATGCTTCGCCGGTACAAGCTCGACGAGCTGCCTCAGCTGATCAATGTGCTGGCCGGCAAGATGAGCCTGGTGGGTCCGCGACCGGAAGTGCCCCGCTACGTCCGTCTCTACTCGGAGGAGCAGAAGCGGGTACTGACGGTTCGACCCGGCATCACCGGAGTCAGCCAGCTGGTGTTTCGTGATGAGGAAGAGCTGCTGCGGGGCCAGTCGGATGTGGAGGCGATCTATGTCAGCCAGATCCTTCCGGCCAAGCTTCGATTGGACCTCGAATACGTCCAGCTTCGCTCGTTGCGTGGGGACCTGTCTCTGCTGATGCGTACGCTCGGGGCGCTCTTGCGTCGCCGGGCCGTGCTGCAGTCCGAATGAGAGCGATACGATAATGGAAACTCATTGGTGAACGTTCGCGTTTGGGATTGGAATGCACTACTCTGGCGCCGGCGAGGCCGACGCGGAGGCAGAATGCCGGACATCCATACTCGCCGTTCTGTTCGTTCTGCGAGTATGGATGTCTTACTCGACGGGCACGATCCGAGGTGATGCGCGTGATTTCCGTCCCAACAGACGCATTGCGCAAACCTCAGACCCATCAGCCGCCAGCACTAAACACGGCGCTCTGGTATTCGTAGGCGCCTATATCGAGCGACGTGCCCGAGTATCGTGGGTTTGTGTCCATGTCAAACTGAAATAGCGGCGCGGACAACTGTACCGGCGCCGCGTGGTCGACCGCCGGGCTCCCGGTAACAAGGTGAAAGTCCAGGTGAGCAGGATCAGCGAACCCAGGATCGACGCCGGCAAGATTTTGCATGAAGGTCGTTTGCCCGCTGCCGTTGTCGAAGATGTCCGGATTCCATCCATTTCCATAGGAGATGTTGTTCTGGACGATCGCAAGCCGGCTTCTGGAGCCTATGTAAATGCCATATTCGCGGTTCGCGTAGACCGTGTTGTTGAATACACGTGTGGAGATGGCGGAATAGTCGACTGAGATGCCGTAAGCGTTGCCATATACAACATTGTTGAACGCCTGGTTTCCGATGCCGGAGCTTAAGATGATGCCGGCTCCGCTCATACTTGCGACACCATTGTCGACGCAAGTGTTGCCACAGATGGTGTTGTAGTTTACCAAGAAGCCGCTCGAATCGTAACAGTGGATGCCATATCCTGCGTTGTGATACACGGTACAGCCGTGAACAGTATTGCAGCTGCTTGCGATATAAATTCCGTGGTAATGATCCAGCGGCATCGCATGCCATCTACCGTTGAGAGCGGAGTTATGCACCTTCAAATTGTGCAGGTAATTGAAATACGAGCCGCCTGAGATCAGGATACCTTGCGCGTTTGCGTTGAGAACATCGCAGTTCTGAATACAGATATGGTGCGCTGCGCCCCGTTTGCTCGAGCTGGTGATCTTAATGCAGTCGTACTGAACGTTCGCCCCATCGATAGTGAGGTCCGAGATTACTATGAACTGTTGTGGGCCACTGAACATGAATACACCCTGTGTCGTGGGTCCAGGGCGGAGTGTGACCTGCTCATTCGGATAAGCCTTGATGGTAACGGGGGACAGCCATGATTTTCCCGACGGAATGTTGGAGTTAAACGACTCAGCATAGACGCCGCCTCTGATGAAGAGCGTGTCGCCCGGCTTAAGGACGCCCACTCCTCGCGCAATAGTTCGGAACGGTTGAGAGCACGTTCCAGGATTGGTATCGCGTCCGTTGGTCGCGCTGACGTAACAGGTGGCGCTCGCGGAACCCGCCATTGAGAGGACCAGCAGTATAGCAACGATGGTCTTTTGAAACATATGTACCTCGCTTCTTGCCGATGTGATAAGCGGAGGTTGGCGTCTCGGGAGGCTGCCGAGCGTACCATGGATTGGGTCCATCTGGCGGGGCGCCAGTACCTTCGTAATCTGTTGTTCCAGAAGCGCAGGTGGATCTTAAACCGGTAGAAGTACCAAAACGTGATCGAAGCACCGTCGCCGGATGGCGCTCGATACCACATGTAAGCGGCGGTCAGCGAAATCGCCCGCCGGCATCCGCCATCGGGTGACGGGCGAGTCGACTGAAGCGTGACGCTATGGAGGCGATGTGCGCGAAGACGCGAGAAAAAGCAAGCGAGGCATCAGGCAATGGGATTCAGAAGATCTCAGCCGAGCGTTTCCGTTCATTCGGGGTCTACGCACGCGCCTCGGTGCTGAGGCGCAGTCGATCTATTACATGTGGCGTCGGGGACTGGTTCACTACATACTACAGCGCAGGCGACAGAACGCCATTAGGCAACGCCAGATGCCTCATACCTGGCACGCTGCCTCAGCTCTCGCCGAGACTTCCGGCGGCTGGGGCGAGGCACTAAGAGCTGCAGGCATTCGATATTGCGAAGGCAGCCACGTGCTCTACATTCCGCCGCAAGACGGTCTTGATCAGCGTTTCGGTGACTTTGTGCGCGCATACCCGGCAGATGCCGGCTTCAAGGTGTTGAAGAATCACGGCAAACCCGCCGAAGCCCGATATGTTCGGGAGCTGAAGATGACATCTATGACCCGTTCCGTTCTGGTGGGGACGGCGAACGATCTTGTTCCCGTGGCTAGCGCCCTCAACGACATGGGTATCGGGCCGCGGCTCTATGATGTCACTCATATCTCTGTTGGTGGGGCGAACATGACGGCGTTCGTCGTTCAACACATCGATGGAAAGTCGCCGTTACCGGACGATTGTAGCGAATTCATGGAAGTGTTGCGCACTCTGGAGGATGAGCAGCGACTGGCGTTCGCCGTACCTAACTGGCAGTGCCGGGAAGACTTTAGGTGCCCGGATTGCAATGGAAACCTGTTGCGATCAGTGTCGGATGGGGGGCTCTACTACGTCGATTTCCAGAACTTTCTAATCCCGAACGAAGCAGAGCGCCTGAAGCGCCTGACAGAGCGTGCGAGGGAGACTGCGCACTGTGGCACAGAAGTCCGGGTGCTCGGCGGGCGATATCTCCACCAACAGATACCCGGCCACCACACGATTGGAAAGCGGGATACCAGCGTTCGGTGGGAACGGATGAAGGCGCTGCTTCACGAGGCTAACGTTGTCCTGAAGAACCGGCTAGTGCTTGACGTCGGCTGCAATACCGGCCTGATGATGGCGCAGGCCTTAAACGAGGGAGCACACTGGGGCGTTGGCTGGGACTTGCCCCCGATCACAAAGCTTGGAGCGGAACTCCTGTCAATTCTAAGCTACACTCGTGCCTGGTTCGTCGGCGCTGAGCTGCACAAAGCCTACTCCCTAGAGGCCGACATCCCGCAACACCTCGTTCCGTACTTAAATGAATCGATAGTGTTCTACCTCTCAATGCGCCGTCACATAGGTTTCATCGAGGGGCTGCGGAAACTGCCGTGGAGGTATATGATATACGAGGGCCATCATTACGAGACCGGCCAGCACCTGGAAGACGTCCTGTCCGAACTGCAGTCGTTCGTGCCCTGTACCGTAGTCGCGCGAACTGACGTTCGCGACGGAGCTTCCGATCCGCGTCCGCTGTTACTATTGGTACGGAGCTCTCTGTAATCCGGTCCCAAGTTTCGGCACGACCGTTCCGACTACTCGGCGTTCAGCTATCGCTTCGTAGGCTTCAGTCCGTGAAAGCCGAGCAAAGCGCACAGCATGGTCTCTACGAGTCCCAGCGCGATACCAATGCACGTGGCAACGATCAACATGATATACGGGCAGTCGGCGCGCTCCAGCCCTCCCCAATCGTATGCGTCGACATCATCGTGACAATCAAGAGGCCGGTTAGTTCGTTCGACTCGCTGCCATGCCTTCGCTTGCATTGGCGTCCTCCATCCGTATTTTGACCGGGCGGTCAATGAATGACCGGATAGGTGACGAGAATGTTCCGTAATCCCGTCGGGTCTGCTTATCGGATGAACAATTCACGTATGAGGACGCTGTGCGGCGCAGTATGAGCCGCTTTTACGACGATGAGGAGGGAACCTCTGTCATGAACATATTGTCTCCAGCTCGAATCATGGAGCTCCGGCATGGTCTTTCGACCGGTTCCGAATAGCGTATCCGAGGCGGTTTTTCCGGATTTCCGGCCCAAAACCGCCGCTAAAACACCGAAAAGAAAACAATTGCACACCTCAGCCGCGAACAATCGATCCGGAATCAGAACCAGGTCTCTATAGCCGTTGCGGCTGCTGCAGGTCCCTGCCCCTCCCGTCGCGATTGTCCCACCGGCCACGGAAGCCGGCGAACAAGGCAACCTACACCCTGCTTGCGCGTCTGGTTATGCGAAGATTTGTCTTCTTGAGCCACTTTCCGGCGATCACGCCGGCCCCACCGAACAGGGTCGAGATCGAGAGATAGGCTGCTGTCCAGGGCCACGCCGCGAAGTCAGACCCCACATGGTTCTGCGAGCTAACGAGCAGATAAAAACCCGTCGTAATCGGAAGGTAGAGAAGCAGCTGAGCGAGCAGCACTCCGCTCAGCGGATAGCGGCTGTTTCTGGCGCCGAGCGACCGGCCGGCAAGGAAGGGAAAGACCGCGAGGACGAGGGCCAACAGGAACAGCGCCTCATTTTCGGCCGGGCTGGGCCGGATCGCAAGCAGTAACAGTGACGCGCCCGCGGCGATTCCAAACGCCTTAAGCCCCGGTGCGGTTGCGGCCCTCCTCGTTCTGCGCCGTTCCGAAACTGTCTGGCGCGTATCCGCGCGATGCGACGCGGGCTGTTGCACGGGAGAGTTGACCGGAGACTGCGACAAAGCCGCAAGTGCGAGGCGAATTGCATCGTCACGCGTGCTGCCGAGCTCCACATGAGCTGCCACGACTGAGAGTATCTCCTGTCTCAGTTCTGCCCGCATCTGTAGGCGCTAATCGTAGGATACGGTGCCGGTGACCGGAGCGAAATAGCGATTTAGAAAACTCTCGATTGGCGCGTCCGTCAATGGCTGCGGAAGTGCGATTGGGCGATTGTCAGCGGTTGTCGACTGCTCCGTTTGGGCGTACTCCTGGTTCAACATGGATGGATGTCTGGCTTTCTATGCGATGCGGTCGTCACGAGTGCTTGACGATATTTCGAAAACGCGGCGTGTAGTTCGGAAACACGTCGACAAGTTTGTCGTTCTTCAAGCGATGCTTGACGATCTCGGAGAGGACGTCTCGATAGTCCGTTGTCACGCGCAAGTCGCCGTTGTCATCCAGCTGGGTAGGCTTCAGGCCGGGCCAATCCGCGTGCACCTTGCCTCCGACGACGTTGTCTCCCATCAGAAGCCAGGCGCCTGCTCGACCGTGGTCCGTACCAAGTCCCGTGTTTTCGTAGGCGCGTCGGCCGAATTCGGTCATTACCACGGTTGTTACGTGGCCCATGTGCTCCCCGAGGTCCCGCGCGAACGCGGCGAGCGCCTGGCCCAATTCGCCGAGCCTGAGCGCCTGCCATCCGATGTCGGCGCCCTGTGCGACGTGAGTGTCCCATCCGCCCATCTCCAGGCACGCGATCTCGAGCCCTACTCCACCCTTTACCAGGCACGCAACCTGCCGGAATGCGTTGCCGATCTCTCCCTGTGGATAGTTTGAGCCCGCCGAAGGCTTGTAGTTTGCAGGGTCGAGTTAACGCGCCACTCCCCGGCATCTTGCACGGCAAGCTGGAGTTGGTCGAGTACGATTCGAAGTCGGTCAGAACGAAGCGGAGGATGAACGTGTACACTCCGCCGGGCTACTCGCAGGACAAGAGATATCCCGTTCTATACCTTCTGCACGGAATCGGGGGGGACGAAACAGAGTGGGAGAGATTCGCTAAGCCCGACCAGCTCATGGACAACCTTCTCGCAGACGGAAAGGCTGTGCCAATGATCGTCGTCATGCCGAACGGCCGCGCGCAGAAGAACGACCGGGCGGAGGGCAACGTCTTCGCGAGCGCGCCGGCCTTCGCAGCGTTCGAACAGGACCTCCTGCAGGATGTCGTGCCATTCATAGAGTCGCACTATGCGGCACAGGCTGATCGGGAACATCGCGCCATTGCCGGGCTTTCGATGGGCGGCGGCCAGTCCCTCAACTTCGGCCTGGCGCACCTCGATACGTTCGCCTGGGTCGGTGGGTTCTCGTCCGCGCCAAACACGAAACCCCCTGCAGCGCTCCTCACGGATCCCGCTGCGGCGAAGCATAAGCTGAAGCTTCTCTATCTCTCGTGCGGCAACAAGGACGGCCTGATCGGCATCAGCCAGGGCGTACACCGCTACCTGAAGGAGCAGGGCATCCCACATGTCTGGAACGTGGACGGCCACGCCCATGACCCTGCTCACTGGCGCAACAACCTCTACTACTTCCTGCAGCGCCTGTTCCATTGACCGCTCGGTTCGCGGGCTGCTGCGGCCGAGGTGTTGGCCTAGACGTCGTCCAACGCCGCGAGCATCGCCGACAACTTCGAGTTCTCGAAGGGCGTCGCCTACGAAGACACGACGAGTTGCAATGATGTCCCGTCCGCCATCGCCACTACGAGGCGTCAAGATGACTTCGTCCCAATCGTCCTCGCGATATGCAGCAGCTATCAACTCTTCAAACTGGCGCCGAGCGTTCGAGATCGCGACATCGTTCGACGAGTCCTGCGATAGCCAGTCCAGTTGGCTCGGATCGTATTTTGTTGGGTCTTTTTGGGGTTGGCGGTCCAATATGATAGTGTCCTCGTCTGGCATCGGCGCTCGCGGGCTCTAGCTCCGCCATTCTTAGAGACTTCGCATCAGTGTTTGTTCGTTCCGGTCACCGCCTGTAGTTCGAAGCCCACTCGGTTGGTTTGCAGGTAATATGAGCCAATCGACTAGTTTAGGATTGAGTCGGAAGGCGGTCGGTAATGTGAGCGGAGACCACGTCCTTCGTGAAGGAGCTGTAATCGACTATGTCAATCGGCCTACGGAACATTGATCCTGAAATCGCCGAGCGCATACGCATCAAGCTCGGCATCTTGCGGACGATGGGCTTTGAGGACCACCAACATCCGCATGCACCGGGACGGGAGGCGGACCTGGCTGCGCGAGACGTACTCCAGCGCCGGGACCCGGTACCGTTCGTCATGCGTTGGGCAGCCAGTCTGGCCATGGGGTTTACCGTCCTCATCGCCGTGGCACAGGGAGTCAATTCAGGAGCCATTCCCGGTCCATTTGTCATAGCAGGTCCGGCGCTTGGTGGGCTGACCTACTACCTGTCATGGTGGATGAACAAGCGGGGCCGCATCAACGACCTGGACGCTCACATGCAGAGCGTGGAGGTCCGAGCGGCTTCGGCCATAATTGACGTAACGCCATCCGAGCGCTCATACCTCGAATCTATCGCACTGCTTCTGGATCTGCAGCCGAGTCTGGACCGGCAGACCGGCAAAGATATTCTGACCGAGCTGAATATGTTGATGGGTCAGAGCCACAAGCTCGATGCCTATCGAAGCAATCTCGTTGCGGCAATCAATGCCGAGTCGCCGGACGCCCTCATCGCCCAGCGTGAAGAGCTTCGAGCCCGACTCTCACGTACATCCGATTCGGCGGCAAAGTCGGCGTTCGAGCAGAGCATCGAGCTGATCGATTCGCGCTGCCGAGTCGCGGAGACGCTCCGGCCAGGTCTGGAGCGAGTGGAAGCGCAGCAGGAAGTCATCGAGCAGACGCTTGCTTCCGTCCAATCCAGCCTCGCCCGGATGAAAGTGGCGCCTGCGGAGCTGACCGTGCCTGATCTTGCATTAATTCGGGAGAGTATCTCCGAGGTGACTGGGCAGACGCAGGCGGTTGAGGAGGCAGTCCAGGAAGTGATGGCGCTTCGAA
>JBBQVV010000012.1:0-36506 GCA_038211235.1 Chthonomonadales bacterium | reverse complement strand
CTTCAACGACCATCCCTGCTTCCGGAACTCGACGGCCAGCCAGTCCAGAAGCTCCGGATGGCTCGGAGGAGCTCCCTGGTAGCCGAAGTCCTCGGTAGTACGGACGATTCCCCGTCCAAAGAACCCGGCCCACTGCCGGTTCATGGCGACTCGTGGCGTTAGCGGATTGCGTGCCGACACCAACCACTGCGCGAAGGTCAACCGATCTAAGGAGGCGCTCCGATCCATGCCGGGCAGGATGGCGAGCAGCCCAGGTGTCACGCGCTCTTCCGTCTGGAGAAACTCGCCGCGCCGGTGAACGTAGGTAGCGCGCCGACAGTCTGCAGGTCGCTCTCGCATGACAAGGGCCGTGGGGTATGCGGGCATCTGTTGCTTCAGGAGTGCGATACTGTCACGCTCCTTCTGGAGCTCTGGAGCCACATTGAGGAACTCCTGGAATAGGACGTTCCTCTGTGAATCGGTTCGCTGTTCCGCGGGCACCAGCAGAGTCGCCTCAGCTGTCGGTGAGAGCCCTGCCTCTGCCGGACGAATGTCGGACGTGACGGAGATCCGGAATCGTCCGAGTGCGGACGCGAAATACCGCTCGAAGAGAAGCTGCAGTGAGAAGCCATCGGCTTTGAGAGGTTCGGCGAGCCGGAACACGGCAATGGTAGGCTCGCCTTGCCTGCCATTGATGCTCCAGCCGGACTGTGGATCTCCGTCGATTGCGGCCGCTGCCGCGCTGCCGCCGTTTTGAGCGGCGCCCGCGAACTTTACGGCCTTGCCGCCGGCCATGAGAGTGATCTCGCTCAGATAGAAATCGCCGGGCCCGCCTTCATAGTAGGTCCTGCCGGGACCGTGACCCGGTAGCCTGTCATCGGGCAGCGCCTCCAGCCTGATCGCCGTGATCGGCGATCCGTCCGTCTTATACCGGAGGTCGTAGACATCGCGCTTGGTCGTGTCGCCTTGCACGAATATCGAGCCGTCGTTCAGCGTCTTGAGAGCCGACGTACTGCTTGAAACGGCGATCGGAAGCGGAGTCTGCCACCGGACGGAACGTGCCTCCTGCCGGCGAGTCCACTCCGCGAACTGGCGCTCCACGATCTCCTTTCGCTGTACCTCGATCGGCCGAGTATCCCCGATCGAAGCCGAAGTGCCCATGCTGATCCGGAACCGTCCGAGCGTATGCCCTCCACCGTACATCTGCTCCATTCGCAGCAGCCACTGCCCGCCTCCGGAGAATCGAGCGGTTCGATCCAGCGCGACGACCGCCGAATGCGCCACTCCAAGCTTACCGGGACCGTCGACCGCCCAACCGCGGCCGCCTCCGTTATCCAACGCAGCGGAGACTGGAAATCCATCCTGCGAGAAGTCGGCCTCGGCGCTTACGAAGCGGGGCGACGTAGACGTTTTGCCATTCCTTGAGCCAGGAACCGGTTGGATTCGCGTAAGTACGAAGTTGCCGTGCGCGGTCCTGCCTGGACCGCCGCCACCTAGCGATGGATCCGGCAGCGCTTCGATGCGTATGGCCTCGGCTTCTACGTCCTCCGCAAGGCGTACCGTATAGGTATCTGTGTCCGAGTTCGTGCCGGATATAAGCACCGATCCATCCGGAAGGATCGATGCTTTCGCGCCGGACGCGGTCTGGACCTCCGCTACGCGAGCCGGCTTCCAAACGTAGGGAAGATCGAGCGGAAAGCCTTCAGCGAGCCCCGCTATGCGATTCGCGATCTGCGTGGTGATGGCCTTGCGCTTCGTCTCGATCTCCGGTCGTGGAACGTCGATCGTGGGCTCGTCCGCGTTGTCGAGGCAGGCCATCGTCCGATAGTATTCGCGCTGAGTGATCGGATCGAACTTGTGCGTGTGACACTGCGCGCACCCGATCGTGAGGCCGAGCCATGTCGTACCCGTCGTGGCAACACGATCGACCATCGAGTAGAAACGGTACTCCAGAGGGTCGATTCCACCCTCTTCATTAAGCATTGTGTTGCGGTTGAATCCGGTTGCGATTCGCTGCGATAAGGTGGATGCGGGAAGCATGTCCCCGGCGAGCTGCTCCACCGTGAACCGGTCGAACGGCATGTCCTGGTTGAACGCATCGATCACCCAATCCCGGTACAGCCAGACGGACCTCGGCCTGTCCTTTTCGAAGCCGTTAGTGTCGGCGTACCGCGCGAGATCGAGCCAGCGCCGCGCCCATCGCTCTCCGTAACGTGGCGAAGCCAGAAGCATATCGACTAGCCGCTCGTAGGCGTCGGCACGGCGGTCGCCGGCGAAAGTGTCCGCCTCGGACGGAGTAGGCGGCAGCCCGATCAGGTCGAGATAGACGCGACGAACGAGCGTGTAACGGTCGGCTCCAGGTGACGGCCGAAGCCCGGCCCTCTCCAGCCGCGCCAGAACGAAGCGGTCGATCGGGTTTCGAGACCAAGTCGTCAACTTAACAGTCGGAAGCGCTGCCTGAGCGGGAGGAACGAACGCCCAATGCGGTCTGTACTCGGCACCTGCCGCAACCCAGCGCTTCAGCGTCTCTTTCTGGGCCAATGAGAGAGTCTTGTTTGCATAGGCAGGCGGCATTCGGTCTCCACATGTCGAGAAGATTCGCGCGATGAGCGCACTCTGCCCTGGCTTACCGGGCACGACCGCCCTGTGTCCGCTCGCCAGAATCGAAACGGCGCCTCGGAGCGAATCCAGCCGAAGGCCCGCTTTACGTTGTCCGTCGTCAGGTCCGTGACATTTAAAACAGTTCTGGCTCAGAATAGGACGAACGTCCTGATTGAATTCGGAAGACTGGGCGCCGACCGTTGTCGATGCGTCTCCGAGAACGATCAGCGTAAAGATCACACAGAACCAGAATGGGGCCCACGACTGGAAGTTTCGAGGTGTGCCGGACGATCTGGTAATTATTGCGTCTTTGCGGGTATTCAGCATCCAAGCATCATTCCTATCGACTGCGCGCGTCTTCTGCTTTGCGTCTGTTGAGCTGCTCCGTGAGACGCTTCACCTCATCGTCGGCGCGCTTGACCCTCTCCGCTGAGGTTCGTCCATATCGCATTGCTCGTCCAAGCATGTCCTCGGCCCGCATGTAATCGACCGGCGCGCGTGCGTTCGAAGCCTGCGCCGCGGCGATAGCCGCTGCCGCATAACGATGCTCGGACTGCACTGTACGATATGTGATCAGGCCGACGATCGCTGCTCCGACGATGACACCGAGTACAAATGCGATGTGCACGCTGGACTGGGCCGTGTCTCGTTGCATTCCTGAATTGCCTCCTCAGCGCCTATACTTCGGCCGGCGGCGGGCGAACTCCTGCCAAGTCACCGCAAATCCAGTAACCGCCGGCCCTTTTGGGGGTGGTTACGCCTGCCGAGAAGATCTGGGGCGCCATCTGGCACTTACATTGCGTTTCGGTACCGCGTTCGGTATAATGTCTCCGGCTCAGCGCGGCGTTGAGAGCCGGGCCAGTCGCAGCAGCAGGCTGACGAACCGTGTCAGAGCTTGACCGCAGCAGCACTAAGATAGACCCGCTGTGTGCGTTCTGTTTACCCGGCTCTGAGCGCCGCGCGTGCCATTCAGGGTGTCGAGTGTAGGGGTGCCGGTGCACGGAGACGATGCATCCGCCGGCGCCTCACATCCGACACCCTGCGCACTTTTTACGTTATGGCCTACATCGCTCTCTACCGCAAATATCGATCCCAGAGCTTCGACGAACTGATGGGCCAGGAGCAGGTGACCGTCACGCTGCGGAACGCCATCCGCTCCGGCAGGATCGCGCACGCGTACCTCTTCTATGGCGCAAGAGGCTGTGGAAAGACGTCTACGGCGCGACTCCTGGCGAGAGCCCTTAACTGTGTTGCTCAGGATGGTCCAACTGCCGATCCCTGCGGAATATGCTCACTCTGCGTTGCCATACGGGACGGCGTATGTCTTGACGTAAACGAGATGGACGCGGCGTCCGAGACCGGCATCGACGACGTGCGGGAAAAGATCGTCGAGAACGTCCAGTATGCTCCTGGCGAGGCCCGATATAAGGTCTATATCGTCGACGAGGTCCACGATCTATCGCCGAAGGCTTTTGACGCGCTGTTGAAGACGCTGGAAGAGCCCCCGGCGCATGTCGTTTTCATCCTTGCCACGACCGAGCATCACAAGGTCCCGATCACCATCCGTTCTCGCTGTATGCAATACCACTTTAAGCGCGGTACGATCCGGGACCTCTCTAGGTCCGTTCAGCGGGTCATCGATCTGGAAAAATGCACAGCAGAGCCGGAAGCGGTCCAGGCCGTCGCCCGCAGCGCAGAAGGATCGTGGCGCGATGCCCTCTCGATCCTCGAACAGGTACTCGCGTATGCCGATGGCCACGTGACCGCCGATCTCGTCCATCGTGCGATCGGCACCGTGGGAACGGACACACTGGCTCGGGTGACGGCGACACTGGCGGGCGGCGACTGGTGCTCTACGCTATCGATCGCCGGTGAGCTGATCGATAGCGGAAAGGACGTGCGTCAGCTGCTGTCGGCCCTCTCAGGACACCTGCGGGATATCATGCTGATCTCCGCGGGCGCAGTTAACGCCGCTCGCGAGGAGTTGGGACCGGAGCGATTTACGCTGATCGAGGGCCAGGCTTCGCTCTTCTCGCCGCCGACCTTGCTGGAAATGACTTCCATTGTTGCCTCGGCCGAACGTGAGATTCGATTCACCAACCAGCACCGTTGGCTGCTCGAGAGCACGCTTCTCCGGATGATGCCGGAGAATCTGGCGGCGGTGCGAGTGCAGTCGCAAGGTGTTTTGCCCCGGGCGGTCACTAGCCCCGCGCGGCGGGAGACCGTTGCATCGACTCCGTCCGTGGTTCCGCGGCCAAGAGCCGCCTCGCAGCGTGAATCGGTCGAGGCAGCAGAGACTGAAAGCGATTCCACGGCCGTGGAATCGGAGCCGCCGCCGCCGGCCTCTTCGCAGCCGACTACGGCGTCCGCGGCGGGAGCTGCGAGCCGAGTAATGGATCCTGTGACTCCGGCAGCGGCATCAAAACCCACGATGAATGCGCCAGGAAACTCGCGTTTCGCCGACGAGATTTCGGTAGCTGTGATCCAGCGAGCCTGGACCCGAATTCTGGCCGCCTTCAAGAAGGCCAGCCCGAGCGGCCACCCGTTTCTCGAAAAGGGC
This sequence comes from Chthonomonadales bacterium, assembly GCA_038211235.1. Classification (GTDB taxonomy): domain Bacteria; phylum Armatimonadota; class Chthonomonadetes; order Chthonomonadales; family Chthonomonadaceae; genus DATGJU01. The sequence continues at coordinate 31,366 of JBBQVV010000012.1, read as the reverse complement.
GAGGTTGTAGCGCTCGAGGGCCGCACGATTGTGCTGGCCTTCGCCGATGGATTCGCACGTGAGCGGATTCAGAACAACGCCAAGGGCAAGCTCAAAGTGGAGCAGGTCGTTAACGAGACCCTGAATACGGTTGACTACAAGGTACGGTGTATCACGCGTGGCCCCGACGGCCCCGCGGCAGGCGATTTGCTCGGTGATCCCGACCCGCCTCCGATTGTGGTGACGTCCGCACTTTACGGCGGTACTGTCCCCGAAGAACTGCCAGGTGGTCTGCCCTTCGCCGCGGAGGATGCCGTCGCGGAGAAGAAGGACCTTCCCGTTACGGTCGAAGCCGCGGTGGTCGCGGTGGCGGCGCCGGGGGCCATCGCCCCTGGGGAGCCAAGTCTGCTGGCGGAAACGCTGAGCGTGTTTAGCGGATCCGTTGTCCGCACGGAGCCCCGCGGCCCGGCATAGAACTGGGAATTTTTCCGAATTCGACGCTCGGTGATCGTCACTGCATAGTACTGCGCATTGTACGGACGAGACCCACGGGAGTAGAATTCCGCCCGGTTCACGCGTAGTATAATTGAGTATTGCAATCCTGGAGGAAATCATAACATGGCGCGATTCGGTGGACTTGGCAACTTCGGCGGACTCGGTGACATCCAGAAGCTGGCAAAGCAGGCCCAGAAGATGCAGGAGGACGCCGCCAGACTACAGGAGGAGCTGGCTTCGATGCGAATTACCGGGCAGGCCGGCGGGGGCATGGTTACGGCGACCGTGAACGGACACGGCCATCTTGTCGAGCTGAAGATCAATCCCGTGGTCGCCGACCCCGAGGACGTGGAAATGCTCGAAGACCTCATCATTACTGCGGTCAAGGAGGCGACTGCAAAAGCGCAGGCCGACCAGGAGGCCCAGATGAAGGAAATTACGAAGGGCCTGGGCGATATGAACCTCCCGCCTGGCATCCTATAAGGGGCGTGTCGAGCTATGTTGCACTACGCGAAGCCTCTGGCACGACTGGTGGCGGAACTGGAGCATCTGCCCGGGATTGGGCCGAAGTCGGCACAACGAATGGCGTTTTATATTCTGCGACAGCCGCAGGAGGAGGCACGGCAGCTAGCCGAAGCAATCCTCTCGGTCAAGGAGAATATCCGCCTCTGCCAGGAGTGCTCTAACTTCGCCGATCAGGACCTGTGCGAAGTCTGTCGCGACACGAGGCGCGACCGATCTGTAATGTGTGTGGTCGCCGAGACCGGGGACCTCATCGCGATGGAGAAGACCAATGAATACCGGGGTCTCTACCACGTTCTGCAGGGACTGATCTCGCCTATGGACGGGATTACGCCGCAAATGCTTAAGATACGCGAGCTGTTTCCTCGTGTCGCTGCCGGCGCAAAGGAGGTCATCCTGGCGCTCAATCCGACGACGGAGGGCCAGACGACCGCACTCTACCTTGCCGACAAACTGAAGCCGCTTGGAGTGCGAGTTACCCAGATCGCCCACGGGCTGCCGGCCGGCGGCAACCTCGACTATGCGGACCAGGCAACGCTAATCTCCGCCCTGCAGTGGCGACGTGAGATGTAGGCAAGGCGACACAGAGCGAGTGCCGTGGACACGGCATCGGCTGTGCCAGAACTGCAGTAGAGTTGAAGACACGCAATAACGAGCTCTTCGATGTAGGCGACGAGCTGCGCATGAAGCAGTTCCGCCCGTTTTTCGGGAGACGATGACCGATAGACGCCGAAGCGGCGTAAGGAGTGCACCAGTATGAGCAACAATGGGAATGGATCTGGTAACGATACTCAGAAGGCGACGTGGAGGACGAAGGTAGGACTGGCCGAGATGCTCAAGGGAGGCGTCATCATGGATGTCGCCACCGTCCAGCATGCCGTCATCGCCGAAGAGGCGGGCGCGGTCGCGGTCATGGCGCTGGAGCGAGTGCCGTCAGACATTCGAGCACAGGGAGGCGTTGCCCGCATGTCGGATCCCAAGATGATCAAGGAGATCATGCAGGCGGTCACTATCCCTGTAATGGCAAAATGCCGCATTGGACACATCGTGGAGGCTCAAATTCTGCAGGCGCTTGGGGCGGATTTCGTGGATGAGAGCGAGGTGCTGACGCCAGCCGACGAGGAGAATCACGTCAACAAGCACGTCTTCACCGTTCCTTTCGTCTGCGGCTGTCGCGATCTCGGAGAGGCGCTCCGCCGGATCGGTGAGGGCGCCGCGATGATCCGGACAAAGGGTGAGGCCGGGACCGGAAACGTGGTCGAGGCGGTCCGCCATATGCGAACGTTGATGCGGGACATGAGGCGCGTCCAATCGCTTCGCGAGGATGAGCTGATGGTGGCCGCGAAGGAGTTCAGAGCGCCGTATGAGCTGATCCAAGAAGTGCACCGGACAGGAAGGTTGCCAGTCCCGAACTTCTCCGCCGGAGGCATTGCCACGCCCGCGGACGCCGCCCTGATGATGCAGCTTGGCGCGGAGGCCGTATTCGTCGGTTCAGGCATCTTCAAGTCATCGGACCCGAAGGCCAGGGCTCAGGCGATCGTTGACGCGACGACCCACTACAGCGATCCGGATTATCTGGCACAGGTGTCCATGGGGCTGGGCGACTGTATGCCGAGCCTCGATGTCCGCACGATGCCCGAGACCGAAAAGATGGCGCTCCGCGGTTGGTAGCGGTTCTCAAGGAGTACGACCTCCGTCTACAATAGGTCCCGCAATACCAGGACGACGTCGCGCTCGACGCCACCTCGAGAGCGGAGGCGGAGCCTAACCTTCGTACCTGGCTCGCGCCGCAGAATCGCGGCGAGGTCCCAAGCCTTAATTTGATCCATCGGGACGCCTTCGACCTGGGTTACCACGTCGCCTACGACGATACCCGCTTCCGAGGCAGGGCTGTCCGGGATGACGTCGCGTACGGCGTTCTTCCCCTGGTCCGGTTCTACGGCTAGTCCTGAGCGGGGAGTATTAAACGGCATATCCAGCCGACCATTGGGTGAGAGGTAGGCACGGCTCCGAGCATAGTCCAGTACAACGGTGAATCGCTGCCAGATCTCTCCTCCTAAATTGCCCGCATTCTGCCGGTCTCCAAACGTTCCTTCCGTCTGACGGGATAGCTCTGTAACCGCTCCGGTGAATTTGAACGGGCCGATGTCGAGCTCCGGCAGGCGCACCAGGTCACCGTAGAGCAGTCCGCCGACACCGCGGCCCGTAACGAGGCGGACAGACGGCATGTATTTGCCTTGTAGATGGTTGTGCTCGGCGAAGGCGGCGAACAGCGTGGCCCCGTTCCCGGCGCCTGTATCCATTCGGAACCATCCCTTGCAGCCGTCCGCGATCGCCTCAACGAACGGCGTATTGCCGTAGAACCGCAAGGGAATCGCGGATGCTCCGGCCGGTGCGGTGGTTAGGATCCCACCGGAAATAGTCAGTTGCGACCGTTCGTAATCGAGGGTCACGACACGTTTCTGCAGGAAGGGAGTACCCAGCAGCCCGTCGCATGCGAGCTCGTCAGGCAAGGGGATAACATATGCGATCTGGTTGCGCGCTCGATCGGAACCGACGACAAGCGTGTCCATCTTAACGTGCGGCACGCTTCCCGCCGGTCCTGCCGCGCCGGTCAGCGGCGTTTGCTCTTGGCCGGGCGTAAGGTGGAGGCGTTTGATTGCGTCGGGAGTTACGACGTTTGCGGATGCACCGGTGTCCAGGACAAATGTGGCGGGCCGGCCGTTGATCACGACGTCGACGTATATGTATACTCCTCGCAGTCGTACGGGTACCGTAACGGCGCCGTTCGCCGCGTGTGGAACTAAGAAAGCTAGTGCCGCCATCGTCGCCGTGCTACAGAGCAGTGTCTTGGATCGCGTTCTCAAAGCGGCGAAGAGGCGATCAAGTCTTCGGTGAATTCCCATGGGCATTTTGACGTTCCGCTACTCCATTGACTTCGGCAGACGTCAGCGTGATAGTGGCTGGGCCTCTCGAATTCGGTTCAATTAGCCGTCACGGTCAGAATCTCCTCGTATCGCGCCGATTACGTGTAGCCCGAGCTCAATTAGTCCGTCCGGTAGACTAGCGTTGCGATAGGGAGCATTATGCCCGTATACGAAAGCATTTTGGACTGTATCGGCCGCACGCCGCTCGTGAGACTCGATCGCGTGACCGCCGGGACCGGCGCCACCGTCCTGGGCAAGGTCGAGATGATGAACCCCGGCGGAAGCGTTAAGGACCGAATTGGGCTGGCGATGATTGAGGCGGCTATGAAGAGCGGCGAGTTGCAGCCTGGCGACACAATTGTCGAGGCCACTGCAGGCAATACGGGCGTGGGAATCGCGATGACCGCCGCCCTGTACGGCTTTAGTTGCCTTTTCGTCATGCCTGAAAAGATGAGCCGTGACAAAGAGGACCTGCTTCGAGCCTATGGTGCGGAGGTCGTCCGGACTGCCGACGTCCCGCCGGGCGATCCGGCGCACTTTCAAGAGGTCGCGCGACGCCTCGCGGAGGAGAACGGTTGGTTTCTTCCCGACCAGTTCGCAAATCGCGCGAATCCTGACATTCACTACAGGACTACCGGACCGGAGATCTGGTCGGACTCGGGCGGGAATATTGATGCACTGGTCTGCGGTGTCGGAACCGGTGGGACGTTGAGCGGAGCCGGACGTTTTCTCAAGGAACAGAACCCGCAGGTCCGAATAGTCATGGCGGATCCCGTGGGATCCTTATTGAGCGGGGGTGAGGCGGCGCCCTACCTGATCGAGGGAATCGGTGGCTCGACCGCACCGCCGAACCTTGACAGATCGCTTGTAGACGAAGCCATTCGCGTCTCAGACCGCAGTTCGTTTCAGATTGCGCGTCGCCTCGCCCGCGAGGAAGGCATGCTGGTCGGCGGAGCGGCCGGTTGCGCGGTTGCCGCCGCGATCGAATTCGCCGGTCGCTCGGAGAATGCGGGGCACTCCGTCGTTGCGATTCTCCCGGATACCGGCCGCAACTACTTGAGTAAGATCTTCAACGACGAGTGGATGCGCGACCGAGGATTGCTGTGACCACCGAGGCTGGAGCCTAATGCTGTGCCTGCTCCTGCGGTGACAGGCGAAGGCCTACGGACTGGAATAGGAGAAGGAGCTTCACGGGCAAGGTCACCTCGGTGTTCGTGACATACACCTTCTCCGCCTTTTCGTCGTCGATAACCAGACGGAGTACTGCCCAATCTCCGGAGAGCGACGCGAGGAGATAGAGTCCGGGCTCTATATCGTCGATCTTCGATAGAAGAGCCACGACATCACCTGCCACGAACGGCATCGAAATGTAGTTACGGCTCGAGACCATAAGTAGACCTGATCCGCTTTCTTGTCAGTGTACCGACGAGACAGGTGATGGAAGGCGTTTCGATTCTATCGCCGCGTCTCTCAAACTGCTACTATAACAACGTGAAGCATCGAGAATTGTTCCAGATTCTATCAAAAGTTAGAGAATCGTATCAGTATTTTGTCGGAGGAGCCGGACTTCAGGCGTCTCGACGAATAAGCGTGACGAACGGACACATGCTTCCATGAACGTGAACGATATCCAGACGCGTTTTTCAAACCGGAGACGCCTTCTGACCGTGCGCCAGGACGCAATGGCAGTGGCGGCAAAGATGCGCGAGCAGCTTGCGCCGGAGCGCGTAAAGGACCTTCGCGCGCTTCTGGACGGACTCCACCCAGCCGATCTGGCCGACGCCATGCTCTACCTCAGCCCGCAGGAAGAGAAGATCGTATTCGATCTGCTCGATCCGTTTGAAGCGGCTGAGGTGCTGGATGAGGTCGACGCCACCACGGAAGCCAACCTGGTTCGCGGCACCAGCCCGGACAGACTCGCCGACATCATTGAAGAGCTTCCGTCGGACGAGGGCGCCGACGTTGTCGGCGGATTGGGCAAGGATCAGGCGGAGCGTGTACTTTCGCTCACCGACCGCGACACGGCTCAAGACATTCGTACGCTCCTTGCGTTTCGCAAGGATACCGCCGGCGGAATCATGTCGATCGGGTTCGTCGATGTGCCCGAGGACGCGACGCAGTCGGAGGCCCTCAAGCGCTTCCAGGAGAAGACGGAAGCCGAACACATCTTCTATGTCTATGCAGTCGACGGCCAGGGAAAGTTGAAGGGAGTTGTCGACCTGCGGCGGCTTTTGTCGGCGGAGTCGACGACTCTGATTCGCGACCTGATGGAGACGGACGTCATCACCGTTCCGCCGGAGTGTGACCAGGAGCAGGTAGCAGGGATCTTCGCGCGCTATGACCTGACCGCCTTGCCGGTCTTGGACACGGTGCCGGGCGGCAAGCTGATCGGAGTTATAACTTCCGACGACGTGATCGACGTAATCCAGGAGGAGGCCGCCGAAGACGTCGCGCATATGTCCGGCTCTGACGCATCTGAATTGGAGAAGAAGACGCCTGCCCAGGTTGCAAAGCTCCGGCTGCCGTGGATTATGGCTACGCTAGGGATCGAGCTGCTGGCTAGCTTTGTGATACACATATACGACGCGACCCTCACACGATATATTCTGCTGGCAAGCTTCATGCCGGTCATCTCGGCAATCAGCGGCAATACGGGGCTTCAGTCCGCGGCAATCATCATCCGCGGACTGTCGTCGGGCCAGGTTCGGCTCGCGCACTGGCGCCACGCCCTCGCAAGGCAGGTAAGCACGACGATGATACTCGGCGGAGCTTGCGCGCTTACGCTCGGGACCATCGGCGGTATCTGGGACCGGCACTGGGCATTCGGACTTGTCGTTTTCCTTGGCATGTTCATGTCCGTGAACATTGCAGGAGTCGTGGGCACGCTCGTGCCGCTTATCTCAAAGCGCGCGGGATTCGACCCGGCGCTTACCGCGGGACCGTTCGAGACGGCGTTTCAGGACGTCATCGGTATCAGCATCTTTCTCAGCCTTGCGGCGCTGCTTCTACATGTTCTCAAGTAGCAGTTCTACTTTATCTGGGAGTACTTCATGAAAATGACCTGGGCAGTCTATGCCGGCCTCTCGGCGCTGTTTGCCGGGCTTACCGCTGTGCTGGCCAAGATGGGTGTAGCCAACGTCTCCTCGAACCTTGCGACGTTCGTACGCACCTGCATCATCCTGGTGTTTGCATTTGGCATCGTAACGGCTCGGGGAGAGCTGAAGAGTATAGGCACTCTCAGCGCCAAGAACTGGACCTTCCTGGTCTTCTCCGGTATCGCGACCGGGCTCTCATGGCTCTTCTATTTTTCGGCGCTTAAGAGTGGTCCCGTTTCGCACGTAGCGCCGATCGACAAACTCAGCTTCGTGCTCGCAATGGTCCTCGGCGTGCTCTTCCTGCAGGAGAAGGTGACCAGGCTTACGTGGGCTGGAGCTGGGCTCATCCTTGCAGGCGCGCTTCTCACGCTCCCGTCCGTTCAGGAGGCGCTAAAACGGTTGGTTTCGCACAGTGCGTGATGGGCACATGGTCCGGGTTACGTATGAATTATAAGGCGCGCGGCCGCCACGCCTAGAAATGCGGCCAGGAATCCGAGGATCACGCTCCCGAGAACATTAACTGCGGCGCGGGCCAGGGAACCCTCCGAAATCAGCTGTAGGGATTCGTACTCGAACGTGGAGAAGGTCGTATACGCTCCAACAAATCCAATTCCGATCAGGAGCCTCCAGTTGTCGTTCCAGGCGTAACGCAGCGTCAGCGTGGAGAACAGACCCAAAACGAAGCAGCCGGATATATTCACGATGAACGTACCATAGGGAAACGACGTGCCCCACTTTTGTGCCGCCCAGGTTCCGACGATATACCTTGCATTTGCTCCTATAAACCCCCCGACCCCAATGACCAGGTATTTCACGAGCGCCTCCTCACCCTGCGCGCTTGCCACGCGTGGTAAAAGCTCCTGACGCGGCGTTGTCAGTGCCGGGCCAGGAGCCATCACTCCGCAGGGACGGTTCAAACGGCCTTATCCGGATAGTTTACGAAGCGATAGATTGGCCAACGGTAGGGCGCGGGTCCAGGACGGATCCGCCCATACCCATACGGGCAGGCAGGGCGTCCGTATGGACGTAGGGCCATACAGCACGTACGGGGCATACCCCCGTATGGGCCATACGGCACGTACGTGGCATACGCCCCGTATGGGGCTTAGTTTACCCGTAGGAGTTTACCCGTACGGGTCTCCCGCCGAGCCGGTTCACCTACCCGTTTCGGCGGTCTCCATCGCCGATCCTGAATTGATCGTAAAGTGGGCGCCTACCGCGCCGCCGTCTCTGGCGGATAGTGAGCTCCTCCGTGCGTGTGGTGCCACAGTACCTCGGTCAGCTGCTCCGGGTCCGCCCTGTCGGGCGCCGAGAAGTCCAACCTCGCCGAAACCTCGGCCCAATGGCGCGGCGCCGCCGAGACTTTCTTGAGTGGAGGATTCCGCAAATTGAGCGCGACCTGGTTCTGCCGAATCTCAAATGGACGATAGTCCGCCTTCTCCTGAAACACGTTCCGCATCGGAATGGCGGCGGCATCGAACTGATTGAGAGGTTTCAGACCCAGCATCAACTCCATGGATCGGAGCATGCTCAGCTGATTGTAGTTCGAGCTGAATATCTGACCGCGTCGATTGTACGGGCTGATAACGAATCCTGTCGTCCGATGCCCTTCCACATGGTCCAGCCCGCCCTGAGCATCGTCCTCGATGATGAAAATCGCCGTCGGCTCGTCCTGCCAGTATCGCCGGTTGTGCGAGATGGCGTCCACCAGCTTACCGACCGCGAGGTCGTTATCCGCGACACACGATTCCGGCGTGTAGGCATCCGGCGATGTGCCCGAAGTGTGATTGTTTGGAAACCAGACCATCGTGAGCTGTGAGAGTCCCCTGCCTCCGTCGCGCAAGTCGGCAAGGATGTGCTCCGACCGGGACACATCGGAGTTGCGGTTTTCGGTGACCTCGAAGCGTGCGTTAAACTGCTGGTCCGAATGCAGCTGCATGCTCGGCAGCGGTCCGAACTCACCATAGTTGTAGAAGCTCTTCCCGGCCTGCATCGCGGCCTGCCACAGGAACGGATTGCCGGCATAGACCAGCGGGTCGGTGCCGCAACAGGGATAGGATCGTGGATAGTTATTCATTGCCCGCTCTGCATAGTCATCGGCGAAAGCCTCATTGAGCCAATGGTGCCCGTCCGCGCTGATTGCTCCAGAGCAGTAGATATTGTCGAAAAGCCCGAATTCATGCGCTATGGCGTGCTGGTTAGGCGTGATCTTCTCTCCGAACATAACGAGTTTCGAATCGCCTCCGACATGCCCGGCCGGCACGGGGATGTCACCTAAGACCTGATCGTACGTCCGGTTCTCTTTGATGACCAGAACCACGTGCTTGAATCGTGACCAAAATGGATCCGGCCGCTGGTTGAGGGCTGCGCGCATGCGATCAAAATGGTTGTTACGCGCAACCTTCCGGGTAAGCTGGTCCAGCGAGCCAGGGTTGGGCGCATTGATGATCTCCAGACTGCCCATCACCGAATACACGCTATGGCCCACGAAATTGGCGCCCTGTACGGACCCGCCGGGGCCGGCCTCCGGGGACATCGCGCCGGACGAGGCTCGCGGCCGTGTGACGATGGCGCCGAGCGAGCCGATTCCCTTGCTATTCGCGACGTAGAGTGTGCTGGTATCGGTTCCGAGCACCACGCCCACCGGAAACCAGGAGGTCGGAATAAGCCCAACGATACGTGTTTCGGCGGCAGAGCCGCCCGCGGCCGTGCCAAGCGTAAGCGCTGCGATGGCGTTGTCGCCGCCCAGGGAGACATAGAGCGTCCTCCCGTCCGGAGCCAGCGCCAGTCCGTTCGGGCTGCTCGCCGCAAGCCGGCCAGGAGCGGGGCTCGTTGGTATCGTCTCGACGACCGTGTCGTCCTCCGTCCGGATCACCGAAACCGTCTCCGCGTTGGCGTTGGCGGTGAAGAGTCGCCTCCCGTCGGACGACAGTAGGAGATCGGTCGGCTGCAGGCCGACGTCGATCGATTTCATCATGGCGTGCGCGGCGTCCGACCCAATCTTTGCCGCGCTGACCACGGATATCGTTCCGCTCGAAGCCTTGTACGTCTCCTTGTCCACAACCACAGGGTCCTCGAAATCGACCGTATCGCCCGGCCCTGGAATCCTGCCCCCACGATTCGCCACGTAGATCTTCTCGCCGAATGGGCTAACGACCACGCGCTCGGGAGAGCTGCCTACCGGCGCCTCCCGGTACCTAGCCGAGCCGCTCTCGGCGTCGTAGGAACTCAGATCGACCGCGGCGAGTGTACCATTGTTGAAGAGCGTGACATAAAGCGTCTTGTTATCGGGGCTGAGAGCCAGTCCGCATGGCTTCGCGTTCTTCGCCTGAAAGTTTGGAGCGATGCGAGACTGCAGTCTGAATTCGATCGGCTTGAGCTCGGTTGCCCGGCCGATAGTGTCGAAACGGGTGATCAGGACTCCGCCGGCGCCAGTCGAGTAGAGCGTGCGGCCGTCGTTCGACCAACAGATCCCACCGAATCCGTGACTACCCGGCAGAACAGGGGTTTTGAACTGGCCCGTGACGGTATCGAGTAATTTGATCTCGGAAGCCAGCATGAGCGCCAGCACTCGGCCGTCGGGCCGCAGCGCCATATCGACCGGGCGCCCGTCGAAGGTCAGGTTTATGCCTGAGGGCGTCACCGTCTGGCCGGTTGGAACCAGGTAGACGCCGTCCGGCTGCTTGCCTATGATGGCCTGCTCTGGGTTCCGCACGACTGTGCGAGCGCTTAGCTGGAGCGCCCCGTACACGAGCAGCGCGGCTCCGGGAGTGAAGAGCGCCAGATTGCGTTGACAAGCGGATAGTCGCATGGCAGATCCTTACGTGTGTCGTGTTTTGTATAGTGGGAAGTTACTGTGAAACACCCTCATTATGACACCGGCGAACGGTTCCGCGAAAGCCTAAGCGCCGGAGAATTGTCTGACAAGTCGGACGGGTCGGACGGGTCGGAATGATGGGATCAAGAAACAAACGGTCAAACTGGCGCGAGCACCTGGGCGCTGCGGGCTGGAAGATAGATCTGAATGCTCTGCGCACGCCCGTACATCGGTGCCGGCTGACACGGGTATTGCATCTCTCGCGCGACCCTCTGATGCCCACCGAACTCCTCCGAATCCGTGTCTAGTACGACCGCGTAGTTCACCGGATCGGGAACTGGAATGCGTAGATTGGGATACGACTCGGTCGCGTGGAAGTTGTAGACGAACACCAGCGGTCCGCGACGGTAGATAAGCTGCCGCGTGTCTTCGTGGACGGCGATCTGCTCGATAAAGGGATCTTCCAGCAGCCCGTATTTGCGATCCAAATCTAGCATGGCGCGGTCGAAGTCGCGAAGCTGCCCATAGCGCAGAGCTTGATTGTCCGCGAGCGACCACTGCCGGCGCGCATAGTGGTAGCTGAACCCGTTCTCCAGGCGTGGGAAATCGATCCACTCCGGGTGTCCGAACTCGTTGCCCATAAAGTTGAGATACCCTTCGCCGCCGAGCGAAAACGTAAGGAGCCGAATGAGCTTGTGGAGGGCCATTCCGCGGTCGACAATGTGGTCGTCCGTCGTTCGGCTCATGTGCGTGTACATGTGATCGCCCATAAGCCGGAACGCCAGCGTCTGGTCGCCGACAAGGGCCTGGTCGTGCGATTCCGCGTACCCGACATGCTTTTCATGCGGCCGCCGGTTCAGAAGTGTATGGTAGATGCCGCCAAGGCCCCAGGCTTCGTCGGGAGTCTCCTTGACCAGCTTGATCCAGTAATCCGGGATCCCCATCGCCAGGCGAAAGTCGAATCCCAGCCCGCCCTCGCTCACGGGGCGCGCCAGACCTGCCATGCCGGAAACGTCCTCAGCGATCGTTAGCGCTCGGAGATTGACGGCGTGAGCTACTTCGTTGGCGAGCATCAGATAGGCGACGGCGTCACGGTCGACGTTTGCAGAGAAATAGTCTTCGTAGCTGCTGAAATCGCGACCGAGTCCGTGATCGAGGTAGAGCATGCTCGTTACGCCGTCGAAGCGGTAGCCGTCGAAGCGGTACTCCTCCAGCCAGAACCGAACGTTTGAGAGCAGAAACCGGAGAACCTCGAAGCGCGAGTAGTCGAAGCAGAGCGAATCCCAGGCGACGTGGTCACCTCGAACGCCGGCGTGGAAGTATTGGAAGTCGGTGCCGTCGAAGCGGTTTAGCCCCTCGAACATGTTTTTAACGGCATGCGAGTGCACCAGGTCCATGATGACCAACAGACCCATGCCGTGTGCGGCATCGATCAACTCTTTGAGGTCTTCCGGAGTGCCGAACCTCGATGAGACGGCAAAGAAATTGGAAACGTGGTAGCCGAAGGAGCCGTAATAGGGGTGCTCCATGACCGCCATGAGCTGGATGGTGTTGTAACCCAGGTCGGCGATGCGAGGCAGAACATGCCGCGTGAACTCCTGAAATGTTCCGACGCGACCGTCCTCCTGGGCCATCCCTACATGCGCCTCATAGATGCGCGGTCCGCCATCCATCGAGGGCGCGGGATGCTTCCAATGGTACTGAAGTGGAGGCGGAGGGTCCCAGTGCTGACCGGTATAATGCGTGCTGTCGTCTTCCCGAACCACCCGCAGGATGTATGCCGGGATACGGTCCTGCGCGCCGTACGTGGTCCTGATGTGAACCTTGACGCGCGCGCCGTGCGTTAGCCGGCCGGCATATGCGGAATCGGGCAGAAATCGATACCAGACGCCCCAATCGCCGCGCTGCAGCGGATCGGCATCGCGATTCCAGGCGTTGAAATCGCCAATCAGGCTCACCGCGACGGCGCCCGGAGCCCACTCACGATACCAGACTCCGGGCACTCCCTGGTGCTCACCGCGATTCAGCCCGAAAATCCGGTGACCCTGGCTTATCGGCCCGAGAAGTCCGCCGTCCGCCGTGATCCGAGCGCGTACCCATTGGTAGTGCGCAAACCTGTCTCGAAGTCTATCGGAATAGGGAGCAAGCCACGGGTCGATAGCGATGAGCCCGGTTCCATCGGGAGGCGAATCGGCGGCAGGCATCGTGGTGACTCCTCAATGCGGCTTAATTGTCTGTTTTGTGACACTGTTCATCATGCGCCGCATCAGGGGAATGTGGCGGCGCAAGAGGACCCGAGCGCATACCGCAGCACTTCGAGCGCTTCATTGATCTCGGTCTCCGCGAGCGTCCGGTCGAGGGCGCGAAATGTGAACGAGAGTGTGAGACTCTTGATGTCGTCCGGCAGCGGTGAACCGCGGAACACGTCCGTTAGCCGAAACTCTTCCAGGATCGCAGGCCGGGCCGCACGTACGACGGCATCGACCACGCCGTAGGGTATCGTTTCAGCCAGCCGTGGCGCCAGATCGCGCACGACGGCCGGGTAGCGCGAAAACGGCCGGTACCGCGGCACGTCCGCGCGCGATGCGGACTGAAGCGCCTCGCAGCTCAACTCGAAGAGGATAACGCGCTCGCGCAGGCCCGTGGATTGGCTGAGGCGGGGATGCGCCTCTCCGACTACACCACTGACCTCGCCGTTGAGAGTGATGACCGCGGAGCGGCCCGGATGAAACTGCGGCAGCGTCGTCTCGCGATCTCCAAGGGGCTCGAAGTCGTAGTCGTCAACCTTAAGGTCGCGCAGGAGGCGTTCGACGATGCCGTGGGCCAGGCTGTAGTCTGCGATCAGCGGGCGAGGCTCATGTTGCCAGCCCTTCTCTGTAACAGCGCCGGTGAGCAGACCCCCGATCGCAACGATCTCCATAGGGGAGTCACCGTCCGCTTGCGTTTGCCAAACGCGCCCGGCCTCGAATAGCGCGAGGTCCTGCATTCCACGCGTACGATTGTGCTCAGCGACCCCGATGAGCGTGGGCAGCAGCGATCGTCTCAGCCCGCTCATATCGGCGGATAGTGAATTTCGTACCGATACTCTTCTTGCAGCGTCGTCCGGCGAGTCGAAGAACGAAGGCGCGGAGAGGCTGTGCGTGATGACCTCCTGGAGGCCGCAAGCAACGAGCGATCTTCGCACTCGCATCAAGAACTCACCGAACGCGCTGTCACCGCCCAGCGTCGTATTGCCGAATGGTAGAGTCTCGGGGATATTCTCGTACCCGTAGATGCGACCGACCTCCTCTACCAGGTCCGCCTCCTGTTGGACGTCGGCTCGGAACGTCGGCACGTGGACCTGGAGAGTGTCGGTCTTTCCATGCGCCTCAGTGTGAACGTCGAAGCCGAGAGCGCGCAGGGAGTCTGCCGCCGCGTGAGACGGCACTTCCATTCCGAGCAGCGCATGAACGCGCGCGACCCGGAGGCTCAGTTCACGCATTCCCTGGCGATGCGGATAGATGTCGATAATGCCCTTCTCCGCGGCTGGCTGGCCAATTTCCGTAAGAAGCTGACAGGCCCGGTCGACGGCACGTCGTACGCCGTCCGGATCGACGACGCGCTCAAAGCGATAGCTTGCTTCGCTGCGAAGCCCCAATGCTCGGGACGTCCGGCGTACGCTGAGCGGATCGAAATGGGCAGACTCGATAAGCAGGCTCGTCGTACCGTCACTCACTTCCGTATGCTCGCCGCCCATGATACCCGCCAGCGCGACCGCCTGCTCCGCATCGGCGACGACGAGCATCGACGACGTCAACTCGCGCTCGACGCCGTCCAGCGTCTTCAGCAGCTCGCCAGGCCGTGCGCGCCGCACGACGATCCGATTCCCGGACAGCATGTGCAGGTCGAAGGCATGCAGCGGCTGTCCCAGCTCCAGCATGACATAATTGGTGATGTCCACGACATTGTTGATCGGGCGCTGCCCGGCCGCCGCGAGGCGCGCCTGTAGCCACTGCGGCGACGGACCAACCCTGACGCCGTGGACCAGGCGCGCTGCGTATCGCGGACAGAGCCCATGATCCTCAACCGTGACGGACGTCTGCTTTGCTGTTGGACCCTCATCCGTGGAGAACGGAGGCGAGGGTATGTGCAGCGGCAGCCCGTAGAGCGCGGACACTTCGCGTGCCACGCCCACCATTGAGAGGCAGTCGCCACGGTTCGGGGTGACGTAAACGTCCAGCACGCGTCCAAGATCTGCCGCGGCGCGAGCTATCTCGCCTGGTATCTGCTTCTTAATCGCCTGAGCGAACACCTCGTCCGGCGGCTCGTTTCCCTCGACTTCTAGGCCCCCCATCGTCAGGCGCGTAGCGATATCGTCGGCCGTTTCCTCAATCGCTACATACTCTTTCAACCACTCTAACGGTACCCGCATCGTCGTTGACTCCGCATATCAATACTGCCTTAGAAGCCTCAGGTCGTTCTCCAGATATAGGCGCAAGTCGGTTACGCCGTTTTGGATCATGTGCGTCCGCTCAATTCCGAGTCCGAACGCAAAGCCGCTGTATTTCTCCGTGTTGATTCCGTATGACCGGAGTATGTTCGGATGGATCATTCCGGCGCCTCCCAGCTCGAGCCAGCGACCGCGCCAGTAGATCGAATAGTCGACGCCAGGCTCTACGAAAGGGAAGAAGTCAGGGCGGAATCGAACGAGTGTTTCCGGCCCGAACATCTGGCGGGCAAACGACCCTAGCGTGCCCTTCAGGTCCGCCATGCTGATGTTTTCATCCACCATGAAGACGTCCACCTGATGGAACGTGTGGTGATGAGTCGCGTCGACCGCCTCGTATCGATAACAGCGGCCGACGGTCGCGATGCGGAAGGGCGGACGGCGCTCGGACATGATTCTGCCCTGAAGTGAGGTCGTCTGGGTGCGGAGGAGCTGGCTGTCGTTTACGAAGAACGAATTCTGCTCGTCCATCGCGGGGTGGTCCTCCGGATAGTTGAGGGCCGCGAAGTTGTAGGCGTAATCTTCCAGCTCGGGACCGTCCACAAACTCGAAGCCCAATCCGGACAGGACCGCCTTTATGCGCTCGGAGGTCAGCGTAAGAGGATGCAGGCCGCCGGAGGGCATCGGCCGCCCAGGCAGTGTGACGTCGATCGCCTCGGCCGCGAGTTGCTGCCGCAGTTCGATGTCTTCCAGTTCCGCTCTGCGAGCCGCCGCAGCTGCGACTACGGCTGCAACGGACTCGTTGATCCTCGTCCCGAAGGAAGGTCGTTCAGCCTGTGGCAGGGCGCCGATGGTGCGTCGAAGCTCGTTCAGTCCCTTGTTTCGTCCGAGGAACCGCGTCTCCGCCGCGCTCAGATCGGCAAGCGACCGTGCGCAGCGCACCGCTTCAAGCGCCTCCTCGGACATCTGGCGTATCGAATCCGACACAATTGTGACCCTCCTGCCCTTACCCATGCATGACGTGCATGCGAACACCCAATCCGTCACCGACGGCAACGCCCCGATTCAGGCTCTCATCGGAACGACTTCCACGGGAGAGACGAATCGGGGCGCAAAAGTGCCTGATAGGTTCGTAAATCGGATGCCCAGATCGGCGGATCCGTCCTGGACCCCCGCTCTACATGCACGTGCCGGTGTTTCTAGGCTGCCGCGCTCTCTCCCATGGGTTTCAGCACGCTCGTCGCTTGAGCGACGAGCTGAGTAAACTGCGCGGGATCGCTTACTGCCATCTCGGCGAGGACCTTGCGATCCAGAACGATGCCGGACTTATTCAAGCCTTCCATGAATCGGCAGTACTGGACGCCCTCCGCGCGACACGCCGCGTTGATACGAACGATCCACAACGCGCGAATATTGCGCTTCTTGTTGCGGCGGTCCGTATAGGCGTAGTTGCCCGACTTCATGAACTGCTCGTGCGCGGTCTTGAACAGGCAGCGCTTCCCACCGAAGTTGCCCTTCGCGGTTTCAAGAATCTTCTTATGACGCTTGTGCGTCATCGTGCCACGTTTAACTCGCGCCATAGGGCTCGCTCCTTCCGAACAAAACGCGCCGCTAAGCGCAATACATCGCTGCCAGGAACGCGAAGTTGAAACCTCGATCCAGGCTTACGAAGCCCGACGTCTCGGGTTTGAACTTGGCGCACCGTACGCGAGGATGAAACCTCAGCGTAAGCTTACGAAATCCGAGGACTCTGGTTTGAACCCGAGCTGCCGATGCGGGCATTGTAAATTCAGACAGGCTGTGAGGGCCGTGTGCCGGTGGTTAAGCCAGGCCCTTGCCGAGCATGCGTTTCATACGTTTCAGATCACCCTTGAATAGCTCGGATCCTCGCAGGAGATCGCGTGTATTGCTTGCGGTCTTTTTGCGCATCAAATGGTTAAGGCCCGTGCTTTCGCGCATAAGCTTTCCGGTACCAGTCTTGCGGAACCGCTTGACCACGGTCTTGCGCGTTTTGAGTTTCGTCTTTGGCATGTGAAATATTGGACCTTACGGATCGTGCGACACAAAGAAAGAAGCCGGAACTCGCAACCGGCTTCGCTCATAAACCGAAGGTTACGACCGGATCAGGCCTTCGGGCTCAGGATCATCGTCATCATCTTACCTTCGAGCGACGGCGGTTTCTCGATGACTGCGTGCTCGGTAACTGCCTCGATCATCCGCTCCATCAACCGGCGACCGATCTCCGGATGGGTGATTTCGCGTGCCTTGAACTGTACGGTAACTTTGACTTTGTCGCCGTCACCCAGGAAATCGAGAGTATGCCGGACGCGCACTTGAAAATCGTGCTCTGCCGTCACGGGCCGCATCTTGATGCCCTTGACTTCCTGCTGACGCTGTTTCTTATGCTGTTCCCGCTCCCGCTTGCCCTGCTCGTACTTGTATTTGCCGTAGTCCATGATGCGGCAAACCGGGGGTTGAGCGGTGGGCGCGACCTCGATCAGGTCGAGCCCCTTCTCCTGCGCGAGATTGAGGGCGTCCCGAACACTCAGAATGCCGACGGCAGTTCCCTCGTCATCGATGACGCGCACATCGCGAACGCGTTGTTCGCGCGAGCCCCGCAAAAGTTGTTCGTTAACGCGAAAATCCTTGTTTATGGCGGCTATCCTCGGCTGTCGGCGCAACACATGGCAAACCAGTTCAAATGCGCGTCCACGACGCGCTGGGACGCGTGACAAATCGCGGCCCAATCCTCTCAGACAAGGGGTAGTGTACCTTAGTTTGCATTCAGTGTCAACAGAATTGACGGAGCGATTTCCAAATACCTGACTGATGCCTTCGCCGAAAATTTGCCGATTTTCTGGTGGGACTCGGGACGAAGAAGACATGGAATCGTTGCTGTCGGAGGACCCTGATCTGCCGACCTCGTCGAAGCGCCGATGATTGGCCCTTCAAGGGCCAATCATCTCCAGCGGCTGCAACCATCGTGCTGACCAGCGTCCTCGGCCCGCCGCTACCAGGGCACGGGACCGTCGTCGCTGAAGTAGCCGCCGGTTGGTCCATCTTCCGGCAGAGTGGCCAGTCGCACGGGTGTCGCCGCGCCCTGCTCGACCGTGCGGTGGCCGCGATGCTCGTTCAGGTCGGTCGCAACGTATCCGGGATCGGCGGCGTTGACCTTGATCGACGTACCCCGCAGCTCGTTGGCAAATTGAACGGTGAGAGCGTTAACTGCTGTCTTCGAGGAGTTGTACGCCAGCAGATTGACCTGGGCGAAGCCCCAGTTGGGGTCGCTGGTCTGTGCTAGCGATCCCAGGCCGGAGGACATGTTCACGATGCGGCCCGCGGGGGCTTTTCGCAAGAGTGGGAGCATCGCCTTTGTGATGGCGAACACGCCGAAGAAGTTCGTGTCGAATGTCCGGCGCAGCAGGTCGGAATCGATCTGGCTGGGCGGCGCCTTGTCGAGTCCAATGGCCGCGTTATTTACCAGGATATCGAGCCTGCCGAACTCCTGGTCGATGGTATGAGCCGCGCCGTCAATGGTTGCCTGATCGGTAACGTCCAGCGTAACGAACCGCGCGTCGATTCCCTCCTGTCGCAATTGCGTTGCGGCCTCCTCGCCTCGTCTGCCATCGCGGGCGCCGACGAGAACCGTGACGCTCTGCTTGCCCAGCTGCCGGGCAATCTCCAGTCCGATCCCTTTGTTCGCGCCTGTTACGAGCGCTACTTTGTTGTTGTTCATGTTACTTCCTCCGCGTGCTAACTCTTGTTGAGCAGGGGCTTGAGCTGTTCGCTAGCCCACTTGTAGAGTGTCGTCGGTGTCGTGGTCTCCGGGGTTCGTGGCTCGGCGATGGAGCCCGGCTGAGCGAACGACTCCAGCATTTCCAGATATCCCTCTATGAACGCCGGACCCATTCCCATCCCGGAGAACGCCTGCCGCGCCTGATCCTCGGGGATCTTCACGTAGCGAATTGGCCGTCCTGTTGTCTCACCCAGAATATGGGCAGCCTCGTCGAAGGTCAGGTGGGTCGGACCGTGCAGTCCTTGAATCCGTTTACCCGTCCAGTCTGGATGCAGCAGGAGCTGGGCTGCCGTGTCCGCGATATCGCGCGTCGCGATCTGTGGGACCGGCACATCCCCCGGCATGGCCTGGAAGAGGCTGTTCTGATGCCGGATCGCCTCCAACTGCATCAGAAAGTTCTCGAAGAAGAAGCCCGGGCGAAGATGGATGATGTTCGCGTCGGTCTGATTCAGGTGCTGCTCCACCTGGCCAAGACCCGAAACCGGTCCGGCCTTAGGAAGTTGGGCTCCCGCGCTCGACAGGTTCACGATTTGCGGGATTTTGTTGGTCCGAACAGCCGCGGCCGCGCTCTTGCCCAGTCGATCGTACCAGGAGCGCAGGTCGGGGATCGTGGGATCGACTGGAGTAAGCCAGAACAGGGCGTCGGCGCCTTCGGTCGCAACCTGGACAAACGCTTCGTCCTGCAGATCGCCCTGTCGTGTCTGTACACGGCTGAGAACGGCAGGGTCCAGCTTGTCCGGGTTTCGGATCAGCAGAGTCAGGTCTGCGCCCGAGTCGAGCAGGAGATGGACGAGCTTGCTTCCGATGTGGCCGGTCGGGGTCGTGATCGCTATTCTCATGGTAATCTTCCTCCTGAAAGCGTTACCCTTCGCCTCATGGCGAAGAACAGCTCCTTCTACGCATGAGAATGGCCCGGAATTGTGGAAATGTGGAGGGCAGGCTGTCTGAATCACGGATTACGCAGATTGCACAGATATCACGGATGGTGAGACGGGGCGCTGTGGACCCTGTTGTGTAGTCGTGGCTTGGCTTCTTCGACAAGGACCATCCGACACCGCGCATCGGCTTGCGGATATCCCGCGATGGCACGGGGCATATGGCGCTCGTGGATGAGCTTGTCCATGGACCGTTCTCCATCGGCCCATCACGATGCGCTCCTGCGGCCGGCAGGGGAACACGAGTCGGACTCGGAAGAGCTGCTGCGAGCGGGTACGCAGGACAGCGGGTAGCGATGGGCCGGCCATTTTGCAGGGCCGGAGGTTGAAACCGCGCTCCTATGGACCGTATGGCCGATACAACACGACGCCCACCTGTGCGGGCAAGGGCGCTTATTCCAATTGGCGTGCGCGTGACGTCGGTCGTGAATCGAACCGGGTGAGCGGTAGCCCGAGGGCGCACGAATGCCCATCGGTGCTCCGGGCGTGGTGGCACACAGGAGAGCGACATGGACATTCATCTGAAGGTTCTCGGCTGGTTCCACGTCGTGTTGGGCGTCGTGGTTAGCTGTGTCTGCCTTCCGACGGGATTAGCGATGTTGTGGATCCGTCAGCAAGCGGGTCCGATGGTTGTGCCGTTGGGTGACAGTGCAGACGAAACCGGAGCCGTCACCTTCGACCTGTTCGGCAGGATGGCGTTCGTGCTGTTGTTCGTTGCCGGCATCGTGGGAGTGGCGGGTTTCATCGCGGGGGTCGCCATTCTGCGCCGCGCACGATGGGGGCGCGTTCTCGGCATCGTCTTCTCGATCGCCTGTATCGTTGCAGTAATTCCGGTGCACGTTGCGCTTGGAATCTACGGCCTCGTCATCCTGCTGGACAGGCGCTCGGCAGCACTGTTCCGCTGTCCAGGGCGCGGCGGAGCTGGGCTAGAAAGCGATGTGGGCGCGTCAGTGATCTGATGGCAGGTCTGGGGCACTACAGTGACGGAGTGATCTACGGACACGAACCGGTCGGGAGTAGTAAGTGAGCTGGTTGATCTACTGGGTCAAGTGGCTTGTCGCATCCCCGAGGCGGATCTTCGCCTGGATCAAATGGATGGCGAGAGACGGCCTCCGCGCGACAAGACTGATACGGGCAGGAAATGAGGCCCGTCAACGACACGACGATGCAGTCGCGGCAGCGTACTACGAGGAGAGTCTCGGCCTGGTACGCAGGCTCGAACGATGGGATATTGTGGCCCAACTGCGCCATACGTTGGGCTGGCTCGCCCTGGACCGGCATGACTGTAGTGTTGCAAGACACCACTTTGAACAGGCGATCAGCCTGGCCCGCACTCAGAAATCGGCCCGCACCCTTGGTTCCGGGATTCTCGGTCTCGCGGCAGTAGCCTCGCGGACAGGTGACTACAGGATGGCGCTAAGGTTGTGTGACGAATGTCTCACGATGTGGACCGAGCTGGATAACCCACTGGAAATCGCTGCGGTATACAGAGTCCTCGCGTCATTCGCCGAGACGATCGCTGAATCACGGCGACACACTGAACAGGCGTTGGCAATCTATCGCAAGCGAGACTACCAGTCGGGCGTCGTCTCTGCACTCTGCTCCCTCGGCCATTACGCCAGTCCCGCCGAGGCGAACGAGCACGAGCGGGCCTGCCTGGAGGAGTGCCTTGAAATACTACCAACAACTGGCCGGGCCAGGACGCGATCGTATGTTCTGAACAACCTGGGAAATATCGAGAGGTATGCGGGAAACCTGGACCGCGCATCCGAGCTGTACCGAGAGGGCCTCAACGAGAAACTGCGACTCGAGGACGAATGGGCCATCTCGTACACACTCGACGGCTTCGCCGCCATTGAGTCGAGGCGTCACAATGCAATCAATGCCGCGAGGCTCTATGGAGCGGCTAGCGCCATCCGAGAGCGCCTCGGTACACCGCTGGAGCCTATTAAGCGGGCACAGTACGATGCCGAGGTCGCTGAAGCTCGCGGACTCCTGCCGGCGGCTGAGTTTGAGTGTGCCTGGCGTGACGGCGCGGCCTTGACGGTGGCAGAGGCGGTTGAAGAAGCCACCGTGGAATGAAGCCCGTCACTCTCGCACCTTCGTCCAGTAGACGATCCAACAGGCTATCGCGAGGATACCGCCGCGCGGCAGAAACCCGATGCCCAGCATGAGAATACCCAGAACAAACTGCCACCAGGCGACCTGCTGGTCCAAGGCATCGCAAGCCCACCATAGTGCCAGCAGGATGGTAAGCGACAGCCAAACCACCCAGAACACGGCTCCGATAGGCGCGACAAGGTAGGGAGTCAGGAACCAGCCGACCCACAGTGTCCAGCCGATGTAGCTCCAGGACTTGTCGAACCGCGCAACGGTGCGGCTGCAGGCATCGCTCAGGGTCAATAGCATGAACTCCTCCTTGACAACGGTCCAACCCATGCGTGTCGACCGACGCTGGCCAACGACTTCCTCAAGATAACCCGAAGGCGACCGGCATACCGGCTTCACCTCCCCCGGCTGCATACCGGAGGTTGAAAACCCCCGTCTGGACAAAACAAGCGTCCTTCGGATGCGGATTCAGTGCGAATATCGCAACTGCTTTGTCGACCTGTGGTTGAAAACCCCGTCCCATACGGGTCGTACGACTGGACAGGACAACTGGTTTTTATACCGGCGAGAATGTGGGCCGCAAATCTCTGATCAGTCTCACTCGAGCGGGGCTCATGGCAGAGAATTGAGCGGCCCTAAGATCGATCTGTCCGCGCTGATAAAGAAGATAAAGGGTAACAGCTCTGCCATGATTAACAACATGAACGACCATGCCGAGCTGTTCCGATGGCAGGAAGGGTACTATGCGTCGACGGTGACACCGTCTCATCTGGCACGTGTACAGGCAGATGTACAGAACCAGAAGCAGCACCACGCCGACGGAACTATTCACTCCTCCTGGGAAGAGACAGGGTAACTGGTAGAGGCTGGAGAACAAGATTGAGCGAAAGGCTGAAAGCCAACCTTTAGCCAGTCAAAGGTGCTCGGCCGAGGCGAAGAGATCCCTATTTCCCAGGGCGATACATTGAGCTGCCGCGAGGCGTTTCGTGGGGATTGCTGCTTTCTGGCCGGATCAATGCCACAGCTAACTGGCGTCAATACCTTGTGATTTGGCGCGTCTGTAGGACGCCTGTATTGTAATGCCGGGTGTTTTCAACACCCGGACGCTGGAACATCTCCCTGGAAGAACGATCTGGCTGACCGGATGGTGGGCTATCGGATATTTTCATACCCGAATGGTGGAATTATCACGATGATCGATCCACAGACCACGGTCACTTTTCTCGGGACCGAGGCCGTCGTGCCCGAGGGCGGCGGCGACACGGCGAGCTTTGTGATCAACGGCGCCATTCTCGTGGATACCGGCTGGTATGCTGCGATCAAGATGCGCTATTATGGTATCGATCCGATGGGACTCGAATATCTGATCCTTACCCACTGTCATCACGACCACTACATCGGCCTGCCTCACCTGCTTTTCTACCTGGCGATGCGTGCGGGTGAACGACCTGGCAGGCCGCCGCTAAAGGTCATCGGGCCCGCGGGCGAACTGGAACTCGTGGTCGGCCTGGCCGAGCAGTTTCTACAGGCAGACCGCTTCCCGGCGGTACGCTGCCGCTACGATCTGATTCCGTTGAATCCGGGCGACTCGTGGAGCGATACCGCCTTCGGCCTTACGACCTGTGCATCGGTCCATCCCGTTCCCGGCCTCTGCTATCGCTTTACGGATACACGGACCGGTAAGGTTATCTCCTTCACTGGCGATACCGCGTACCATCCCGCCATTCCGCCCGCATTGAAGGACGCCGATCTGCTCATCCACGAAGCGTCGTTCGGCGAATCGTCCGCGCCTGCCGCGAACACGTCGCTCCACTCCGGCGCTCCCGATGCGGCCCGCGTCGCAATCGAATCGGGAGCCAGGCGTCTGGCGCTCATACACTGCCCGCGCGCACAGCAGGCAGCAGCACTGGCCGCGGCGCAGGCTCTGTTTCCCAACACGTTCTGGCCCGCCGACGGCGAAGTGGCGATAGTAAGCTAGCGACGATGAGAGGACG
This sequence comes from Chthonomonadales bacterium, assembly GCA_038211235.1. Taxonomy (GTDB): domain Bacteria; phylum Armatimonadota; class Chthonomonadetes; order Chthonomonadales; family Chthonomonadaceae; genus DATGJU01. The sequence continues at coordinate 7,271 of JBBQVV010000012.1, read as the reverse complement.
GACGCACTCGTGAGACCGATATATTGCGCCGTTTCGGCCCACACTTTCCTGCAAACCATTGTAGTGAGACACGCCTTCGATGGAACGGATGTCACATTGCGGGGAGCGATGCTATGACGATAACCATTATGAGACGCGCCCTGCTTCTGCTCGCGCTCACTACAGTGGCAGCGGGCGGGCAGCGACGATCCAACGATGCGGAACTGACGCCGGAGCGCAATGCCATTTTGAACCGAATCTCGGCACAGTCGCTTCGCGGCCATCTCTCCTTCATCGCCTCGGACATGCTGGAGGGGCGCGGGACGCCATCCCGAGGACTGGATTTGGCGGCCGAGTATATCGCGGCGCAGTTTCGTCGCTGTGGATTGGAGCCACTGGGCGACGACGCCTACTTCCAGACGACCACCCTCACGGCTCGCGGTTCCGACAAGCCCGAGAAAGTAAGGAATGTGATTGGCGTCCTGCGTGGATCGGACCCGGCGCTAAAAGAGACGTATATTCTGGTGACCGCGCACTACGACCACCTGGGAGTGCGCGGTACCGACGCGGGACGCGTCGTCTACAACGGCGCCAATGACGACGGCAGCGGCACGGTCTCCGTAATCGAGCTCGCCTCCGCGCTCAGCGCCGGCAAGGTCCGGCCGAAGCGCTCGATCGTGTTCATCACCTTCTTCGGTGAAGAGCGGGGACTGCTGGGCTCGCGCTATTACGCGACGCATCCCGTAGTACCTATCGCCGCGACGATTGCGGACGTCAATCTGGAGCAGGTCGGCCGTACAGACGACCTGGAGGGCCCGCGCGTCGCCTGCGCGTCGATGACGGGACTCGACTTTTCGGATCTGGGAACTGTCTTCCAGGTGGCCGGGAAGGCGGTAGGAGTCGACGTCACAAAGCATCCGCGATATAGCGACGCCTTCTTTGCTGCCAGCGATAACCAGGCGATTGCGGACATGGGAGTCCCTGCGCACTCGCTATGTACGGCATTCATGTTCCCGGATTACCATCGCCCAGGAGACCATTGGGAGAAAGTGGACTACGACAACATGGCGAAGGTGGATCGCATGGTTGCCCTCGGACTTCTGGTGATCGCGGACTCACGTGCCGCGCCTCGCTGGAACCCGGCAAACCCGAAGGCCGCTCGGTATCTCGCTGCCTGGAAGGTCATGCACCCCAGTGCGGCCGGGGCAAAGGAGTGAACTGCTTACAGTCACCAGAGGAGACATATTATCGTGTTCGAGTTAACTGAGGGCGAGCCCTTTAGCGACGAGCGCAACCGGGAAATTGCCGAGGAGTTCTCTCGTGAGGGGTGCGTGCTGGTCCCGGGCGTGCTTACGGTGGACGAGGTAGCGGAGCTGCGCGCCAGGACGGATCACTACTTCCGGATCAGGGATACGATGCCGCTGAAGCACGTCTCGTACGTCTATGGCGCGTTCGTGCTTCGATACGGAGCCGAGCTCGATCCCCTCTTGAATGCCGTGGTCACGCACGAGCCGATTCACAGCCTCGTTGCAGCCGTTCTAGGGCCTAAGCCGGCATTCAATGCCCTGAACGTCATTCGTAACGAGCCGGGCCAGGCGATCAGCAACTGGCACGTCGATGACACGGTCGAGTTTCCATTGCCGGAGGACGTGCCGCGTTTCGACGCGAGAACGAGAATGCCTGTCTTCTGGTTCACCGTGCAGGTCGCGCTCAGCGACATTGAGTCGATAGAGCACGGTCCGACGCAGTACGTTCCGGGAAGTCAGTACTCCGGGCGGCGACCGCCTACGCAGGAGGATCCGGAATTTGAAGGAAACGGCCCGAAGGACGTCCTCTGCAGGGCTGGCGACATCTATTTCACAAACCATCAGGCCTGGCACCGCGGGGCACCCAACAATTCGGACCGCATTAGGTACGTGATGCAGATTCAATATGCGCAGCGCTGGGCCGCCGCGCGCTTCACCGGAAGAGCGTAGTTCCTCGTCCACAGATTGCACGAAAATGACTGAGAAGACAAGACTGGTTACTGAAGGTCTGTATGTGACCTTGCTGTTCAGCAGATAGCCGTTGGCTGATTCTCACTGCTTGAAAATCTGTGAGAATCTGTTCAATCTGTGGAGAAGCTGAGTTGTTATTCGGTGACGGTGGGCAGTGACCCTGCCAGGCCATAGGTGCGGATCTCACTCAGGTCGTCGAAGTCGCCCATCGGCAGACTCTCGATGCCTCGCCCGAAGAATCCCACGAGGAGATCGTCGTTCTTGTACGCGGGCGCGTCTCCAAACCAGCGAATCCCCAGGACGATGTCTCCGCGGAACCAGCAGGCCGCGGGCGCCGAGCGGCTGTTCGTCCACTCGTCGTAGTAGCGCCGCGTCAGGCTTCCGCCGTTGACGCTCTTGTCCGCGATGCGCATTGCGATCCGCATCTGATTCAGATTATCGCCGGGACCCCATCGCTGCAGGAAGTACCAACGGCCCGACGGTCCAAATACCCTGTCCGGCTCCCATAGCATCGTCACGCGCCCCTCGCCCCGGTCGGCGCCCTGGTCACCATCCACCCAGAACCGATCGGCCTGGCGCAGCGTGCTGCCGTCTACTATAGAGAAGCACCGAATCTGCCATCGTGATGGGCGCTTTGCGTCCTGATCCTTGGTAAGCCCGATCCAAAGGGCCGGCCGGCCGGCAACGTCCCGGCCGGCCGCCGCGCCGATGGGCACGTTGCTGGCGAACTCCAGCCTGGTCTCCCGTCCCACGACAACCCGTGGTCCGCGGACTTCGATCCAGCGGATTCCGACTAGCGTCGTTCGATCTCGCCAAAGTAACAGCACGAGCCGACCGGAAAATGCAGTCAACGTTGGCTGCGCGCCCTGGCTGTCCGGAACCTGTTCCGCGGCGCCGGCTCGCGGCGCGCCGTCTGGGTCCAGCACAATGCATCGCAACTTAACGCCCGTCATGGTCGGATAGGCGATCCACACCGCGTGCTCAAAACTTGCGGCGGAGGCTTCGCCAATGACGTCGTTCGCTTCGATGGCCACGGCGTCGGACCACTTGCTGCCGTCCTTCCTGCGATCCTTGCCTTGCCAGAATCGGAGACAGAGGCGCCCCGGCTGACTCGGCGACAGCCCAGGGTTGACGGCCTTCACCTCGGCGGGCGGCGCCGGTGCGCCGGGCGGCAGTAGACCAAACACGAGGAGCAGCCGCGCCGATTCTCCCTCTCCGCAGGTCGCCATCGCCGGAGCCGTGTACGCCTTGCCGACGATTTGACGTTCGCCTCCAGTGGTGGAGTAACCGTAGTTGATGTCGGCGGAGATATTCTTCTCACCGAAGACGCCGTTCCAGTTCCAGTCGATCAGTGTGGCTTTGCCGTCTGGCGCGGGCTTCATGCGATAACGGTAGGGCGGTCCGGCTAGAAACGCGATGCGGTCCATGGGCAGAGGCAAATACTCATCGAGATGGCGCTCGGTCAATACAACGGACGACAACCGGCCGTCCGAAAAGGCGACGTTCTCCGCCTTTCCATTCAGCTGGTATCCGTACGCATAGTTCATCAGGCTGGGATACGTAGGGCACCAGCCCGGCCCCCATCGGCCGGTGTGGTCGAGGCCCAACTGGTGGCCGAACTCGTGGATAAACACCGCGGGCATGCCGTGCGACCCACAGCCGCCGCCGTCTCCCATCTCGCTCGACTGTCCGCCTCCCCCATTATAGATCGTCATCCAGTGCGTGATTCCGCGGTGGTTCGCGGGATGGTACTTTGCCTGCAGCGCCGACCAGGACAAATCTCCATCGCTCAACGGTATCGGCTCGCGATAGAGGACATGCAGTGCAATTCCCGTCGTGCCGTCCGGGTTAGGGACTGGGAGCCCCGCGAAGTACCGGTTCGCCTTCTCCATGTCGGCGTGCAGCGCGGCCTCCGGGACGTCTTCCATTCGCTGCACCTCGACGATCACGTCCGCGTGTCCGCTCGAGCATCCAAGGGCTTTAAGGTCGAGGCCGCCCGGCTTGTACTCGCCGGACTCCCATGCATCCGGCAGTCCGTCACGATCTGAGTCGTCGAACTGCAGCTCCGTTCGATCCCGGGGGCCGTGAGCATAGTGAATATAGACGTGATCGCCGTCAAGAGGGTCGCCATTCCGCTGCGCGCGAACCAGATCGTCCTTCCCGTCCCCGTTAAAATCCGCGGCGATCCAGGCATAATCGCCTCTCGCGTGCTTCGCGTCGGGCAGGTTTGGAAGGGGAATAGCATGTGTTGGATCCCCACCCGGTAATAGTCGCTGCCCGACAATGATGTCGGCAGCTTTTTCGCCACGGAAGTGCCCGACCGCCAGGCCGTCGCCGGGTGACGCGACCGTTACTGTGGTTGCCCGCTGGAGTCTAACGTCGCGACCCAGTAGGCAATTGAGTTCCGCGCGGTTCAGGATTCCGCCCGGAGTGATCCAAACCATATCAGCCCTGCCGTCGCCATGGAAGTCTCCGGCAGCGATGCGCCTGCCCCGAAACCGGTAGCCGACAACCGGCCGCGGGATGAAGTGAGGGATGTGGTCGCTGCCGCGCGCATTCTGCAGAAGGAGAAGGTATCCATTGCAGTCCGCCAGCAGCACATCGAGTCTGCCATCACCATCGAAATCGCCCGTGCACGCGATCACTGGCGCTCGCGGCATGAGCGGCTTCGGAATGGCTGCCACGGTCTCCAACTTGCGGAACGTCTTCTCGCCAGCGCTCATCCCGTAGGCGACCAGCACGGAGCCATCGGTGAAGACGGCAAGCGCATCCGCGCTGCCGGAACCAGTAAAGCCACCGCATGCACCGGCGATCGTGGCGCCCCCGAAGCCTTCGCGCGCATGAACAGCGCCTACAAGCTTGCCGGACGTACTCATTCGAGCGAAGTCGATGACATGTTCATCGGGGTTGATGCCGACGAAATCCGCGCGGCCATCGCCGTCCGCATCGCCGGCGAGTGCTATTCGCGGCGCCGCATATGATGTCAAAACCGCGCCGGGGCCTATTAGGAAGGAGGACTCAGCGCTCTGGGCGATGGACGTCGCGGAGCATAAAATCATCGCCAGCAGAATTGCGTACCGAACGGTCAAGCGAGCAATCCTTCCATCGAACGGATGCCGCGCAATCGCGGCCGGCAACCCGGCGATCACGAGTCGAGATAGTCGGTTTCCGGTCGGGCGACGTCAGCCCAGTGTCCATCGGGATCGATTCCCCGGCAGACGACGCTGTTCAGAGTCCAGTTGGGATCGAGCGACCGAACGGACGAAGCAGCATAGCGAATCGTAAATCCACAGCGCCGCCGGTCCGAGGTGTTCGGCTCGGAGCCATGGATCAGCATGTCGGCATGGAGGGAGATCTCACCAGCCTTCAGCTCGAAGCAGACAGGCTCGCCTAGACTCTCGGCGCCTTTGATCTTCTGAGGCAGCACACTGTTCTCATTTGCGCCGCTCATATCGAATTCGAGATGGCCCAGCCTGTGTGTGCCGGGGATCACCTGCATGCAGCCGTTCGCACGGTCTGCATCGTCGACGGCAAGCCACGCGGTGACGGTGCGCGCTGGCGTCAGGGGCCAGTAGGAAGCGTCCTGATGCCACGATACCACCTTCCCGTCGCCCGGCAATTTGCAGAAATATTGCGTACCCCAGGCGACGATATCGGGACCGATCAGGTCCTGCACACAGTCCAGTATTGCCGAATTTGTAACGATATCCCAGACGAGCTTACAGTGTCGGGTAAGTCGGCGCAGCGAGTAGCTGTCCGCCCCGTCCCGCAGTTGTCTCTCCAGCAAGCGGTCGAAGTACCGGCGGTGTTCTCCGATCTCCTCTGCATTGAAGATGCGGACATTCTTGATGTAACCGTGCTCGTTGTAGAATGCGATCTGTTCCGCCGTGAGCCTGCGCGGACTCTCGCACAGCGCCGCATGGAACGACAGGTCCCGATCGGTGTTCGCCCACGTCACCGTATCGTCAAACGTGCGCTGGGCCAGGTTGACCATGGGTCTAATCCTCTCTGAGCAGAACCGCGCCCCCTTCCGCGTGGTTAGCGAAAGGGGGCGGCGGAGGTAAGTCGATCGGTCCGCTCGCTACTTCAGCGCGACCTTAACGCCGAGCAGTGCCTCGACTGATTTGCGCATCCCGGCAAACAGCTCCGGACTATAGCCGACCGTAATGGAGTTGACGTTGCCCTCTTTGTCGATCAGGATGAAGTTTGGTATGCCTGCGACCCCGTATGACTCCGAGTTGCCCTTCGGGCCGAAGGCGACCGGCCAGGTCATTCCCTCATCCTTCACGAAGCCGTCCATCTTTGCAAACTCCGCGTCGGGCGTCAGTTTCTGCTCCTTGCCGAAGAAGCCGTAGTAGCTCGTAACGCTGACGATCTCCAGCCCTCGGCTGTGATAGTCGTTGTAGAGCCTTTTCATTGAAGGCAGCGATGCCTTGCACGGTCCGCACCAGTGCGCCATAAAGTCAATCAGGACGACTTTGCCACGGTAGGCGGCGAGTCCGGGGAACTCGCCATACCCGCGCTCGCGAACGATTGTCGGCGCAGGTGCGCCAACGAGCTTTACCGCGGTGATCTGCATGGTCAGCTGGCGGGTGTAACGGCTGGTGGGCGTGAGCCGCTTCCGACACGATTCGAGCGCGGCAAGCGCCTCAGTGGTCTTGTGCTGCGTGGTTAGTATCTCGGCTTTAGCGGACGCAAGACTTAACGCCGCGCTTTCAGCCGCGCCCTTCTCCTGCTCGGCCGTAAACTCGGACCAGGGTATTTGGGCCTCTACTTTCGTGAGCAGGTCCAGTGCCGCCCGTGGGTTCACCTTGACTGCAATCAGGCTCGCGCAGTTGCCTGCCACCGATGCGAGATGCGCGGCAGCCACTTTGTCCGGTGGTTTGATCGCTCCCAACAGTGTGTAGAGTTTTGCGCCGTCATCCTGCTCCGCGAATGCCGAAACCTCGATCATTTGCGCGCCAAATCTGGCGGCAGCGCCAGGATTTGAGGTCAGAAACCGGTCCGCCGCCGCAACGACGTTTGCAGGCTGTTCGGCCAGCTCAAAAAGACGGGCCCAATCGAGACCACGTTCCGGCGCGACTCTGGCCGCGTCCACGCCCTCGGTCGCCGCCTTGGCTTTGGCAGCAGCCGCGGTGTAGATGGCCTGATAGTCAACATCCTTCTTTGCGTCCTCCGCGGCCTTTACCTGTTGCGTGCGCCAGTCGGTGATCTCCTTGTATGCTTTTCCGGGATCCGTTGTATCCGCCCGCGCCGAACTGAGCGTGCCTATCGCGACAAGGCACAGCGCCGCCG
>JBBQVV010000011.1:0-37147 GCA_038211235.1 Chthonomonadales bacterium | reverse complement strand
AGTTGGCTTCATGCCCATCAGCTCGCGGAAGTGCACGACCTTATCGACGCGCTCGGCGAACCGTCTGCTCTTCAATACCCCCGTGTACTTCTTGGATTTGGTTGTAAGTGCCAGGAGTGCGGAACCGGTCGGCGTGGGCTGCTGCATCGAAATGGAAACAGTCGCCGAGTAGCTAAGGGGAAACTCGCTCACGGCGGCGAGTGAGAGAACGGGAAAGAGGATGAGGTAGATCGTCAGCCACTGGCGGAGCCGGCTGCGAACGAGCCTTACCAGGTCGGTCGGTGCAGCCCCGGCCGGAAATGCCTTATGACGAGACGTTGGCGGCTCAGGCGTCGATGTCGTGAGTTCGCTCAGATCGGTGGAAGAGGACTGTTCGGGTTGCTTGACGTTTTGCATGAAGGCGGCAGCACAGGATCGCGTGCCCGGCGCATCTCCGGGTAGGACGATAAACAACGAGCCGACGGGCCGATGAATGCACGGATTGCGAAGTTGTAACCTGGCGGAGGAGGACCGGCGTGGGTCGTCCGACCCGAGGGAGTATAGCAGAGATAGAAAACCACTGTCAAGATTTTCGCGGCCCTTACAACTCGTTATTACGGGTTACCACTCTCGTTCGGCCGCCCGCGCCTCCGCCGATTGGTGTACGAGTCCCATCCGGCTGAGAGCGACCGAAAGGTTAGACAGTGAAGGTTCGTGGCCGATCATTGGAGACGGCGCCGGAAGGTCCGGACCCCGGTCCGCGACATGTCGCGACGCCCAATCGCTCTCACCGAGATTGCGGAAGCACTGTCTCATCAGCTCCTCGATGCGGTTCGGAAATGACATGGTCTTACACCTTACTGAAGAGTCGGCGCCCTGCGCGCCATCGCAACCCAATATGGGCCAATCCATGGCTCACTCAGATAAAACGGATCGCCGCACGTGGTCGAATCCGGCGAAACCACGGCGAACCTGCATAGGCTGCGCGGGATGAGTCACCCAATTCAATGAAGGCATGACGTCGAGAGTCGGATTTGGTTCCGGGAATATGGCGGTCGGACGGTTAGTCGGACTGCTCGGGTTGATAACAACCATTTGGGGAGGAAACCGCCGAGAAAAACGGAACTATCGTTCACGACGCATCAGACTTGAGCATAGCTGCGAGCGAGGCGGCAGCCCATAGCAACCTCGCTAATTCAGTACGCTGGTATGGCACGCTCGGGCTTGTCCGAGGGTGCCGGAGCGACGCCATACGGGCGTCCGTAGGGATGTAGGGACGGATCCGTAGAGATGCGTAGGGGACGTTCAATGTCATCGCCCGATCGGGCGAGGCAGGGAGAAGCCGGAAATGCAGCCTGGAGAAACTGGGGTTTCGACGACAATCCCCAAGCAGCGACCGGCCACGGTTGGTGTGGGCCTCGTGGGGACCGGCGGCCGCGGCCGGGCGCTCCTGCGGAGCGCACTCGAAATCGCTGGCGTGCAGGTGCGAGCGGTATGCGATGCCAATCCCGCAAACAGGACGGCCGCCGCGGAGGCGGTCACCGGCAAGGGACAGGCGCCTCCCAGATTGACCGAGCACTGGTCTGAACTGCTGGCTCTGCCGGAGGTCGATGCGGTTATCAGCGCACTACCTTGCGACCTGCATTACCGGAATTATATGGATGTCATCGCCGCGGGAAAAGACCTGTATGGCGAGAAACCGATGTGCTTGAGCGCGGCAGAATGCGACAACGTTGTAGCTGCGACCCAGGCGAGTTCTCGGATCGTACAGATCGGCTTCCAGCGCCGCGCCGATCCGCGATTCATTGAGACAATGGAGCTGGTCCACTCGGGTGAGCTAGGCAGGCTGGTCGAAGCGAGAGTCTGTTGGTCGAACGCCTGGGGCCCGCTGTACGACTGGTTCGGCAAGCGGGATCGTTCCGGGGACTGGATGGTTGAACAGGCGGTCCACAACTGGGATGTCCTGAACTGGGCGAACGGCTGCTTGCCTGTTCGTGCTGTCGGAATGGGCCGGACCGGGCTCTACCAGGAGAAGCAGTCGGACAGGGACGTTACCGACTACTACTCGGCCCTCGTGGAGTATGAAAACGGGGTCATTGTGAACATCCTGCACAGTTGGGTTGCACCCGGCCAGACTGGGGCGTACAACCGCTACTTCAACGAGGAGTACACACGACTGGTGGGAACGCGCGCCGGCATCGACTTCAACTCGGGAACGCTCTCGTATCGTAAGGAGCTAAATCTGCCGGATCGTACCGCGCACGTCACGCAAGGCTCGATCGACAGTACGCAGCTCTGTGTTCAGGCGTTCATCGACTCGGTACGCACTCGCCGGCCGCCTGTTGCCACGTCAAGTCATGGCCGTGATGCCGTGCTCTGTTGCCTTCTGGTTCGGGAGGCGGTATATCGAGGCGGCGAGGCGACTATGGATGAACTAAAGTGATTGGCCGCCGGAACGTGCACGTCAACCGGATTCTCGCATAAGGAGACGAACAAGTGAATCTGCCCGATCCGCTCGCGCGTGCCTGCGAGCCGCTATTCACCGCACTGCCGCTTGAGAATGCCATGAACCACCTGACCGGGAGCTATCCCGGGCACGCGGCATTGGTTGAAGGCGTTCTTGCCGAGCCCGCGCTGCAAGGTCGGTCCGATCTCGCCGCGGGGCTATGGCTTTACGTTGACGATCTCGACAGGAGTCACACGATCAGCCAGTCGATTCTTGATGCGACAGGATCCTACTGGCACGGTATCATGCACCGTCGAGAAGGGGATTTTGCGAACAGTCATCACTGGATGCGGCGCGCGGCGAGCCATCCTCTTATCGCCGCCGTTCCCGATCTTGACCCGGACGGGCTCGTCGACGCGGTTTCGCAGGCCCGGACGGACGATCCGGAGCTGGTCGAACGGCAGCGCCGCGAGTGGTTGGCACTTTTCGAATGGTGCGCACACAATCGCTGACATGGTTTCACTGACCCGCGGACTATAGACAGGAGATTCAAAGTAGATGTATGTCGGTATATTGACAGGTCCTTTCTCCGGCGATCCGCTGGACCACGTTGCCGCGTTTGCCGGTGAATATGGGTTTGGCGGCCTGGAGGTTGTAGCCGGGCCAGGTAACAAGCACATCGATACGACCGCATTCGGGCAAAAGGAGGCGGATGCAGCGATTGCGCTGATGGAGAAGCGGAACCTTCAGATCTCGGCAGTAGCGGCGTACAACAATCTAACCGACGCGGACCCTGATCGACGCATGGCAAACAGTCAGACCGTGCGCAACGCGATCGATGCCGCAAAGCTGTTACAGGTCGACGTGGTTTGCATTCTTGCGGGTCTCCCTCCGGCAGGCAAAGACCGCATGAAGACGATAGAAGAGGATTGCGCGGCCGTCCTGCCCCCACTTCTCGAGGCTGCCGAGAGCAAGGGCATAAAGCTGGCAATGGAGAACTGGACCGCGACAAACATCCGTGATCTGTCCCATTGGCAGCGCATATTTGAGGTCATTCCGAACGCCAATCTAGGCCTGAATTTTGACCCGTCGCACCTGCTCTGGCAAGACATCGACTATATCTACGCCGTTGAGAAGTTCGCAAAGCGTATCTTCCATACGCATGGCAAGGATACCGAGATAAACGATATGCAGAGACGCACGGTCGGAAACCAGGGGGCAGGCTGGTGGCGCTACGTGATTCCGGGACTCGGCCGCGTGAAGTGGGGAGAGTATATTGCGGCGCTTCGCAGGCACGGCTATAACGGCGTCATATCCATCGAGCACGAGGACGATGCGGTAGAGCGTGAAGAGGGATTTCTGATCGGAAAGAAATATCTGGAGCATTTCATGGCATACTAACTGGGAATCGATATGCCCGTGCGGTTTGTATCGAAATCTCAGGAACACATCGGTACAATCGTTCGTCTGCCAGATTAAGGTCTGAATATGGACGGATCGTCTGGCATCTGACGGAAACCGATCGAAAAAGGAGATATTCCCATGAAGTGGATGGTACTAACGCTATTCTGCGCTCTGAGCCTGCTTGGGCGGGCGGCATCCGCCCAGGAGATGGTGCCGATTCCCCCTCTTCCCCATGTCGAAGTGAGCGGTACCTACCTCTGGGGCATTGGTGGGCACGAGATCATTTATGTCAAGGCAGATGCCGACGGTCACAACCCGTATGAACGATGCGCGATTTTGGATGCGCGGACGGTCGAGATACTGAATCGGACACAGGCTCCGCCACTGCGACCCAGTGATATCCGCATTGTCTCCAAGGGCGGCAAAGAGATTATCGCCGTCCGCCGTTACTATCTTCTCGACGTGAAGCCGCAGGATGCCAAGATAAACGGTACGACCACGAAATCTACAGCCGAGACGTGGCTGCGGTCGATCCGACAGGCGCTGCCGGACATCGCGCCTCGCGGTGGTCCGTACGGAGTCTGAAGCTCAAAGCGCGTTTGCCTTATCCGTTGCATCGATCCGCCGGGCCATTCCGGCGGATCGATGTCTTTTGTGCCATCAAATTAAGGGTCTTTTAAGGTTCGTATGTTAAGATACCGGAGATTGAACGAGGTACTCGCCGTTCAGCCCTCATAGGTGGACTGGTGATCGATCGATCGTGGAAAGGAGAACGGTAATGCTGCAGGGCGTGGATAGGCTCATCGATCTGGCGGGCGTCCAGACCGCAGGGTGGAAGGGACCCGATGAATCGAATTTGAGGGAAGCGGTTCGCCACGGTGATGTTGCGACGCTCGCAGCGACCAGCGGCCACTTCTCCGCCGTAGCTAGAGACGGCCAGACCGTCCGACTTGCCCGGACGATCGGATCGCCCCTCCGTTACTTCGTCGCAAAGATGTTCCACGGACCGTTTCTGGTTGTCTCCGATCGGATCGACCGGCTATACGAGTGGTGCCAATCGCAGAAGATCGGTTGGCAGTTCGATCCCATGTACACCCGGATGGTACCGGCGCACTATCTACTCGAGATTGATCAGATCGGATGTCCCGATCCCGCCCCTCGCTACCACCGATTCTTTAACCCTCCATTGGCGCAAGGCTCCAATGATGTGGCCGTCCTTGGTGAGCGGTACGTGCGGTCAGCCTACGAGGGCCTTAAGATCTGGCTGGCGTCGGTGCCCAAAGGCGAGCCGATCGCGGTTGCATTCTCCGGTGGGATCGACAGCGCATCCGTCTTGCTGATGGCTCGCGCGGCGCTCCGAGAGATGGGAGAGGATGGCGGTCGTCTCCGCGCCTTTACGCTCGACCTTGGTGGCGGCCAGGACGCGTTGCAGGCGAGGGAGTTTGTTCGCGACCTCGGGTTGGAGTCGCAGTGGGAGACCATTCGGGCTGCACGGGAGGACATCGATATCGAGGAGGCGATCCGCGTTATCGAGGACTACCATCCGCTGGATGTGGAGTGCGCCGCCGCTGCAATGTCCCTATTGCGCGGAATTCGTGACCGCTATCCTAACCTTAAGTACCTGCTGGACGGTGACGGAGGCGATGAGAACCTGAAAGACTATCCACTCGAGGACTCGGATCTTACGCTCTCCAGCGTTCTTCGTAACCCGTTCCTGTACCAGGAGGGGTGGGGCGTGAATGCCATCAAGCACAGCCTCACATATTCCGGCGGCCTGTCTCGCTCATATGTCAGAACGTATGCACCGGCGCAGAAGTACGGATTCGATGCCTTCTCGCCCTACACGACCCGAGCGGCGATCTCGGCTGCGGTCGCCATTCCATTTGAAACGATTCTCGACGGAAGCGTCGATAGACTCTACCATCTCAAAGCAGACGTCGTGCATGCCGGACTGCGCGCCGTGACCGGAGTGGACATGCCCGTCTACCCAAAGCGACGGTTCCAGGACGGCGTTGGCGGCGAGAGCTATAAACGGTGGCGTGTCAATAAGTCGTGGTGCCGACAGGTGTTCCTGCGGCAGTGGGAAGAGCGCCTGCGCGTCGCATGGGATCCGGAGGCAGAGCGCCTTTCGGGCAATGCTGTGTGAATGTTCAAGAAGAGGGTCCCATGTCTGCCATCATCGGATATCCGACCGCAGTGTCCGAACGGAACCACTGGGTCCTGGAGATGCGGGCGGAAGCTCCTCCAAAGAACGTCCTCGACGCCTGGAAGCCGTACGCGTTTCTCCACGAGACAGAGGCTTCCGGAGCCGGCGGTGAGTTGCAAACCGCGACAATCTTTCTGACCAATCGCGAGTGCCCATATCGGTGCCTGATGTGCGACCTCTGGATCAACACGCTCGACAGGTCGGTTCCCGCCGGCGCGATCCCTGCGCAGATTGATCACGCACTTGACCGGCTGCCGCACTTCGCCGCCCGGGCGCATGCTTATGATGCGCAGATAAAGCTGTACAACGCGGGCAGCTTCTTCGATCCCGGCGCGATGCCGCCCGATGACTATCCGTCCATCGCACGATCGGTCGAACCGTTCGGCCGCGTGATAGTGGAGTGCCACCCGGCGCTCGTCGGGGAGCGTTTGCTTTCCTTTCGCGACCTTCTTTCAGCGAGGCTGGAGGTTGCGATCGGACTTGAGACGGCGCATCCGGCGACGCTGGCGAGTCTCAACAAGCGGTTCACCCTGGCCGATTTCCGCCGCTCGGCGGAATTCCTTCACTTACACGACATCGATCTCCGGGTCTTTCTGCTTGTGCGCCCACCGTTCATGAGCGAGACTGAAGGCGTGTACTGGGCGAAACGGTCGCTGGAGGCAGCATTCGATGCGGGGGCCTCGGTCTGCTGTCTGATTCCCACACGCGGCGGCAACGGCGCCATGGAGCGTCTGGCCGCCTCCGGCAACTTCGCGCCGCCCGTTCTCAGGTCGCTGGAAGCGTGCATGGAGTTCGGGTTGAGACTTGCCGCCGGCAGAGTCTTCGCGGATCTCTGGGATATCGAGCGGCTCTACTCCTGCGAATGCTCGCCCGAGCGCGCGGGCAGGCTGGCCGAGATGAACAGGACGCAGACGATTCCGCCGCCAATCGAGTGCGAAGCCTGCCAAACCGAAGCATGAACCTCGACTTCGATCTTGCCATCATTGGTTCTGGATTTGGTGGATCACTTCTCGCAATGGTCGCCCGCCGACTTGGGATGTCCGTTCTGCTGGTCGAGCGCGGCAAGCATCCCAGATTCGCCGTCGGCGAATCGACCTCGCCGCTTACCAATCTCATCCTCGAGCAGATAGCCCGTCGCTACGACCTTCCGCGACTGCTTCCTCTCACCACTTTTGGATCCTGGCAGCGGGCCTATCCGGACGTAGCCTGCGGCCTGAAGCGTGGATTTACCTACTATAAGCATGAGTACGGGCGCGAGTTCCGGACCGATTCAGAGCGGGCCAACGAACTGCTGGTGGCGGCGAGTCCGAATGACGAGGTGAGTGACACGCACTGGTACCGTGCAGATGTGGACTACTTCCTCCTCAAGGAGGCGGTCGCGCTCGGGGTCGAGTACGTCGACGAGACGCAGGCGGCGCTGGAGACGATTGGAGCTTCTGGCGCGGTTGTTGAGATTTCCAGAGGTGGCAATAGGTGGAGAGTATCCTGCCGGTTGCTGGTCGATGGGACCGGTCCTCGCGGATTCCTTCACCGAGCGCTCAATCTGGAGGAGAGCGCGTTTCCGGGGTTGCCCCAGACACAGGCGCTGTTCTCGCACTTCGTCGGGGTCCACCGAGTAGATCAGATGCCGCAGTATGCTTCAGACGAGATGCCGCCCTACGCGCCGGACGACGCGGCACTGCACCACGTGTTTGACGACGGCTGGATGTGGGTGCTCAGATTTGGAAACGGCGTTACGAGCGCCGGCGTTTCCGTTACCGATCGGATGTCGAGCGAGATCAAACTCCGGGAAGGTCCGGCCGCATGGACTCGATTTCTCGCTCGTTACCCCACGATTGGCGCGCAGTTCGCGGACGCCGAACCGATTCGCGATTTTACGTACTCGCCGAGGCTTGCCTTCCGTGCCAACCTCGCGGCGGGCGATTCGTGGGCGATGCTTCCCTCTGCAGCCGCATTCGTGGACCCGCTGTTCAGCACGGGAATACCTCTGACACTAATTGGGATTGAGAGACTTGCTTCGATCATTGAGCTCGGCCTGGACTCGCCGGATCTACCAAAGAGCCTCTCGGGATACTCCGGTCTTACGCTCTCCGATGCGGACTGGACGGCAGAGTTCGTTGGCGGCTGCTTCGCGGCGATGCCGAATTTCCCGCTTTTCACGCACTACAGCATGTACTATTTCGCGGCCGCGAGTTTCAGTGAGATGGCACGCCGCCTGGACAGGCGCGATCTCGCCTCGCGGTTCCTGCTGCAGGATCGCACCCAGTTCGCCGCTGGACTGCGCGCGGGAGCGGCACGGCTGCGTGTTCACAACGGGACGGCCACTCCGGCCGAGATCGCGGATCTCGCCTCCGAGGTAGCCTCCACCGTCCGTTCATCCAACATCGCAGGCGTTTGTGATCCGCGGAAGCGCAACTGGTACGATATCGACTGGAACGATCTTATCGATAACGCACACTGCCTGGAGCAGACGCCCGACCAAATGCGCGCCCTGCTCAAGGCGGCGGATTGGGCGACGTTTAGCGGTTAGTACTGGGCAGTTTCACGACTGGGCAACCTATCTCGGCCCCACTACCCGCCAGCCGGTTCGCAGTGTTCTGGCATTTGATAACGCGCCGTTCGCAGGTACAATTCGATGAAATAACGAGTAGGAGCCACCGATCCGTGCCGACCGCTGCATTTGCGACTCTGGGCTGCAAAGTCAACCAGTATGAGACACAGCGCATCCTCGACGACTTTGAGGAGCGCGGTTTTGCCATCACTGAGTTCAATGTCGCGGCCGACGTCTACGTTATCAACACCTGTTCGGTAACGGTTGCGGCAGAGCGTAAGTCGAGGCAGATGGTACGAAAGCTCGCGCGCCAGAACCCGGACGCGATCGTCGTCATGACCGGCTGTTACGGTGAGATGGCGCGAATCAAGGGCGAGACGGTGGATGAGACGACGCTCGTCGTACCGAACCATCGCAAGCTGGAGACGCTCCAGTACCTTCTCGGAGCCTATCCCCACTTTGAGAACCAAATCTCACGTGGCGATTCATGCGCGCCGGCGCCGCCTGCCGCGCGCCGTACCCGCGCCACGATCAAGGTCCAGGATGGCTGCAACGTGTTCTGTACGTTCTGCTCCATACCGTACACGCGTAAGTACATGGTTTCCCGCGCACTCGAGGAGATCGTTGCGGAGGCCGAGAAGCGAGCGGCGCAAGGATACCGCGAGCTCGTGGTTACGGGCGTGCTCGTCGGAGCGTATGGTGAGGACAACTTTGTTCCAATTCTGGGTGCGGACCTTCCTCGAGCAGATCGCGATTCACGCCTGGACGCCGGATCTCTTGCGGTGGGGCATACCGATCTGTCGGACCCAGCGCGACGAGCAGTTCCGGATTGCCCCATCGATCTGGCCGATTGTCTCCTGCGGCTTGCGAAGGTGCCGGGCATTGAGCGTGTTCGCCTTTCATCGATCGAGCCAACGCAGGTTACCGAACGCCTGCTGGACGCCTTTGCATCCGAGCCCAGACTGTGTCGCCATCTTCACATACCGCTTCAGAGCGGCGACACCGGGGTCCTGCGGTCGATGAACCGTCCATACGATCAGGGGTACTATCTCGAGCTGTGCCACGACGCCAAATCGCGGCTGCCGGACCTCGCCATCACGAGCGACATCATGGTTGGGTTCCCGGGTGAGGATCGGCAGGCATTTGAAAATACGCTTGCCGTTGTACGTGAGGTCGGCTACGCCCGCGCCCACCTGTTTCGGTACTCGCCGCGACCCAACACTCCAGCGGCGGAGTTTAGGAATCAGATTCCCGAAGCGGAGAAGGAAGCAAGAAGCAAGGAGCTAGCAGCGGCATGCCGTGAGACACAGCAGAGGTTCATCGAGCGATACATCGGGCGAACTCTGGACGTTCTGGTGGAGGGCAAGGAACCGGTTACCGTCGACGTCGAATCGGGGCTGAGTGGAAACGACGAGCACGACCGCTTCGGCAATTCGAGTCCCGCGAGTGGTGAAAAGGGACGCCTGCTGAACGGCTATACAAGCAACTATATCCGTGTCGAGTTCACTGGAGGATCGCACCTGATCGGTACGGTTGCCGGTGTGCGCCTGCTCGAAACTTCAGCGGCGGGAGCGATCGGAGCCGTTGGAGGTGCGCATTTCGGCTCGGACGAAGCCCCTCCCGATGCGGAATTCATTCCGCTGGCAACCCTTACCGGCCACCTGGCGTAATACGGACTAACGGTAAATCGTTGACATCGCCGTCTCGAAACCGCATAATATGAGTACTCGAGGTCTCGCCCAACCCGGAGCCTTCCGCCAGAATGGACCGGCAGGCGCCTCTCGTTGGGAGGCAAAAACCATGATGGTTCTTGGAATTTACCAGAGAGTATCTGCCGCGATCGTAGTGGTGACGACAGTTGGCCTGTCGATACCCGCAGCTGCCGGAGCGCAGATCAATCGCTCACAGCCCCCTGCATCCCAGCCATCGGGAGGTCAGGGCGGCCACCCGTCCCCTGCGCCATCCAGCGCCGGACCGACGCGATCTGACGGCGGACACTCGTCCTCCGCATCGGCTCCGGGCTCGTCGTCACGAGGCGATCGATCCGGAACGTCCGGGATGACCGGGCACGGATCCGCTGCCGGCAGCTTTCAGCGCGGCGGCATAACCAGCCTGGATCGCTATAACCGGACGCATGAGAGCTCGGCAGCGAAGGGCTCGTTAACATCATCGCACGGGAACCCTGGCCTCATCTACCCGTTTGGCTACTTCCCGGGCGGATACTTTCCCGGCGCGTACGATCCCTACGGATATCCAGGCTACCCGCGGGTTCCCTATCCGGGTTCCGATCCATCGTATCCATACCCTGGTCCGCGCGATCGGTCCATTCTCTCCTCTCGCTATGACTCACCATACTACTTCTGCGATGACCTTACGGGATCTCGGTATGTCAACGGCGCGACAGTGATCATTGCCCGACCGAAGAGGCTATACACACCTACGCCGCTCTATAAGGGAGGGGAGTTGGATGGATGGCGGGATCTCGGTGCGGACGATTACATGGCGGAACGAAACGTCGAGGGCGCGGATTACCGAGTGCGTGAACAATTGACGGCAGATGCGGCACTGGGCGCCGTGATCACAGACATCACGCGGTCGTGGACGAAAGGCGACGTCGAGCCGCTAGCGCGTCACGTGCGCAAAGAGTCTCCGATCGCGATCGTCCTGCGTGGAAAGTATCAGTATTCGCTTGAGGCTGGAGACCTGCTCGCGATCACGCGAGCAGCATACAACTCGCCCACGCCTCTGCGATTTGTCGCTGACCACATTCACAAGCGCGCAGCAGGTGTCTATGCCCTCACCGGCCGGCATATCTATACCGATAACTCGGCCATCGAGCGGACAATCTATTTCACCTACGTGCTCGCCCGCACGAAGGACGATTATACGGTTACGCAGATGGCGACCGCAGCCGCAAACGACTAGCGGGTGGCGCATCCAGAAGGGAAGCAGGATAGAGCCCGTACGGGCTCTATCCTCAGAGACCATGCCATGCCTCGACCGCTTGTCCTGGGAAACGGCAACATCCTCGTTGCTCTCGATAGCGAGCTCGCTGTTCGCGACTTCACCTTTCCGTATGTAGGCCTCTTGAACCATCTTAGCGGCAATCGCATCCGGGCCGGCGTCTGGTGCGACGGCCGATTTGCCTGGCTGGGCGATCCATCCTGGATAAAGGACATCGACTACGAGGAGGATACTCTCGTCACGCGGGTCCGATGCGAGCACCGTGAGATGGCACTCGACCTCACGATGGCGGACTGCGTTCTCCATCGTGACAACGTACTTATGCGACGGTTCGAGATTTCGAGCCGGTCTACTCATGCCGTGGACGCTCGTCTGTTCTTGTGCCATGACTTCAATTTGGCGGAGACGGATATCGGAGACACGGCATTCTACAATCCCTACCTCGATGCGATCATTCATTACAAGCGCGATAACTATTTTCTGATCTCCGGCATGGCCGCGGACCTCGGGCTGTTCCAATACACCACGGGTATCAAGGGCTTTCAAGGCGCGGAGGGAACGTGGAGAGACGCCGAGGACGGCGCGCTCTCGATGAACCCGGTAGAGCAGGGGTCGGTCGATTCGGCGCTTAGCTTTCGCGTGGAGCTCGCCGCGAACTCCACTCAGACCATCAGATCGTGGATCTGTGTCGGGCACTCGCTCGCGGAGGTCACGCATCTGCATCAACGCGTACTCAGCGCGGGCTTCGACGCTCTCGTCGAGCGAACGGCGAACTACTGGATCGCCTGGACAAGGAATCAGTCCGAGGACATCCGGCTGAACCAATTGCCTGCGCCCATGGCATCACTATTTCGACGCAGCCTGCTCGTAGTGCGCACGCAGGTCGACAATCGCGGGGCGATCATTGCCGCGAACGATTCCGACATCTTGCAGACCGCGCGCGCGCACTACTCGTATATGTGGCCTCGGGACGGGGCACTGGTGGCGCAGGCGCTGGACCGGCTCGGTTACCAGGACATCACTCGAAGGTTCTTTCAGTTTTGCCGGGATATGCTGCCGCCGGATCGTGCTGCCTTGATGCACAAATACAGCGCGGACGGCTCCTGGGGGGCGACCTGGCACCCATGGAAAGTCGGAACACATAACGAGGTGCCGTTCCAGCAAGACAGTACCGCGCTCGTCATCTGGTCGCTATGGCAACACTACGCTGTGAACCGCGACCTGGAGTTCGTCGAGGGATTGTATCGGGAACTCGTCGTTCCCTGCGCCGACTTCATTGTAGAGTATCGTGATCCGGACACGGGGCTTCCCCAGCCTTCCTACGATCTCTGGGAGGAGCGCCGCGGCGTCAACGCCTATACCTGCGGCACGGTCTACGGCGCGTTGCGGGCTGCCGCGGAATTTGCTCGCCTGTTCCACGACGCGCGCGCACTCGTCTACGCAGAGGCCGCGGAGGAGGTTCGGAAGGCGATCTCCACCCATCTATGGGACGAAGCGTCGAGCCGGTTTGCGCGGCGCCTGATCCCACTCCCCGACGGTCGCTATGAGCGGGATCTGACGATCGACGCCGCAGTCTACGCGCTCTTCGCGTTCGGCGCGTTCAGTGCATCGGATCCGCGAATCGAGACGACAATGCGGCGAACGCTATCGCGCCTCTGGGTTCAAACCGATATCGGAGGAATGGCGCGTTACGAGAATGACTACTATTTTCGGCGAACGGACGATGTGGAACACGTCCCGGGCAATCCGTGGGTGATCTGCACGCTCTGGGCGGCGCAATACTACATCGCCCGCGCCCGGGAACCGCGCGACCTCGAAACCCCGCTCGGACTGCTCTTGTGGGTTACGAAGCGGAGTACATCGAGCGGAGTGTTGCCCGAGCAGGTTCATCCCTACACGGGCGAGCATCTGTCGGTGGCGCCGCTTACCTGGAGCCACGCGGAGTATGTTACGACGGCTCTGCTCTACCTGGACAAGTCGGAAGAGTTGGCCGGATAATCGGTTCAGCCGCCGGAAGTTGTGAAGCAGGAGACCGGGCCCATCGATGGTCCGTGACCGCGAGGGGGCCATTGACCGGCGATTGTGAACCGGATACGGTAGAATGAGAGAGTTATGTCGGAAAGCGTTCTTAATAATGTAAATGCCCTGATCGTGTCGGGTGTGGAGGAGGGGAGCGCGGCCGAAAGGGCCGGCGTCCGCTCCGGCGACCTGCTTCGTGAGATCAACGGCAAACCGATACTCGATATACTCGATTATCAGTTCCACGCCGGCGAATCCCGGTTGCGCCTCACCATTGACCGCGGCGGAGAACTGATTTGTCCTACGATTCGTAAATCGGAAATCGAGCACGCCGGTCTGACTTTCGAGTCGGATTTAGGAGACAAAATTCACACATGTAAGAACAAGTGTGTTTTCTGCTTTATCCATCAGCAGCCGAAGAAGATGCGCAAGTCGCTCTATCTCATGGACGACGATTTCCGCCTCTCCTTCATGCATGGTAACTACGTTACTCTGACCAATTTGACTCGGGCCGAATGGGCGCGCATCCTGGCTCAGAGGTTGTCGCCCCTGTACGTGTCCGTGCACGCGACGGACCCCGACCTTCGTGCCGCGCTATTGGGCCGTGCCGCTCCTTCGCCCATCCTTCCGCAGATCCGGGAGCTCGCCGACAATCGCATTGACACTCACGCTCAGATCGTGCTCTGCCCGGGCATAAACGACGGCGACCATCTGAACCAGACTCTCGACGCGCTGGCGAATGAGCACCGAGTCATCAGTTGCAAGCGGGCCGGAGTGCCATCTGTCGCAATCGTGCCGGTCGGGATGACGCGGTTTCGAGAGCGACTCCCCAGACTGCGACACGTGGAGCGTGACTACGCGAGGGATGTCATTGCCCAGGTATCGCGCAGATGCCGCGAGTTTGAGAAGCGCCTCGGCACGCGGTTCGCCTGGCTGGCGGACGAGTGGTATTTCATTGCCGGGAAGTCCTACCCTGGAACGGGCCATTATGAGGACTTTCCGCAGCTTGAGGACGGTATCGGCACGGTGCGTCTGTTCCTCGACGATGTTCGCTCGATTATGCGCCAGCTGCCTGCCAGGGCGCCGCATCCCGTTTCAGCGACACTTGTGACGGCTGAGATGCCGGCGGCTGCCGTCCAGCGTCTCGCCGATCTTCTCAACAAGGTCGAAGGCGTGAGTCTCGATGTATGCGTTGTGAAGAACGAGTTCTTTGGCGGCGATATTCACATTGCTGGACTTCTCACCGGCCAGGACATTCTAACCCAGGTAATGCGGAACGGACGCCCGGGACGAATCGTCTACATTCCCCGGATCTGCCTGCGCGACGGCACGCTCTTTCTAGACGATATTACGCTAGATCAGGCGCGACAAGAGTCCGGATTGGACCTCCGCGCCGTTGGTAACTTACCTCGCGACCTGGCTGCGGAGATGGGCTTGCTGTCACGTGCAGGTGGAATACGGCACACCTCTCGTCCGTGGATCACGGAAGAGAGTGTCGTGGAATAGCTGCCATGCGTCGAAATCACGTTCAAAAGGATAACGTCGAGCCATTTTTCAATCGCGAGCTAAGCTGGCTGGATTTTAATTCTCGCGTCCTCGAGGAGGCGCGTACCGACGCTCATCCGTTACTGGAACGACTGAAGTTTCTGGCGATCTTCAGCAACAATCTCGATGAGTTCTTCATGATTCATGTGCCCGGCATGCGCGATCGATCGGTAGAAGAGACTGGCGCGATTACTGAACGTGAACTGTCCTCATCCCTCCAGGCCATTCAGGATAAACTCCAGCCCATGCTGGTGTCAGCCTTTCGTTGTTACCAGGACCTGATGGCGCAGCTCTCCTGCCACGGCGTACGAGTCGTACCCTATGCGGAGCTCCACGCGATTCAAAAGGAGCGTCTCCGCCAGTATTTCGAAGAGGAAGTGTATCCCATACTGACGCCACTGGCGGTCGACCCCGGCCATCCGTTCCCCTATATCTCCAACCTGAGTCTCAGTCTCGCCGTTATGGTTCGCGATCCCCAGACCGGGCGGGACCACTTCGCGCGTGTCAAGGTTCCCGGTAAGCCAACGCTCTCTCGCCTGGTGGCCATTGTCGGGCAACGATGGCACTTCGTCCTGCTCGAAGAGGTCCTTGCCGCGCATCTCGATCGGCTCTTTCCCGGAATGGATATCGTTGCATCGTATCCGTTCCGCATCACGCGAGACGCCGACCTGGAGCTTGCCGAGCAGGATACAGACGACCTTCTCGCACTGATCGAGGGCGAGCTAGCCAAGCGCCGCTTGGGTGAGGCGGTAAGGCTGGAATGCTCGAGTCGTACGATTGCGACTGTCGTCCACAGGCTTCAGGACGAACTGAATTTGACCGACGAAGAGACCTACCTCGTCGACGGTCCGCTCAACCTCGCCGACCTGTTCCCGATCACGGCGATCGACATCCCAGAGCTGAAGGACTCGCCACTCGTCCCGGCGGTCCCGTTACCGCTCCGCGGCGCGCAGGATATGTTCAGCGTGATCCGCGAGAGAGATGTACTGCTCTATCATCCCTATCATGCGTTTAGCTGTGTCACCGATTTCTTGAGACGGGCCGCGGACGATCCGCAGGTACTCACGATTAAACACACGCTCTACAGAACGAGCGGCGATTCTCCCGTTCTGGAAGCACTGATCGATGCCGCGGACGCGGGAAAGCAAGTGGCATGTCTGGTCGAGCTCAAGGCGCGGTTCGACGAGGCGAACAACATCAACTGGGCTCGACAGCTGGAAAAGGCCGGAGTGCACGTCGTCTACGGCCTGATCGGCTTGAAGACGCACTGCAAAGTAACGTTGGTCGTGCGACGTGAAGACGATGGGCTCAGGCGGTACGTTCACGTCGGCACGGGCAATTACAATCCAAAGACCGCCGCAATCTACACGGATGTCGGGCTTCTTACCTGCAGCAACAATTTCGGGCGCGATGCGTCCGCCCTGTTCAACTACCTGACCGGTTTTGCAAAGCACCAGCCCTACCGCAAGTTTCTCGTGGCGCCGATCACTTTGCGCGAAAGCCTTCACGCAATGATAGACAGAGAGACCGCGGCCCACACTGCGCAGAATCCCGGTCGCATCATCGCGAAGATGAACGCGCTCGTCGACCCGGAGCTCATCCGGGCTCTATACGCCGCCTCGGCTAAGGGCGTCAAGATCGATTTGATCATCCGCGGGATCTGCTGCCTGCGTCCTGGCATCCCACACTTGTCCGAGAACATACGGGTCATATCGATCGTCGGACGATTCCTGGAGCACAGCCGGATATTCTACTTCCGAAATGCGGGAAATGAGGAGATCTACATTGGCAGCGCCGATTGGATGACTCGAAATCTCGACCGCCGCATCGAAGTCGTCGCGCCGGTCGATAGCCCGGAACTGCTGGCTACATTGCGAGACGACGTGCTGGAGCTGTGCCTCCGGGACAATGTCCAGGCCTGGGAGCTTCATGGCGACGGGCACTATGTGCGGCTGCATCCCGAGCGGGGACAGTCTCATGTGAGCTCGCAATCGGAACTGATGGAACGGCTGGCAAAATAAGCCGTAGGACGAGATTAGAGTATGGAGATGAAAGGCGGAACGTATGGTGAGAATAAGGTGGCAGGCCGCGGTCGCGGCTTCAGCTGTCATGATTGTTCCCGGTATCGTCGCCCGAGCCGCGAGTACGATTCACTGGCAGACAAGCTTTGCGGTGGCCAAGGCCACGGCGAAGAGGACGCACAAGCTGATCCTCACGGACTTCTATGCGGACTGGTGAACCTCGTGTAAAGAGCTCGACCGTCGGGTCTATCCGGACAAGAAGGTCGTGCAGCTCGCGGAACAGGTTGTTCCGCTTAAACTGGATGTGGATCGCAAAGAGGTGGGTCCCATCGCGGAGAAATACAAGGTTTCGGCGATTCCGGCCGTCTTCGTTATGGACGCGGACGGGAGGGTCCTCGGCACGATAGAGTTCACGCCATCGCCGGCCGGCTTCGCGGCGGAGCTGGATCGGATTCTCAAAGCCCACCGACCCACAACGAAGCAGCGGCCGAAGACTCGCTAGGCTAGTCTTTTCATGACGGGCACGGACGCACGAAGCTACGTTGTTACCAGTGAGTTGTCGATGAATAGAGCAGGCTAGGCCGCGCCTTCGCTCGCCGTTTCACGTGGCGTGCTTGCAGTGCAACAGGTCTTCGGCATCCACGATCTCGTAGCGATAACCCTGCTCGGTCAGGAATAGCTGGCGGTGCGTCGCGAACTCCTGATCTCTCGTTTCACGTGTGACGATCGAGTAGAAGTGAGCAATCGAACCGTCGGTCTTCGGGCGTAGGATGCGACCCAGTCGCTGCGCCTCCTCCTGTCGAGATCCGAAGGTGCCGGACACCTGTATCGCGACGTTGGCGTCCGGCAGGTCGATTGAAAAGTTGGCGACTTTCGAGACAATGAGCAGCTTGATCTCTCCAGCCTTGAACGCCGCATAAATCCGCTCCCGATCGCGTTGGAGGGTCTTGCCCGTAATCACCGGCGCACCGAACCTCCGGGTGATGATATCCAGCTGGTCGAGGTACTGTCCGATGATCAGCACGCTGTCGTCGCGGTGGCGCTCGAGCAGTACCTCAACGACCTCATCCTTGAGCGGATTTGTCGAGGCGACCCGAAACTTCTCGCGCTGTTCCGCGACCGCGTACTCGAGACGATTGTCCTCGTGAAGTCCGACACGGATCTCGGTACAGATTGCGGTGGCGATCCAGCCCTGCTTCTCAAGTACCTTCCACGGAACGTCTGCCTTCTTGGGACCGATCAACGCGAAAACGTCGTCTTCGCGGCCGTCTTCGCGCACCAGCGTCGCAGTGAGACCCAGCCTTCGCTTGGCCTGGATCTCGGCGGTAATGCGAAAGACGGGCGCCGGGAGCAGGTGCACTTCATCGTAGATGATCAGGCCCCAGTTCTGACGGTTGAACAGATCCAGATTGAGGTAGCCTGCCGCCTGCTCCGCCGAATCCGCGCTAAGCGCTCGCAGGTCCCAATCAGTCTCAGCGGCCGGAACCAGATCCGCACCACCGCCGACCTGGTCCGGAATCACTCCCGTGTTCCGTTTGCCCCTCGCCTTCTTAGGGTCACGGCGAACGGTAAGGACCTGATAGGTTGCGAGCGTGACCGGCTTGATCTCCTTTACCTCACCGCTATACTCGCCGATCATTTCCGTTGTGAGGCTGGTTTTATCCAGCAGCTCGTCGCGCCACTGCCGGACGGCAGTAATGCTGGTGCATATGATCAGTGTCTGCATCTGCGCCTTTGCAATGGTTTGTAGACCGATGATCGTCTTGCCAGCGCCGCATGGGAGAACGAGCACTCCGCTACCGCCCGCCGCGGATCCCCCTGCCCAGAAGGCGCCGGCGGCCTCTTCCTGATATGGGCGAGGTAGGAACGGCTTGCCTGCCCTGGTAATCTCTCGGAGCCGTAGCTCCAATCGATCCCCCTGCGTGTAGCCGGCGAGGTCCTCGATCGGGAAACCAATCTTTAGGAGCGCCTGCTTTAGCCTTCCGCGCTCTAGAAGAGGTATCTCCACCGTTCGAGCATCGCGCGGCGCAAGCAGAAACGGCTGAATGGCCTTGTTGTGGCGTATCTCCGTCATCAACAGGTTGTCTTCCGCGCGCAGAAGCAGGCAGCCGTCTTCTTTGAAGAGCTTTAGCCGGCCGTAGCGCCCGACATAGTCCCGGATGTCGTGGACGATATTGCCGGGAACGTCATACTTCGTGAAATCGTTCAGAACGTCGACCATCTCTTCAGAGGTCATGCCCGCGGCGCGCGCATTCCACAAAGAGAGTGGAGTGAGACGATAGGTATGGATGTGCTCGGGACTCTTGATGAGCTCGCAGAAGGCGGAAAGCTGGTCGCGGCAAGACTCGTATCGCGGATTGTCGACCTCGAGTAGAACGGTCCTATCGGATTGTACGATCATTGGATTGTCGGGATTGTACATGAGTGGCGGGAGCCTCCTGAGCGGGTCGGTCCGAAGCCGGAATCAACAAGGAAGTTTACCAGCTAAGCAATTCCGATTCAAGTCGGGAACGCAATAATCACGACGGCAAATGGCGCGGAAAAGCGCGAGGGTGCGAACCCTCGCGCTTCCTTGGGACCATATCATTCTCGGGCCAGGCTTCGCCTATGCGGCCCGAAGTCACCTGCGACTCGAGACTAGTGGCAGCCGCACCCGCCGCCTGTGCTGGGTTCCGAGCTGCAACACCCGCCGCCCGCGGTTTCGGCCGACTCTTCTTCTGTCGAGAACGAGCTCCCGCAGCCACAGGAGCGGACGGCGTTCGGGTTGTCTATCTTAAAGCCCCCGCCCATGACATCTTCGACATAGTCGACGGAAGCGCCCTTGAGATAGTTGACGCTTAGAGGATCGACGATAACCTTCACACCGTGACAGTTATAGGTAAAGTCGCCCTCTTCGATGCTATCGTCTATGGCCATGCCGTAGTTCAATCCGGAACATCCTCCGCCAGAGACGAAGACGCGAAGCCCCGCCTCGGATTTGCCCTGGCGATCGAGCAGGCCGCGAATCTCCTCCGCGGCGCGTTCGCTCAGCGTGACGCCGGAAGCCGTGGGTATCTCGAGAGTTGCCATCAGTTTTGTAGCTCCTTGGGTTTCCAGGCGGCTTGAGGCCGGACCTGTGAATAGTACTCGTGTTGAGGGCTGCCGACACCCACAAGTCCATGGGAATTGTTAGTAATCCATTCTCGGCATGAGATGACAAAAACGCCATCGAAAGCCTGGCTAAATTGTACTGGATTCCTCGGCGAATTGCAAGCGCCACAGGCGTCCTGCACGAAACGCGAACCGCTGCCATCAACATTGCGGGATTTGACCGGCTGTGAATCCCACGTGGCGGACTGGCACAATTCCTGCAGACAATTAGCTCAAACGTAGCACCGCATTTATCTTAATACGGCCGACACAGCCCCAAGGTTAGCGCCATTGGGTACTACCAGTACTGCCGCTACGTTTCGTTACGAAGTCTCTCCGCCGCACCGGAGCACGTGAAGAGGGCACAAAGCAATGAATTCGACAGGCAAGGTGAAGTGGTTCAATGACGCAAAGGGTTACGGCTTTATTGAAGCCGAAGACGGCGTGGACGTTTTCGTCCACTATTCCGCAATCGATATGAACGGATTCAAGTCCTTGAGAGAAGGTCAGGAAGTCACGTACGAGTCCATCGAGACTCCCAAGGGCCGCCAGGCGTGCAGTGTCCTCCTGATGAATTGACATCTAAGCGACGCTAGTCAACAAAACTGAACTCATTCGTCATCAACAGTGCCTGACAATACTCCTCCAAGGGCGTCAGAGCAGACGTAGACGCGTTCCTAACGGGTCGAATCTGCTCGGCGCCCTTCAGGTACCGCAGGCCCGAGGCGATCTCCTCCAGCGTGGGATCGCGGCCGAGTAGCATACCGTACGCAACGATTATTTTCGCGCGACCGTCCGATATAGTGCGAATTTCCTCCCGCTTTGTGAAAGCTTTCGCCTCTTCGACCAGGAACGGGCTGTTCATCATGAACAGGGCCTGTTGCGGCACAGTTGTACGATACCGTTGCGCACTGCTTGTGTCCGGGCTTGCGAAGTCGAACGTCCTGAACAGCCCCTGAAGATTCTGCCTGTCGACGAAGCCATAAAGGGTCCGCCGCGTCGAATACGGCGCCGTCGTTATCTCAACGGCCGGACCGCCAATTCCCTTGTCCAGTTGACCGGAGATAAACAAGATGGAGTCTCGCAGCGCCTCGAGATCGAGTCGCTGCCGGTTTTGATGGGCAAGAAGCCGGTTCTCCGGATCGAGACGGACTGCCTGCCCCGAGCCCAGACTGCTCTGTTGGTAGACGCTCGACAGCATGATCTCCTTGTGCAGCCTCTTCAGCGACCAGCCGCTATCAACAAACGAGGCAGCTAGCCAATCCAGTAGTTCGGGATGCGTGGGAAGCTCACCGCGCATTCCAAAGTCACCAGGCGTACGTACGATTCCATAGCCGAAGTGATATAGCCAGACACGGTTGACGAGGACGCGCGCCGTCAATGGATTGTCTTTGTTAGCAATTGCTCGAGCCAACTCAAGGCGACCGCTGCCGTCCTTAAAAGGCTGCCGACCATCGCTCGCGATACATTCCAGGAACCGACGAGGGACCGATTCGCCCCGGTTGTCCGGACTGCCTCTGATGAAGACATAGGGGTCGAATGGTTTGTCGTTGTCCTGAAGCGCCATTGCGAACTCCGGCGGAGGCGGCGTATTTTTGGCCAGATCATCGAGTGTCGCTCTAAGCGCGGGAAGGTTCTTCCTCGCATCCGCGTCGAACTCGCCGACGAGTTTCGCGAACTGGCCCGAGTCCGGGAGGACCTCCGGCCGGATCGACTGCAGTACCGACTTTACGACGTCCGGCACGGCAGCGGGAGTCTTCTCAATGCGGTCGCGCAATATGGCAACCTGCTGCTTGACAGTAGCGTCAAACTTCGCCTGAGTTTCTCGCACCGACGTGTTGTGCTTTTCATACGGCTCGGAAATCCGTCTCGGCGAGATAGCGGGAGGAGGATTGGGCTCGGAGCTGCTGGCGAATACTCCGTAGAGTGAGTAGTAGTCCTTTGCACTTATCGGGTCGAACTTGTGATTGTGGCAGCGAGCACAGGCGACAGTCAGCGCCATCAGGCCGCGACAGGTGACATCGATCCGATCGTCATTGATGAATACGGGGTCGTTTAAGAAACGCCGTCCGACCGTCAGAAAACCCAGGGCCGCAAGCGGCCGTCGATCATCACCTAGTGGCAGCCGGTCCGCGGCGATCTGCTGGATGATGAACTGGTCGTACGGCAGATCCTCATTGATGGCCCGAACTACCCAGTCTCGGTAGGTGTATGCGTTGTGATAGACGGCGTCCTCGGTGAACACATATCCCTTCGTATCGGCATAGCGCGCGACGTCGAGCCAGTGACGTCCCCACCGCTCCCCGTATGCCGGCGACGCTAGCAGACGATCGATAACTTTCTCGAATGCCTTGGACGAAGTATCGTTGAGGAACACTCGGATATCATCCGGTGTGGGTGGCAGCCCCGTAAGGTCGAACGATGCGCGCCGAATGAGTGTGCGGCGGTCCGCTTGAGGCGCCGGAGTCAACGATGCCGCCTCGAGGCGAGCGAGAATAAATTGGTCGATCGGGGATCTTATCCAGGCCCGGTTCTTAACACGTGGTGGCGATGCACGCTTTACTGGACGAAATGACCAGTGCGCCGCGCGCGGATCGCCCACTCTCGGAACAGATCCACCCGTCTGACTCGCGACTTCCTTCACCTCCGGCCAGGGCGCACCCACACGGACCCAATCGGTAAGTGCAGCAATCTCAACGGTTTTCAGCTTCCCGCCTGGCGGCATCTTTAGGGCGGACGAATAGCGAATGGCCTTAATCATCAAGCTGCCGTCGGGATCGCCGCTGGTGATCGCGGGGCCGTTGCCGCCGCCGGCGAGAATATAAGCGCGTGAGTCCAGGCGAAGTGAGCCCTGCTGGCGCTTCGGCCCGTGACAACCGACACACTTTTCTACCAGGACGGGTCGAACGTTCGTCTCAAAGAACTCGGCCTCCTGGGCAGTCGGGACCCCTGGTTTCGCGGGAGCGTTCTGCGCTGCGGCATTTGCGCCCACTATAGTGAGCGACACAGTCGCGAGTGCGCCGACCGTCGCTCGGATCCGTTCGAAAACCGACATTCAACCGCCTCCCTCCCGCACCTATGCCTGTACCCGTTTGACACTGACGGCGTACGCGATGTTTCCACAGAGTGTTGTGGCTGGCTTATCAGCGGAGAATTCCCGTCGGACGCCAGCTATGTGTGACAGGGACGAATGCGGCGGTATTGCGGGGCTGCGCGCTCAGCGGGAGCGAACTGGCGCCGGCGACGCCGCGCCCGCGCAGTGTCACTCAATTCTCGGTGTACTGGGCCACGACGGGCGTACGCCCGTCGCTTCGTGGCCTGCGGCCCCGTGTCTCATACAAGTCCTATGGCCTTCGGATACAATTGACGATCTTGCGAACAAGTTGCTAAGACTGAATGACCGTGGCGCCCGCGATCAATTGCAGGAAATCTGCCGAGCAATCTCGCAACTAATGCCGCAGTTCTAAACCCATTTTTTCATAGGTTGACATGGATATCGAAACGCCGATCAATCCGCCGGGCGAGGCAGATCACGCTCCGGTGGAAGAGCCGGCAATGCAAGACGCTGTGCCCTACGATCGAGCCGTCGCGCCCCGCAGGCTTCTCTGGATCGATCTCCTCGTTTGCTCTATCCTCGCGTCGATTGCCGCGTTCGGATTCTATCGCCATGCTTCCGGCGATCTGTTTTCCGACGAGGCGGACTATGCGCTAGCCTCGACCAGCGGGTTCGAGGCCAATCGTTGGGATCGCTCGAACGACCCTCGTCAGCCGGACCGTCTTATTGCGGCCCGGCACTATCATGCTCCGTTGACGGCGGACCTAATCGAGTTCGCACACCGGTTCGGCGCAGCGGACCATACGATACGTATGCCGTTTATTGTCTCCGGCGGCCTGCTTGTAGCGGCCGTTTATCTCTGCGGGCTCTCGCTCTTCGACAGGCGGCGGGAGATCGCCGTTGGCTGCGCCGCGCTCGTCGCGATCACGCCGGCAATCGTACGGATGGCCTCTCACGCTCTGCCCTGGGCTCCGATAATTCTCGAGTTCTTGCTGCTGCTCTGGTGCCTCGCGGAGTTCACTCGAAGTCGAAACTGGGGCTGGATCACGGGCGCATTAACGGCTCTAGGCGCTCTATTCGTTACTTCTGAGATGTTCTTCATTGCAGTGCCGGCGGTGATCGTCGCCGCGCCTCTGATACTATTGACTGACCTGCAAACTGCGAAGGGGCGTAAGTCCATTATGCTGGGGCTTGGGGTAGGCGCGGCGCTGTTCCTAGTAACCGTCTTGTTCATTTGGCCGAGCGGGCTGCACGGCGAGTCGGTCAACATGCTTCGCCACTATATCCAGATGCGAAACTCAGAATCGTTCCCCGTCAATGTGGGGAGCCAGGTATTTCCGGTAGCTCCGAAATGGGCGTACCTCTACTGGTACTGGAACGACTACAAGCCGTTTTTCGCCTGTTATGCGGTCGGTGTGCCGGTGCTAATGGGCCTCGCGGCCTCGCGCAAGTTACACATGAGCCTTGCGCCGCTCGCTAGCCTTACCGCACTGCTGCTCATCACATCACACCGCGCTCACATCATCGGACCGGAGTACCTGGCGCCTTGCCTGCCGTTTCTCACTCTGCTTGGGGGTTACGCCGTTGCCGCCGCCGGCCTGATCTGGCGCCCACTGGCGTTGCTGGCGCTAATCGTGCTGGCGGTCCCGGTTCTCCGGTGGACTCCCCACAAGCCGCTGCCTGGCATGGACGCGCGCGCGCAGATATCAAGATGGCCGGCCGCCGCGCGATATCTCGGATCGCGATGGAGGGCCGGGGATAAGATCATTGTCGGATCGCAGCCTGTATCCGTTGCGCGCTGGTATCTGGTTTACCATGGTCGCGTTCCGTCGCACGACTCGCAGTTCCAGGTGCTCCCGATACACGAGCCGAAGCACGACTTTCTCGAAAGGCTTCGACACCGGTTCTATCGATACGTTGCCGTGAGCAATATGTTTGAAGACGGCGTGGACCTCGACCCGCGAACCCGCCTTATACTGCAAGGATATCTGGTGCTCTGGCAAAGCGAGGAAAACGGCTCTGGTCCGGCGAGGCTGACGATTTACGCTCCGCCTCCAAAGCCTCCGGATAGACCGCTCCAACTGGCGCCAATCGTCAATACGCCATAATGTCGGTCTCGGACGTATCCGGTCGCTCGGAGACAATGTTTTGACGTGCAGACCGAAATCCACGTCGCATTCTCTCTGCGAAACGCCGTGACATCATGTGACGATGGCCGATGGTGGCCGTGAACGTTGGGTGAGCGTTCTCAATGTAGTTCAGCCGAGCGTAACCGACGCCGTACATTCCAACATAGCCGACGATCGCGCTCCGGAGTGCCAAGGAGACGAAACGTGGATTTCGACGACGGGCCCATTCGAGAACGGACAACGGACCGATCAGCATCGCAACCTTCGCGCCCACAAAGGCGGCTATACCCATCTCCCAATAGCGCTTGAATAGTGGATTAGCCTCCTGTGCGCCATGGTACCGTATGAACAGGATGGTTGTAACCAGGTCTGCCAGGCCGATAGCCAAGATGATCCACGTCTCTTTCGCGATCTTCATCGATACTCTCCCGCATATTTTCGAGGTTTCTACCACTGTTCTTCCACAGATTCTCGATCAACTACAATGATTGTTAGCGAGTGATGCGCGCAAAACAGGCACTCCAATATTAGCGATCGATTGAAGCCACGCGCCTGCGAGGAATGTACGGTCCTGCAAACAGTTAGAACGACGGGTATGGCGGAGAATTGTTCTGGTACTTTGGCCTGTCTGTAAAATTGGCCACTACGGAATCCGAACAGAGGGGCAGCTGGGTGAATTACTGTGTAAACCGGTGGTGATTAGAAGTAGAATTCCACGTTGCGATTGCCCAGGAGCTGCTCCGTTTGCTGCAGGCGTAGAAGCGCGTTCTCGCGTGCATGGTCGAGGATGTGGTCCCTTTCGGCAGCATCGATAAAACGTCGAGACGCCTCCGCCTGAGCTTTGGGAACGATGTTCTGGTCCCTCCACATCAGCCCGCTTTCCGTCTTTTCGACACTGATCCGCACATTGGGAGCAAACACTACGGGAGCTGGGAGATGGACGCGAAGCCCCTTTCTGCCGTCACTCAGGCGGCCGGGCGCGACATCCTTTGGCGACAGGTGGGAGAGGTCGATTCCGGCCTCGACCGAGCCTTCCGCCACGACTAGCGCTTCATTATGCGTTGCCCAGCGCGATACGGCGTCGGCGCCGGGCACGGATTGAGCCCAGCCCTCCGCCGGTAGGTCGGATGACTTGCGCAGGACGTCCTTCATATTTACCTTAACAGTATGCAGCTCACCGAGCTGCTGGAGCGAGATAATGACAGGGCGTGAATCCAGCTCCATGTCGCCCGCCGGCTGCTTTAAGGAGCCGCCGAAGATCGCCCGCACTACCAGCCAACCCACCCCTCCAGCGACCAAAACACCGATTAGAACTGCCCACCAGGGAGGCGTGGCACGAGCCGTGTTCTTGTGGTATCCGGGTCCGAGGCGAAAGCCCATCAGGTTGTCCTCATTCTCACGGGAAGCCGCGAATCATTCATCATTGAGCACACACCGGAACCCTATTGTGTAGTACATGTACGAAGGGAACTGGCGCTGCCGAAACGACGTGCGAAAGTCAGACGGAATGTTCGCCTCCCAGGAACCACCGCGAAGCACGCGGCGTGGACCCGACGCCGACTCGCCCCGAAGCGACCCTCCATCGATCATCTCATGACACCATTCCCATACGTTGCCGGCGACATCAAGAACGCCAAAAGGGCTCGCGCCTGCGGGATAAGTGCCGACTGCAGCGGTGCTTCCCGCATCCGCATAGTTGCTTCGGGAGCATTGGCATCGGTTTGGATCCCAGTTGCCGCCCCAGGGAAACCTGCGCGCATCGACGCCCCTTGCGGCCTTTTCCCACTGTACCTCCGTGGGGATCGAGACGCGTGCCCATTTGCAATACGCGACCGCGTCCTGCCAGCGCACATTGACCACGGGGTGGTCGTCGATCCAGCCCCAGGGAGGGGGTTCAGGCATTGGAATTCGGGTTGCGACGCAGAATGCGCGGTACATGGCGACCGTAACGGGACGGCGATAGATCCAGAATCCGTCGAGAGACATCCGCCTTCTTGGATTGTCGATCTGGTCCGCGTCTCCGATTGCGAACTCGCCCCGAGGAATCCACGTGACTTCGGCCCCATCGACTTCTGATGCGCGAAGCGGCTGTGGGCTGCTCGAGAAGGGCCAGAAGGTGAGGCGGGGACCGCTCGCCGACGGGCGCCTGGTTCCAACCACTGAGCCAGATGACGAGTCGGAGAGGGATCGATCGTGGGCGACCGCCGCGACCGGCAGTTCCGACCCGGTATCAGGCAACGAGTCGGTGTGTGGGCCGAGATCGAAGCCGGCGCCATGCGTGGGAGACGAAGAAGAGGGGGAGCGCGAAGTCGTCCGAGGATATAGTCCATCCACCAAGTCGGGTTCCGCTGGCATTCCCTCCCCGATGGAAGGCGCCAGGGCAAGGCGCATGGCGTGAGCGGATTCAAATCGCTCGCCGGGGCCCTTGGAGAGCGCTCGAGTCGTGACCTGAGAGAGGCGTTCGGGAATCTGCGCAGAAAGGGGATCTGGCTCGTCCTCCTTGATCGCGGCGTATAGGGCTCCCCAGCCTTGCTGTGAAAAGGGGAGCGAGCCGGAGAGCATCTTGTAAAGCATTACCCCGACCGCCCACAGGTCGGTCTGCTCGGAAAAGAGACCGTCGAACATTTCCGGCGCCATGTAAGCGGGCGTGCCGGCAACGTTCATGGAGCCGACGGTCCGAAGGACACGGGAAACTCCGAAATCGGTGAGCCGAGGAGTATCTCCTTGAAGCAGCACGTTTCCCGGCTTCAGGTCCCGATGTATCATCTTGCGTCCGTGAAGATGCTCGAGGCCCGCCAGAATACCCTGAGCCATTCCCACCGCCGCTTCGACAGTTGGCGCCTTGCCGCCGTTCCTCTTCATCCACTCTGCGAGCGTCCCGTCGGGCGCGTGTTCGCTCGCTATGACGATCTGCCCGTCATATTCGTCCGCGTCCAGGACCGGCAGGACGTTAGGATGTCCGCTTGCCTGAAGCCAGGCTTGAGCCTCCTGTTGAATCGATTGGAGATCGGGCTCCTCGTCTAGAGGTATCTTTAGCGCTACTTGCGTTGTAAGGAACTTACCGCGCCGCTCGGCAAGCCAGACCACTCCAAAGCTTCCTTGGCCAAGCTTGCGTATCAGCGTATAGGGCCCGATTCGCTCCTCAGCCCTCAGCATTCCGTCTCCCGTCTCGTATCGTCTTCGCGGTTTCGTCTCCCGCCATATAGTATAACCGACGGTTGCTGGCTTTACAAGCTGGACAGTCCAGAGCAGTCTCCGCGCTCAGGGCCCTATACGTCCAGTTTGTCACGCATGTAGGCGCGGCTAATTGTGACGGCTTCCAGGGGCGTTAACTCCGTGCTATCCTGTTCCGAAACAAGGTGTGTTGCTTCGGTTTCTCGAACTGCAGCCATCGTTGCTTTCAGGTCCACGTCACCGCGCCCTAGCTCCAGGAAGATAGGTCGCGGCTTGCCGTCGTCGGCCGACCCTCGCCTGCCGTCCTTAAAGTGATAGTAGCCGGCGCGGTCAGCGTGCTTCCGGATGAACGCGGCGGGGTCGTGACGTCCGTACCATACCCAGAACACGTCGATATTGAATTTGACGAGCGTCGGATCGGTCTCCTGGCTGAGAATGTCCATGCCGTTCACGCCGCCCAGGTCCTCAAATTCCCAGGCATGATTGTGGTAATTGAAGCTCAGACCCTCCTGCGCCAGAGTTCGACCGACCTCATTGAACAGTTTCGCCGAGGCCTTATAGCCTTCAATGCTTTTCGCATCGGCAACGCCGGAGCACATGAGATGCTTTAGCCCGATCGATTTGGCGTAGAGAATGTGGCTCTTGATCTTGTCCGGCTTTGTGTATTCGCCATACCCGAAGTGGGCTCCGGACACTCCCAATCCGTGTTCGGCTAGAAGTGCTCGCACGGTCTGCTCGCCATGGGACTCGTACAGGTTTCCTGCCTCGATAGCCGCATAACCGGCCTGCGCGACATCCGAAAGCACGGATCCAAAGTCTGTCTGCGAGCGTTTCCCAAAGACGATCAATTGAACGGAGGTTACTGGGCTGGACATGGAGGTCTCTCTTTCGAGTTGAGTTCGCGCTGCTCGCGACTAATGGTCCGGATTCTCATTCAAATAGGTTGCGATGCCGGCGGAAATGGCCTGGGCCATTCGGTCCTGCCCTTCCGACGACTTGATGAACCTTGCGTCACTCTTTTGACTCAGTACTCCCATCTCAATGGTAACGACGGGGACGCGTGAATAGACCGATCCGGTCAACGCGCCTTGACGCAAACCAACATGTGTCTGCGAATCGCCCTTTACTCCGTTAAAGTGCAGCCTGGAGCCGAGCTCCTTCTGCATTGCGCCTGCCAGATCCTCAGCGGCTTGTCTGCTTCTGCCACGGACGTCAAGGGATGGCCCGGTAAGACCGTCGACAGTACCTTTACGATCCGGATAGTAGACAGCGAAACCGCGACTCGTGCCGGTGTCACAGTGAAGGCGGACCATAATCGAGGCGTTGCATCGATTTGCGACGAGAGCTCGATCCCGGTTACGCACGATCTCTTTCTCGCGTGACTTCGTCATGACAACCCTGAATCCCTTGTCGAGGAGCAGCCTTTCGAGCTTCTGTGCAACGACCCAATCGATGTGAGTCTCATTTGTGCCGTTCTGTGCAGTGTAGCCGGAGTTTATCTCCGAAGGATGGCCGGGGTCGATGCAGACGACGGCCATGTCGGCGGAGGCGGAACTCGGTGCGAACAGCAGTACAAGCGGCAACCAATTGAGCACGATCGTACGTCTTAACAACAGAGTGTCCTCACAATCGAAAGTACTGAACCCGCCAGGGTAACTGTAGGCGCACGCTCCTAGAGGCTACATGACGTCAGATGCAGCTAAGCGCAAAGCTCCGCGAGCGGCAGTAACCGCCACCACCGTGCGGGTGCTCATCGCAATTGGATTGTCGATTGCCGGCTTCTCCTGGGTCTGGTGGCGAACGATCACTCATACTCCTCTGTTGGCCGCTCCACCGGACCGAATCACACGGAACAAGGCCCACGATCTCTATTGCGAAGCGAAGCGGCTGATTAAGAACGAATCTGCCGTGACCAACGCATTGATGCGCACACGCACTGGATTCCGTACGTCACCGCAACAGTGGAGGCAGATTCTCAATCAGAACGCGGAGGCGCTGGCTGTCCTGCGTGAGGGCCTTAAGCTGGACTACGATCAGCCCGCGCTCAAGGATACGCGCGATCAGTCAAATTTTGACCAGTTTAATGTCCTTGAGCGCCTGCTTGCGTTGCAGACACACGACTGCGCGGCTCAAGGCGATTGGCCGGCCGTCGAAGCCGCTTCGTTAGATCAGATCACGTTCGACGAAAGCCTGATTCGGGGCGGTGGGGTGGATTCGGCTCAGGTATGGACCATGTATCGTACTCGTGGCGGCCGCAGCGCTCTGGACGCGATCGACCATCTCAATGCCGCCCAGCTTCGCTCCGCCGCAGATCGGATTTTGAACGTCATCGCACGCCGGCCCTCGTTTGAGTCGATTCTCAACGAAGAGAAGTGGCTCCAGCTTCGCGCTCGTGACGAATTGTTATCAAATCCGAACTGGAGAGAAGCGATGGCGAATGGAAATGCGCTCGGTATGGGCGCGCAGACTCGAATTGTCCAGATGGGCCAGATGGTCAGATGGATGGGTGTAGACAAGCGACGGATCATGCTGGACTATTGCCAGTACATAGACCAGTGCATTTCGCTGGCCCATAACAGTTCGGGCGCGGCTCCGATCTACCCGGTCCCGCCGCCTGATCCAATTAACCAGCAACTCGGCGTGGACCTGACGGTCGCGCACCAGCGGTTTCGGGAGATGGGATCGAACGATACCCAGCTTCTCCTGCGCATAAGCCTGCGCCGTTTTTACCTCGATCACGGATTCTACCCACCCACACTCCAGGAACTTTGCCCCGTCTACCTGGATCGAGTTCCAGAGGATCCGCTCGCAAAAAGCCGTACCTTCGTGTATAAGCGCAAGGTCGGGTATTACATCTTGACTGCCGCGTCAGATTCCGTGCTCAGGCCCGGCCTGCAGAGCGTTTCCCAATAGCACGGCATTTTCATATATATCTTCTCGCTCGACGCCGCGCGGATGTCCGCGGCTGGCTGCCTGGCTGACGTGTTTGCCTGGAGATTCCCATTATACAGAGAATGAGCGCATGCGCCACCGTGGCGATCGGCCCCAGAACGCGTCGTACCGAAGGCCATCCATGGGAGCAGTAGACGATTCGACCTCTGGAGGCGCCGCGGACGGGCAGCCGGCGCGGCTGCCACCTGTTGAGTCGGAATCGAAGGCGCCTACAATATCACGCGGCCGAACCGGAATTCGCGTGGCCGGGGGGATCCTGCTGGCTGCGATCGGCATCTCCCTGTGGCCGTTGTTTGCCTGGCAATCCGAAAACCAGCGGAAGGCTCTGAGCCTTTCCAATATGCGCCGTGTGGCGACGGGCTGTCTCACATACGCGGAAGACTGGGACCTGCGGATGCCGCCTCCCCTGCTGTACACGTCGACCGGGTTTCCAGTGACCTGGGCAAGGCAGGTCCGGCCCTATGTGCTTTTGGACGACGCGTTCACCAACCCCACCAACCCAGTTAAGCCTTTCGCGGAGCATCCCGTACTGCACGATCCTGTTGATGGACACGGCATCGAAACGTCTTATGCGCTCAACCGAAGGTACTGGAACGTGTTCGCGCCGGGTCCGTTTCCCGTGGGAAATATCGAGATTCCGGAACAGACGGCGCTGCTCGTTGAGGCGGGGAACATGGAAGCCGATCCGCGCAAGCCAAGGGTTCCCGGCGCGGCGACTCCCGGGTTGGCAGTTGATATCTATGGAGACATAATGGACCGGATCACAGGCGTGTCGCCGTATCCGGCTACACACGGGGGGCAGTTAGGCGTTGTCGCCGCCGATGGGCACTCGATTATGTCGCGCCCCATGTACTATGCTTCCTCGGACGGACCACACGATCCACTTCTGGGCCGCCTCGTGGATGGCATCTACAACTGGAATGGCGGCCATCAAAACGGCGAAACGGACTCGCCGCCTCATGAGTGACCTGTCCTCGACGTAAACTACCGCTTTGCGAAGTTCCACCACGCGTGGGCGCGCTTTCTACTTCGCTGTTTCGATTGCCACGTCTTGCGCACAAGACCGACAAGTCTGCTCGCCATATACAGTCCTGTAAGCGTGGTTCCAACCCCGAGCGCCTGGCTTGCGGCAGCCTTCCCTGAACTTGATGCTTGGTCCATCGCTTGAGTCACGCGGTTCTCAACAATGTCCATCGTATCCGATGCATAGCCGACCGTGCTGGCCGCCAGATCGCCAAGGTCCTGCACCTGATTCCTCGTGTCATCGAGAAGAGGCAGCAACTGGCTGAGGATGCGCATTACGACAAATCCAGATACTAAGAACAGTACCGTTGCACAGGCTAACGCTATTAACGAGATCCAAAACCAGGCGAGCGGCATTGTTATTCCCTTTCCCGGGGTACTTGCTCCATGGACGGCCGCGTCTAAGGTTTTGTTCCTCCGTCAGACACTCTAGCGCTGGAACCGCGGAGCCGAACTGCCGATCCGATCGATCAGTACTCACGTCAGTCATACCCTGAAGCGATCTTATGGTTATTACGAACACTGCGGGCGAACATTCCACTTTTGCCTTGTTTCCCCTTCAAGTAAAACGAGGGAACCTTGATGCAGAAGCTTCCGTCTCCACTGCGTACGCACTCGGCTGCCGGGTGAGCACATCGAATTTAGCGCTGACCTAACAGGGTTATATTGCTGCAGGGGAGGGCCATGATCGTCCTTTCACGCTGAACCATGGGCGTTATGGAGCGAAGGTCGTCGTAAGTGACGCACTTCGCGCCCGTAACGCCCATCGATTTAGGGCACCCATCAGGAGCTGTTCGGCGCTCTGGACTTCCAGGCAGATGCAGATTGCGGTTACGAACGGACTATCAGGAGGATGACCGGATGATTGCGCCCGTGCAAAACACCCAACATAGCGGTTCCGCGGAGCCCATCTCAGCCTCCGTGGAGTTTGAGCAGCTCTGTCACCGCAGCTATCATAGAGCGTACAATGCGGCCTACCGCATGATGGGAAACGCCACCGACGCCGAGGACCTGACACAGGAGGCATTCGTTCGAGTATGGTCGTCATTCGATCGATACGATCGAACCAGGCCATTCGAAGGATGGCTGTTTCGTATACTGTCCAATTTGGCGATCGACCGATGGCGCCGGCATTCAGGTGCAATCGTATGTTCTCTCGAGGCCGAAGGTTTTGGTTCCCGATCCACTGCCGGACGGCGAGCATTTCCGGGTACTCGCGACGGCCGGCACTCGACCTTGATGGCGTGTCTGGCGGACGAGCGGCCCAGTTCCATGCCCGAGCAGTCGTTTATGCGCGAGGAGACCGGAAGGCGCGTCCGGCGAGCGTTATCGGCACTTCCCGGCGACTATCGAAAGGCGGTAGTACTGGCAGACGTGAAAGGCTATAGTTACGAAGAGATTGCCCAGCACGTTGGGTGTCCGGTTGGCACGATTCGCAGCCGGCTTCATCGCGGACGCCAACTCCTTCGACAGCACTTTCTCAGACTTCAAAGCCAGGAGGACGCCATCGAAAAAGAA
Organism: Chthonomonadales bacterium; assembly: GCA_038211235.1. Lineage (GTDB taxonomy): Bacteria > Armatimonadota > Chthonomonadetes > Chthonomonadales > Chthonomonadaceae > DATGJU01. The sequence continues at coordinate 3,032 of JBBQVV010000011.1, read as the reverse complement.
TCGATGGCGAGTTAGAGATCGATCGACAGAACTCTAAACTTGAATCTAGGAGACTTCAATGAGCAACGATTCATTCGATAGCATCGAGTCCGCCAGAGCGGCACAGGAGCGATTACGTCGCCAGAACGCCGAGCTGCAGCGTGACGTGGCAATAACGGTCGCGGCGGACCAGGCTGTGAAGAAGGACGCCGCGCTGGACGTGGCGGCGACCGAAGCAGCGAGGGGAGATGCCGCTTCCGCAGTGGCGCGGGCAGAGAATCTGCGGCGACAGGATGCGGAGCGGGAAGCGGCATATGCTCGAACCGCGGCCAATCAGGCAGGATTTGCCGCTGCGACGTCGGAGACCGAAAGCAACATTCTCCGGAGCGACCTCGCCGTCGAGCGCGCCTCGGCGTCGAACGCAAACTTCGGCTTCTATGTGATGGCGTTCTGTATCCTCGCCGCTCTGATTGGACTGGGCATCTGGTACTTTAACGGCAACAATGCGACGAACAATACAGCGTATACGGCGCCAACCGCTTCGCCTGCATCGACTACGACGAATACCACGACCACGACGCCCGCGCCGCCGGTAAACGTGACTGTGCTGCCGTCCGTGCCCGTGGTAACACCGCCGTCGACTAGCACCAATACCACGAACACGACGAGCACGACGACGCACACAAAGGAAATCACTAACCCCTCGTCGACGGATTCAGGCTCTGCCACGGACGCAAGCCACTCCGATAGTGACAGCGGCTCCGCGCCCAGCACGTCGGACTCGAATAGTGGCGCCGCCGGATCGACCGGGTCCACGTCAGACACGCCAAAGACCAATTCTTCGGACGGCTCCGGCGGTCAGTAGATCGCAGCCGTCACTCTGCCGCTCTCTCGATGAGAAACGTCGAGAGGGTGTTCCATGCTAGAAAGGAGTCACCGATGGACCGAGATATCGTGAAAGGGAAGGCCAAACAGGTCGAGGGGAGAGTCCAGAATGTCGTTGGAGCGATAAAAGACGATCCCATAGAGCAGATTGCCGGAAAGACCAAGCAGGCTGCGGGCAAGGTACAGGAAGAGTTTGGTCGGGTCAAGGATGACGTACGACGTAAGGAGCGACGATCGGGCGAAGCGTGAACTAGACTGAGTCGGCCTGATGAGTGGAGATGGGATCGCCTGCCTCGCTCGTAGGCCGCCAATGAGAGTACGGAGCCCAAACCGACAACGAGAGAAGTCGGCTGGAGCGGCCTTTGATGGTTCGGACAAACATGAAAAGCGGAGCCGGGAGGTCCCCGGCTCCGCTTTTCATATTGACATTGGACAGCGGCGGAGTCTCTTGTTGAGGGCGGAGCGCGCGAACCTCAGTGTTTGCCGGCCGTCGTCTCGGCGGGTTGGTCTGGGCGCTCGGCGAGACGCGCGCTTACATTCAGCGCGGAGCCCTTGCGCTCGAGACGTAGATCCATCGCGTCTCCCGGCTGAGCGCGCAGAAGCGCGGCCCGAATGAGCGTCATTCGAGCAACGGTCCGCCCATTGACGCTGTTCATTATGTCGCCAGTCTGTATTCCCGCCGCGGAGGCGGGAGAGTTTGGATAGACGGTGGACACCTGTACCGTCCGTTTCCAGCGCACGATGCCATCGCTCTCTTCGCGTTTGCGCTCCTCTTTCATGTCGACGCCGAGCCAGCAGTGAACCAGGCGGCCCTGTCTCAGTCCGGCAATGACAGGCTTCATATCGTCGATCGGCACCGCGAAACCTGCGCTGGTGACGGGCGGCCTCAGGAAGAACACGCGAGGATCGGGCTGCGTGCCTGATGGATTGGCAGGCTTTGCGCCGCCAGTGTCCCCGGTTTGCGGCGTCTCCAGGACACCGGCGTTGATAACGCCGGGCGGCGGGGCGCCGGCGGCAGCCGGACTCCGCGGGCCTCCGTTCGACCGTGGTGCGCCGAAGAATGGTGACGAGGTCCAATCGCCGAACGGAATTCCCGCAATCATTCCGATCACGTCGCCGCGAACGTTCAGTATGGGCGCGCCGCTCGTTCCGACTCCGACGGTGCCCGCAATCTGAATGAGGCCGGGATAAAAGTGTTCGCCGGCAGGGATGCCATCGTCGCGAATCCCCGCGACCAGCGTGAGCGCCACCGAGTTAAGGTGTCCGTACTGATTCCCGATCGAAATCGCAAAATGTCCGGGATAGACGTGCCGGGACTGTCCTAGCTTCAGGGCGGGAATCGACGTCCTGCTCGCCAGCTTCAAGACCCCAATGTTCATCTCCTGGTCGACGCCGGATACTGTCGCGCGTATTCGCCGTCCGTCTTCGGTCATGACCATCGGACTCTTCATGCCGGAGATTACGTCGGCGGAGGTGACGATGAAGCCATCGCCAATCGAGAAGCCGCTGCCGACCCTTGGCGGTTCAAATGCAGGCCGGCGACGTGCATCGCCTTGCGGCCGGTGTTCTGCGTCGGGCTTACCGGATTCGGCAGGTCTGTGCGCTCCTTCGGCGCGACGCCCCCGGTCGTCGCCGGGAGCACGCTCGTCTTCGATCGAAACAATCGATGGGCGCGCCCGGTTCACGATGCCGGCCACCTCGTCTTGCATCTGTCCCAGCAGCCCCTGCCCGGAGCCCGCGGACTGTAGTGCGAGCAGTGTAAGAGCCGCGGCTGCCGCGCCGATCCACTTCCGGCTTACCATCCGCTCGCTATCTCCGTTTCGGTGGTGCGCCCCGACATCACGACGCTTCCCATGACGTAGTCGGTACTGCTGTCGGATTCGGTTGTTGCCGAAACCGGCGTGAGGACGTAGTCACTTGAATCGCCGGAGTTACCGGTTGAACCGCCGCCGTCGATTCGCCTGAAATCCAGGGACCTTCGTGACCCAGGTTGGGGCGCCAGTGCGATATGGTGCGAGCGCGAAACCGGCGGCGCCATGGCCAGCTGCAGGCGATGATGCGAGAAGTGCGAGCCTGAAAGTCTGCGACCGGCCGTCTTTGGCGTCGCGAGCTGCTGCGAATCGTAACCTTCGACTGGATCGGTCAGGTCCGCGATATCACTGCCATCG
>JBBQVV010000010.1:0-37884 GCA_038211235.1 Chthonomonadales bacterium | reverse complement strand
CGGCGGCAACCTGGTTGATCGGAAGCTGCTGTCCATACAGGTCGACGCGAACGTGCTCAAGGAGGGCGGGGCTGGCGCGGCCGGTGCGAATGAGCGTAAACTCATGCCGCGTGGCTTCGATGGCCTTCTTCATTTTCTCTTCGGATTCTTTGAGAAGCTCAGGTATCAATCTCGTTTCCCTCCCGAGTACGGCTGATCCGTTTCGCGCGTCCAGTCCAGAGAGCGGCCATCGATGGGATCACGAGGTCCGCCCTACTATCGTCCCGATCGGCTCGCCAAGCACGACGCGGCGTATGTTTCCTGCCCGGGCGATATCGAAAACGACGATCGGAATATCATATTCGCGACAGAAAGTGAACGCCGTCTGGTCCATCACTCGCAGATTCTTGGTGATACACTCGTCGTAGGAGATGTGTGTGTACCGTACGGCTCCGGAGTGCTTGCGGGGATCTTTATCGTAGATTCCGTCCACATTGGTCGCCTTCAGAACGGCGTCGGCCCGAATTTCGTTGGCTCGCAGGGACGCTGCCGTATCGGTTGTGAAAAACGGGTTACCCGTGCCGCCCGCGAGCACGACCACTCGCCCTTTTTCCAGGTGACGAATGGCTCGACGCCGTATGAACGGCTCCGCGACCTCGGCCATGGCAATTGCGCTCATGACTCTCGTCTGGACGCCCTGCTTCTCAAGCGCATCCTGGAGGGCCATGCTGTTGATCACCGTTCCCAACATTCCCATATAGTCGGCTGCCGCGCGCTCCATTCCGGCCTCCGCGGCGCGTTCGCCCCGTATGATGTTTCCGGCTCCCACGACGATAGCGATCTCTACTCCTGCATGGTGAGCAGAAACGACCTCGGACGCGATTGCCCGCAGCGTGGCGTAGTTGAGCCCGACGCGCGGCTCTCCACCAGTCACGTCCGCCGATCCGGGGGGCGTTCCCGGATCGGCCGCGAACGCCTCTCCCGATAACTTAAGGAGTACGCGTCGCCAGCGCAAACGGCGCAACTCCGACGTGGAGACGGCTCCGGCGGAGTTGCCGAGCGCTGATGCCTCCATTACGGAAGACTCCCGGATAGGCTGGTCGGAGCCATCCATTACTCGGCGGTCTCTTTGATGGCGCCGGATGTCTCGGCGCCGGTCTGCTCACCCACCGAGTACCGAACGAATCTGCGGAGCGACAGCCCGGCCTCTTTCAGCACCTGGGTAACCGTCCTCTTAGGATCACGGAGCCAGGGCTGATCGACAAGGACCGCCTCCTCGTAGAACTTGCGCAGTCGCCCCTCCACGATCTTATCTAGCTGTGCCTCCGGCCTTCCCTCCGCGAGAGCGGTTTCTCGAGCGATGTCCCGCTCCTGGTTCAGGATGTTCTCCGGCACCTCTTCGCGAGTCTGGAAGCGCGGCTTCGTGGCGGCAATCTGCATTGCAAGCTCGCGACCCGTGTTGTGAGCGGCCTCACTTCGGGAAGCCTCCGCGGATGCGGCTTCAAGCTCAACGAGAACGCCGATCTTGTCGTTTGCAGGAACGTGGACGTAGCCGGCAAGAAGGCCATTCTCATCGGTCGAGATGAACTCAAACCGCTTGAAAACGATCTTCTCACGGAGTTTCGTGTAGACGTCCGCCAGCCTCGCCTCAACAGTCTTGCCGGGCTCCGCAAGCGACTCCTGCGTCAGAACCGTCTCAACGGAGTGGCCTTTCTGCCGGGCGACCTGCTCGGCCAGGTCCCGCGCAAACGACTTGAAATCCTCGCTGCGAGCGACGAAGTCTGTTTCCGCGTTAAGTTCGACGATGGCGGCATCCTGGCTATCCACCACGGTGACCGCGATCACTCCCTCGGCCGCGGTCCTATCCGTCGCGCCGGAGAGCTTGTTGCCTAGCTTCTTCCGGATGTAGACGGTGGCTGCTTCGAACTCTCCGCCGGTCTCTGTCAGAGCCTCTTTGCACAACATCATGGCCGCGCCGGTCTGCTGTCGCAACTTCATGACCATTGCGGCGCTAATCTCAGGCATCTTCATTCCCTCTCTTCACTTCTTCGCATCGCTTAGTCGGCGGAGGCAACCGGCTCCAGGTCGTCCGGAACCTGGCCCATGCGCGAGTATTCGTCTTCGATACCAGGAGCAACCACGAAGTCGGATGCCAGAACCGGCGCAACGGCAACGGCAAACTCAGGAGCAGCTTCGGTCATGCTGTCGGCATCGGGTTTATCCATTCCGTCAGGCACCATTTCCGGTACGATCGGGTTGCGAGCCAGCTCTTCGGCATCCCATTCCGCCTGCTTCACCTCTGCAATCGCGTCCGCCATCTTGCCACAAACCAGTTTAATCGCACGAATGGCATCGTCGTTGCCAGGAATCACATAGTCAATTTCATCGGGATCGCAGTTCGTATCCACGAGGGCGACAATCGGAATCTCGAGGCGACGCGCCTCGGCGATCGCGATGTGCTCTTTCTTGCAGTCGATGACAATGAGGACGTCGGGGAGGCTTGGCATCGTCTTGATGCCGCCGAGGTAGCGCTCGAGCTTCTCGCGCTCTTCTGTGAGTATGGCCGCCTCTTTCTTTGTGAGTCGCGCGAGAGTACCGTTCGCTTCCAGCACGTTCAGCTCGTCCAGGCGCTTGACACGGTCACGAATCGTACGGTAGTTCGTGAGCATTCCACCTAGCCACCGCTGGTTAATGTAGTACTGGCGGCACCGCACGGCGGATTCCAGAATCGCATCCTGCGCCTGCTTTTTCGTACCGACGAACAGCACCTTGCCGTTGTTCGCGACGATCTCCTGAACAAACTTTTGTGCGTCCTCATACAGTTTGAGCGTCTGGTGCAGATCGATGATATAGATGCCGTTGCGAGCGCCGTAGATATACCGCTTCATCTTTGGATTCCAGCGGCGCGTCTGATGTCCGAAATGGACTCCTGCTTCGAGGAGCTCCTTCATGGATAGCGAAGCCAATCGTTTTCCTCCGGGTTTGCTGCCAGTCCGCCGATATCTCACCGTGGCGGATGCATCGTCCTGCCGCTTCGCACTCGACGATGAAAGGCCACGCCTTCACCCGTCCGTCGAGTCCGCGACAGTGTTAGTTCGTCTGCGTTACATCACGCAAACCAAAGAAGTGTACCTCATGCCGGGCTCAAATTCAACGGCGACAGACGGGCAATTAGGCTTGACTTGAAGCGTTGCGTCAGCCAATCTGGGCGCGAAAGAAGTCAGCCGCGGCCCGAAGATTGGCCTGGCGCTGCGCCGGAGCATACTTCCCTAGCGACTCGTCTTCAAGGCAAAGGTCGCGGTCGTATCCTGCCTTGCGCAGCGCTGCAAAGTATCGCGAATGGTCGATATCCCCCTCGTGTATCGGAGACACATATTTGCCGTACTCGAATCCGATCTCGCGCTGCTCCTCCCGGATCTCCGGTGGATAGGCGATGTTTTTGATATGGGTGTGCTTTACGACCGAAGCAAACTGCTCGAAGATCTCATAGACCCGGGAGAGAGGCCATCCGCGCCAGTAAAAGTTGCCGGAATCGAGCGTGAGTCCGAGACGAGGAGAATCGACTTCGAGAAGCAGTCCGGTCAGGAATTCGGGATCATTGCCCTGATACCCATGATTCTCCACGCCGAGGTCGATGTCGGTGTGCGAGGTCGCGTCGAGGATGCTAAGCGCGGACTGCGCGAATAGGCGCTGGCGCTCTCCGAGCGGCAGATGCTTCTCGCCACTCATGATCGCGTCGATCCGTATCGCGGGCGCGCCAATCTCCGCGGCGGCCAGTACCGTACGAATCGTCCAGTCGACCTCTTCCTGCTTGTGGTCCGAGTTGAAGTCGTTCGCCATGCAGAGCGCTGAGATCGTAACCCGAGACGCGGACGCCTGGCGGATCAGCTCGGCAAGCTCAGCCGGCTTGGAGAGCGAAAGCCTTCCTTGTCCGCTCCCTGATTCGATTGCCGTTACGGTGTCGTCACGGTGGACAAACAACTCGACGCCTGCGATTCCAAGATCATGCAGGCCGTTTGCAATGCTCTCATATCCGGCCGCCATTACGGTATCGTCGCGTATGGAAAGGTACATGGCTCGAGCCTCCAATCGGGTCGGTTATCTTGAATTGTCGCTCTATTGCATTCGAATTCGACGTTCTCTAAAGATACTCCCCTGTCCTGCTGCCTTGCGACCTAAGTCGACGCAACAGGGCCTCGTCGACGCGGAGGTCGATCGAGGCCCTGGAGTCAGTTCACCACCTACAAGACCGCCGAATCGTCGGCGGACATGGCGACTTCAGTATGGATGCAGTTGGCCGGCGTTGCCGTGCATGGATAGCTCTACTTTTTCGATGTCCAACAACACGTGCGCCTGCGCCCACTGGGCCAGGTCGTTCAAAACGGCGAGCATTCGGTCTACATCTGCTCGTGGGCTGTCGACGTCGTCCTGCCAGTTCCGTAACGTCTGTTCCGCACGGCGAAGGGCTGCAGCAGCTTTTTGGGAAGAGGTAATCATCGGCGCCATGTTTAGATCCTAACTCCTCAACAATGTGGTTGTTTTTTGGAAACGGGTCTTGCGTACCGGGTCTTGGGTACTGGAATAATACCATATGTAGGATCGAAAGTCCTCATACATTTTGACAAATTATGCAAAAAAAGTTTGCATCGCCGACCATTCTCACAGTTTTGAGATCAACTGGCCCCACGGTAATCTCGCCGCACAGGGTCGCGCGATCCCATGACGACGGCTTAGCGGTCCACTATCCTCCTGCGATTACCTGAGTTCAAACTGATGCCGGGCCGACGACTATAAGGACGAGAGTACCGTTTGGGCAATGCGTCCACTCTGCCGCCAGCGGAGGAAACCCCACGCCATTCGGTGAACAGGTTCACAATCGGTCAATCGAAGTGGGAGCCTGATTCATGCCGTACCTGATCGCCATCGACGGCCCCGCGGGCGCCGGCAAGAGCACCGTGGCGAGACGCATTGCGCGTGAACTGGGTTTTACATACCTCGACACCGGAGCAATGTACCGGTCCGTGGCGTGGAAGGCGATTCGGGGCGACGTCGGCGTTGAGGACGCCCATTCATTGGAGATGATCGCAAGACGCCTTGCGATCGTATTCTCTCCACTGGGAGACGATGGAGCGCAGCGGGTGTGGGTAGACGGTGAGGAGGTAACGTCCGCGATTCGAGTTCCCGAGGTCTCCGACCTGACGTCTCGTATTTCGGCGATAGTCGCGATTCGAGCCACTATTGTCGAGCAGCAGCGCAGGATCGCGGACTCCGCCCCACTAGGAGTTGTCCTGGAGGGCCGAGACATCGGAACGGTTGTCTTTCCGAATGCGGATCTGAAGATCTTCCTCACGGCCAGCGTCGAAGAGCGCGCACGCCGGCGCACTGAACAGCAGATCAAGAGTGGACTGTGCATCGACGCCGAACGCACGCTTGCCGAGCTACTCGAGCGTGATGATCGCGATAGTCATCGTGAGGCGTCGCCACTCGGAATCGCTCCCGACGCCGTTCAAGTCTACACGGATGGACTTGCCGTCGACGCCGTCGTCCGCCACATCCTTGATTTGTGGCAGGATCGGCAGAAGTGACCCTTCCCGCGGCGGGTCCCGACAAGCACATCGAGGACTGGAAGCCCTATCCGCGCGCCGGTCACACGCCGGTATACTACATCGCCGGTACAGCGCTCCGGTTGTTCTACCGGCTGTACGGCCGCTGGAAGGTCGTCGGCAGCGAGAACGTACCGCGGACCGGCGGAGTACTCCTTGCCGGCAATCACGTGAGCCTGCTTGATCCCCCGATGGTCGGCGCGGCGCTATTTGGCTATCGGCGCATCAGGTTTATGGCAAAGATCGAACTTTGGAACACGAAGGTCGGTCGCTTCCTCATGGACCGGGTCATGAGCTATCCTGTTAAGCGCGGCACCGCGGACCGTCCGACGATCCGACGGACCCTTGAGTGGCTGGCGCAGGGCGAAGCGATTGCGATATTCCCAGAAGGCGAACGTTCGCAGGACGGCACGCTCCAGCCCGCGCAGCCTGGGATAGCGCTCCTGGTCCAAAAGAGCGGCGTCCCGGTGATCCCGGTTGCCATTGTCGGCACCTACGAGATGTGGCCCAAGAACGGAAAGCGGTTCCATCGCGTGCCGCTGACCATCGCCTTCGGTAAGCCTATCCACTTCTCGCCGAATGCGTCGCGAGAATCGATTACGACCTCGATTATGGCGAGGATCGCGGAGCTACTTACAGAAAACGGCCGGCCAACGATGCCGCCGGCAGCCAGGTAGCCCGTATGTTCGATGGCGGGCTACTGGTTTGAACGGCGAATTCTCGGGGCGCATTGTGTTGGGATCGGAGCTCGACCATCGCACTGACCATCCTCGAACATTCCCTCGCGGATATCCTCTTGTCGCGGCTGCGAGCGGCGGACACCGCTCCGGAGCGATTTCGGCCACTGACGCGGGCGTTGACGCAGATCCTCGTCGTCGAGGCTACCCGAACGCTTCCGACTGACAGCGTGATCGTTCGGACGCCGCTCGAGTCGACGTCAGGTTCGGTACTCCAGTCCGGCATCGTCGCGGTACCGATACTTCGGGCCGGGCTTGGCATGCTTGATGCCGTACTGGAACTGCTGCCGGAGGCGACAGTCGGCTACTTCGGACTCGAGCGCGATGAGGCCACAGCCATCGCGACGTCTTACTATGCGAAGCTGCCCGCGGTAGCAGGAAAGATCGTCCTTCTGCTGGATCCGATGCTTGCCACGGGCGGTTCCGCGGCGTGGGCCGTGGAGCGGCTGATGGGCGAGGGAGCAGCTCACATCGTTCTCATCTGCATCGTAGCCGCACCTGAAGGAGCTCAACTCCTTGAGGAGCGATTTCCCGATCTGCAGATCGTCACGGCTTCGCTGGACCGTGAACTGAACGCCCGCCGCTACATTCTGCCCGGTCTCGGGGATTTCGGCGATCGATTGTACGGAACGACCTGAATCGCTTTAACTGCCCTCGGTCGTAAACCTCCTGGAGACCGCCGCTGCCAGGTTCGAATTGGTCGCACCACCGTTTATGCTATAATTCCGATACAACTCTACCGGCGCCCCGTACGGGCCGCATGGACGCAGCCCATACGGGTTCACAAACATGCGGCGCCCCTCTGTCGATGCGACGGCGTTTACTATTTGTTGCCGCGCAAATCCGTTGGGCCGGGAAATCTGCCGCAGAGGACGACGACATAAACGTCCCCTACGGGCCGTATGGCTGCGCTCGGGTGCCTTCGGCCAAGTGCCCCTCCGGGGCACGGAACTCAGCGGTATCCGGGCAGGCCCGACGCTTTTGCGCACTAACTTGGGGAGCTCTGTGTTCGAAAAGATTAAATCCGCTATATGGCGCTGGACCCACCTGCCAGCCATGCTGGTGCTGCCGAGATACCGGGCCACGCTCCACGACCTGACCATCGAGCTTATCGTATCGCAGCGCAAGTTGCCCCTGATTGCGTCGGCGGACGCTCTCATCGTTCCCGTCGGCACGGACCTAAAAATGGTTTTCGGTGTTGCGAAGATGGCGCGTGACCGGGGAGCCGACATCATCCAGGTCGAGGCGAGCCGCGTCGCCCCTCTTCAGCCGGGAGATGCCTTCATCGGGACCGGCGCGCGATACCGATATAAATACACGGCGCTCGCGGTGATCTTCGATGAGAGCAAGCGGACGAGCGCGGAGATCATCACGAAGGCCGTCACAACCGCTGTCAGCAAGCTTCGCGAAGTGGGGGCACGTTCCGTCATCATTGCGGACATGACGGAAAACCTTCTGGCCCAGCCGACATGGATCACGCAGGAACAGCGCAGGAAAACCGCCGCAATCACCGCGAAAATTATGGTCGACGCCATTGTCGCTTGCGGCAAGAATGCAAAGACCGTGAAGATCTGGTGCTCCGAGCCGGACAATGCTCAGTTCTTCGTTGAGGAACTGAAAGGTCTGCACGAGCGCGAACGGCGCGCCGACGTGGTACACGCATGATCCTCCGATGGAGATAAGGACAGCCTTCCTGCCAGTGCTCGCGGGCGATGTCTCCAAGGCGGTCTGCATCGTCATCGACGTACTGCGCGCGACGACGGCCATCGCCGCGCTCTTCCACCGAAACTGCCCACGCGTGTACGTCGCCGCGTCGCATGATTCGGCTCGAGACTGGGCTCGGAAGTACGGCTGCGCACTTTGCGGCGAAACCCACGGCTACCGCGTGCCGGACTTCGACTACGGTAACTCGCCGGTCGAGTTCGCGTCGCTCGACTTCTCCGACCGCCCGGTTGTCCTCTCGACCACAAATGGCACGAAGGCCACTGCTGCCGTAGCCTCCGCCCGCCGCGTCTACCTGGGTGCAACGGTGAATCGCTGTGCCGTGGCCACGGCGGCCTGGGACGCCGCGATCGACACAGAATCCGACATTGTGATCGTCTGTTCAGGAACCGGTGGGGAGTATACGATCGAGGACGCCACGGCCGCCGGACTCTACGTCGAAGCGATCGTGGCAAAGGGGGGCCCATGGACAATGCCGGCCGTCTCCGACTCATCGATTGCCGCGCGCCGCCTCTGGCAGAATGAGCCCAACTTGCTGCGCGGCTGGATGGAGGGCATCCATGCTCGCACGCTTGCAGACCGTGGCTTCGGCGACGACGTCGCTTACTGCGCGGGGATCGACCGCCTCCCGCACGTGCCTACGCTGGTGACCGAGGATCGAATTGATACGGTAGCGGCGCCGGTCATCCTTGTGACGGCGTAGGTCAAATGATTTTCTCGCGGTTCAACGCCTTGTAGACGGCGTAGACGGCGTAGCAGAACAGTGCCAGCAGGGCGATGTTCACGACGAGCGCAACCAGCCCGCCCAGAAGGTGCGTTACGATACCCCATACCACCCACACGATGATTATCGATAGTGCAATGAGCAAGACGTTCTTCACTTTTCTTCTCCCTTCCCGCCGCCCACCGGACGGGTCTGCAATGAGGTTTCCGTTCCTCGTTTTTGATGCACAGGATACCTTACACTACGGGCACGCCGACGCCCCGTTTCGTTGAAGTGGTGAGACCTGCCAACGGACTGAGTGGTCGGCAGGGGACCGTGCGGGCAAACTAAGCCCCTGCTCTACAGCTGGGCGGAGGTTTAGGGGCAGTTCGTCTCGAACTACAGGGTCAGGAAGTGAAGGCATTCCCGCTGCCGATTAAGTTTCGCTCGTGAACGGACATCCCATCGGGCCTGAAGGAGTGACCGTGAGTACGCAATCCGAGTCCGTACCGCCTTTAGGTACAGAGGCCGGTCTCTCCTGGTATCGCGGCATTCCGAGGTACGCCTGGCTGGTCCTGCTGGTAGCCGCCCTGGGCTGGCTATTTGACACCATGGACCAGAACCTGTTCAATCAGGTTCGCAACCGTTCGCTCAATGAGATCCTTCAGCCTGCCTACCTTCACGCGGCACAGGGAGCGCTCGATGCGGCCGTGAAGTCCTGGGCCGGGACGCTCACCTCGATATTCCTCATAGGCTGGGCGGTAGGCGGCTTCGTCTTCGGCATCCTGGGAGATCGGCTCGGCCGCACCCGAACGATGGTCATCACCATCTGTATCTATGCCGTATTCACCGGACTGAACGGCCTGGCCCAGACGCCCTGGCAATACGCGCTCTGCCGGTTCCTGACCGCGCTTGGCGTGGGCGGGGAATTCGCGGCAGGCACGGCGCTCGTAGCGGAAACCTGGCCCGCCCGCTCCCGACCGATGGCGCTCGGCGCCCTACAGTCCAGTTCGGCGATTGGCAATATCTTTGCCGCCCTGATCGCCCTGAATCTCGCCGGCGCGGGCTGGCGCTTGGCATACGCCGTCGGCGCGGTCCCGGCCCTGCTCGTTCTCTGGATCCGCAGTGCGGTCCGGGAGCCGATACCGTGGCAGGAGGCGCGCGCCAGGGCCATAGCGACCGGCAATGCGGCAGAGCTAGGCAACATCGGAGAGCTATTGGGAGATCCAAGGTGGCGCCGCAATACCGTTGCGGGCGTCCTGATGGCCGCGGCGGGAGTCGGCGGAATGTGGGGCGTCGGGTTTTTCCTCCCGGACCTGATTCAGTCCGCGCTCAAGCCCGCGGTAATGCGGTCACCGGAATTAATCGCCATGGCGGATCCGGTCGCTAGAGCGAAGGCCGCAAGCGCCGTACTCCAGGCATTGAGCAGCAAGATCTCGATCATCCAGCAGGTTGGCGCATTCATCGGGATGTTCTCGTTCGCACCGATTAGCCAGAGGGTCGGGAGGCGCCCCGCTCTCTGTGTGTTTTTCATTCTGGCGTTCTTCGCGGTACAGGCCGCATTTCGCTGGGTGCACGACGTACAGTCCGCTTGCCTCCTGGCGCTACCTCTGGGGATCTTCGCTCTGGCGCCGTTTGCCGCATATGCCGTGTACTTCCCGGAGCTCTACCCGACCCGCCTGCGCTCAACTGGAATCGGCTTTTGCTATAACGGTGCCCGTCTGCTGGCCGCGGCAGCGCCGTTTGCCCTGGGTCAATTGGCTCACCGATTCGCCGTTGCGGGTGACGATAGCGCCGGCCTACGCACCGCCGCAAGTATCGTTGCGTTCGTCTACGTTCTGGGATTCATCGGGTTGATTTTCGCACCGGAGACGAGAGGCAAACCGCTGCCGGAATGACCGTCGCCCCACTCAGCCATTTGCATACCCGCCATGGAGCAAACTATGGAGCTCGGACTCATAACCTACAATGTTGCTCGTGATTGGGACCTACCTTCGATACTGAATAACGTGCGGCAGGCCGGTTGGCAGGGTGTTGAACTACGCACCGAGCACGCGCACGGTGTCGAGTTGTCGCTAGGCACCGATCAGAGGCGCGAGGTGCGCCGACGCTTCGCGGATTCCGGCGTCGCATTATGGGCGCTGGGCACGACCTGCGAGTATCAGTCGCCAGATGCCGCTGCCGTCGGGGCGAATGTCGAGCAGACGAAGCGCTGGTGCCAACTGGCCGAAGATGTCGGCGCCTTCGGCGTGAAGGTGCGACCGAACGGGCTACCGGACGACGCGGACCTGCCGAGGACGCTCGAAAGGATCGGGCACGCGCTTCGAGAGTGTGGGGAGGCGGCCGAAGCGCACGGTGTTGAGATATTCGTCGAGGTTCACGGCAAGACGACGCAGGAACCACCGAACATACGGACAATTCTGGACCATTGCCGTCATCCGAAAGTGGGGGCCTGCTGGAACTCGAACCCTACCGATTTGCGAGAGGGCTCCGTGCGCGAGAGCTTCGGGCTCCTTTCGCCGGATATCCGATCCTGCCATATCAACGATCTCTGGAGCGCGTACCCCTACCGCGAGTTGTTCGCGCTGCTCTCCGAGCACCGCTACGATCGCTGCACGCTCTGCGAGGTCGCCACTCCGCTTCCAGCAGACAGTGCCCTGCCCTTCATGCACTGCTATCGGAAATTGTGGGAGGAGCTGCAACGCAGCGCGTGAGCATCTATCTCATTTCAGACCAAAAAGGAGAACCTGTTGGAGAAGCGGCAGCTTGGTAAGACGGATATGCATGTAACGGTACTCGGGTACGGCGGGGCCGAAGTGGGATTCCAGAATGAGAGCGCGGATACCGTATCGCGACTGCTTAACGCGGCGCTGGATGCGGGCCTGAACGCGATCGATACCGCCGAGTGCTACAACGCGAGCGAGGAGCTGATTGGGCAGGCGGTCTCTCATCGCCGAGGCGAGTACTATCTGTTCTCGAAATGCGGGCACAGTTCGGGCATAGAGCTGCCCGACTGGGATTTTCGCCTGCTTGAGCAGAGCATCGATCGCAGCCTGAAGCGACTGAGGACAGACCATCTGGACCTTCTTCAGCTTCATACGTGCTCGGAGGAGAAGCTTCGGGAGGGCGAGGTCATCGCGATCGTTCAGAAGGCGCGCGACGCAGGAAAGACGCGTTATATCGGATATAGCGGCGACAGCAAGGCAGCACGTTACGCCGTCGAGTGCGGAGCGTTCGACACGCTGCAGACTTCCGCCAGTATCGCCGACCAGGAGAGCCTCGACCTGACCCTTCCACTGGCGGTCGAGCGGCGCGTCGGAGTGATCGTCAAGCGACCGATCGCAAACGCCTGTTGGCGAACCGGGCAAAAGCCCGACAACGCCTATACGCATTCTTACTGGGATCGCCTTCAGGAGCTGGACTATGATTTCTTGAAGGGGGACCTGACGGACGCGATCGGTATCGCGCTGCGCTTCACACTGTCAACTCCCGGCGTCAACACAGCGATCGTTGGGACGGCTAATCCGGAACGCTGGCGAAAGAACGCAGACCTGGCGAATCTGGGCCCGCTGCCACGCGAGCAGTACGAAGCGATCCGCGCCCGATGGAAGGCGATTTCTAAGCCGGAGTGGATCGGGCAGGCATAGACTCAACGGGTGCAAGGTGCGTCGTCCTCGTTGCGCATCACAAATGAGGGCTTACATCCCGGCGTCAAGCGGATGCCAACAAACGGCGCTCCCCTCCTCATCTCCCGATACGGTTCGCGAGATGAGGAGGGGAGCGCATTATAGCCTCAGAGTTCGGAGTCTAGCCGCGCATGCGGCGGCGAAGAGCGAGCCCACCGAGGCCGAACAGCGTCCCGAAGACCGGCAGCATGCTCATCTCCGGCACCGCGGGGCCGTCGACCGTGCCGGTGTTGCCCTCAAGCGTGTGCTTCCCACCGATCTTTCGATCCTGGCCGTCATATCTCAGCGCATCAGGCCGCACGGTGTGGTAAATCGATTGGATCTTTACCGTGGCCACCAGCCCCGGGCCCGTCTGGCCGGTTCCGTTGTAGATGAAGCGGGCATTCAGCATCGTGGGATCATCGACTTTGATCTGTCCGAACGCCATCGGGCTGGTCAGCTCATCAACTTCGGTAAAGTTTCCGGTCAGAACCGTCGCGGAGCCCGCGATGTATCCCGGAATGTCGTACAGCGTGAGATAGCTCTTTGTGTCATTGGTCGTAAGCGACTTCGAAAGATCGATGTCGTAAAAGAACCAGCCGTTGTTCGCCGTTCCCGTAAGCGTGGGAATCAACGACGCGTTTGCCGCAATCGATCCGATGAGAGCCGCTCCGGCCACAAGGCCGCCTAACACAAACTTGCTGAATAACCGCATTTCTTCCTTCCTTCATAACGACCGTGATACCGAAATTGCCATTGGTTCGAATGAGTCTCTTATTCCATAATGAGAAGCGCTCGCTCGTACATCACTCGACGTTCACTATTGTGCACGTCGCATGCTAACCGGGGTAGTGGAGGGAGAAGGGAGGCAGATTCCGGTAGTAACCATGGAATAGGCTTACGCCAGCAGCGGAGAGAGCACCTCACCGTGGACATCCGTGAGACGCCGCGCGGCGCCGTTGTGATAGAAGGTAAGCCTCTTGTGGTCGAGGCCGAGGAGGCGCAGCACCGTAGCGTGAAAATCGTAAATGGTCGAGACATCCTGCTGCGCGCGGTAACCGAACTCGTCGGTGGCGCCGTAGCTGAACCCGCCTTTTACGCCCGCACCCGCCATCCAAGAGGTAAAACCGTTGGGATTGTGGTCACGCCCCTCCGCGCCGGTCTGATGTGTAGGCATCCGGCCGAACTCAGTCGTCCAAAGGATGAGCGTATCCTCGAGGAGGCCCCGGCGCTTTAAGTCGGTAAGCAGGGCTGCGGTGGGCTGATCCATAATGGGTGCATGGCGCTCATAGTCGGCCTTCAGCGTCTTGTGAGCGTCCCAGTTCAGAAGACCGTCCACCGCGGACGCCGACGATCCGCAGTAGACCTGAACGAACCGGACTCCGCGCTCCACCAGGCGGCGAGCCAGAATGCAGTTCCGGGCATAGCCGGCCTTGAGGCGATCCGGGCTGTCAGCGCCATATAGGCGCAGAGTTTCCGCGGTTTCGCGGGCCAGGTCCGTTGCCTCCGGTGCGCTCAGCTGCATCCGCGCCGCAAGCTCATAAGCGGCGATCCGCGCCGCAAGGTCGGAATGCCCGGCGTGACGAGCCTGATACCGTGAGTTCAGTCCGGAAAGAAAATCGCGCGTATCGCGATCCGCTCGCGCCGACGTGCCAGGAGGCGGATTGAGGTTCGCGATCGGTCGCTCCGCGTTGAAGGCAGTGCCCTGATAGGCCGCGGGCAGAAAGCCCGCTCCCCAGTTTGCCGGACCGTTGGGCGGCAGCCCACGAATATCGGGGATCGCGACGAATGCAGGCAGGTCCTGGCTGGCGCTCCCAAGCGCATAGGTCGCCCACGCGCCCATGCTCGGAAAGCCGTCGACGACGAACCCCGTGTTCATCTGAAGCATCGCAGGTCCATGGGTGTTGCTGCGCGCAGTTAGCGAGTGCACAAACGCAATCTCGTCTACGTGCTCGGCCAGGTGAGGCAGCAGGTCGGAGACCCACTTGCCGCTCTGCCCGTGCCGCTTCCAGCCCCAAGGCGACCGCATCAGGCTGCCATTGCCTCCCTGAAACGTTATCAGCTTCTCCTGGCCGGGCATGGCCTCGCCATGACGCCGGATCAGCTCCGGCTTATATTCAAACGTGTCGATGTGGCTGACAGCACCCGGACAGAAAATTTGGATTACGCGCTTCGCCCGAGGCCCGAAGTGCGGAGCATGCGGCGCCAGCGGACTAGGAGAGGTTGATTCTGCCTGACCGGACGCTCTGGATTCGTCAATGAGCATGCACGCAAGCGCGATAGTTCCCAGTCCGGTGCCCATCTGCCCCAGAAATTCACGACGATCCAGAAGGTCTGAGGCGTCGATCGGTTCGGCACGTCCGTGTGTGAGTTGTTGAGGATCTTGATTCATTGGCTTAGTAGTACAGGAACTCGTTTGCGTTCAGGAGCGCGCGACATACCGACTGGAGACCCTGGCGAGCGCGGAGGCCCATTGCTGCACTCAGTTCGGTGGCCTCCGGCGCGCGACCGAACGCGAGTGCGAATGCTCGCGTCACTTGCTGCTTGGGCTCGGCGCCGGCCTCCTTCCGCGCCCGGTCGGCGAAGAATTCAGCCTGCTGGACGAGAAACGGGCCGTTCAGGAGGCTGAGCGCCTGCAGGGCGGTTGTGGTGCTCTCCCGCTTTGGAGCGCGCTGCGACGACTCCGGGCAGTCGAATGCGCCAAGCAGATCATCGCGAATTCCCCGAGCCGCCTGTTGGTATATGCTTCTGCGCCAGGTCTCCGGCGCGAAGGAATCCAGCGGCTCGTAAATCGCAACATTCACGACATTGTATTTGTAGAGCCTGAAGCCGGGTCCACCCATTCGGCGATCCAGCTTGCCGCTGATCATTAGTACGGCATCTCGCACGGCTTCTGCCTCCATGCGGCGCAGATTCATCCTCCACAGCAGAGTGTTCGCCGCATCCGTGGCCGTGCCGCTTGCCGTCGGCGCGCTCGCCTGCCGGTACGTATACGACATAACCAGCAGCCGCTGAAGCGGCTTCAGTCTCCACGCCATGCCGCTGTCTGACATGAACTGGTATGCGAGCCAATCCAGAAGCTCCGGGTGTGTTGGTCTGTCGCCGTTACGACCGAAGTCGGAAGGCGTGGAGACGATCCCCCGACCGAAGTGATACTGCCAGACTCTGTTGACAAAGACGCGCGCCGTCAGCGGGTTCCCGGGATCTGAGATCCATCTCGCAAGCGCGAGCCTCCTATCCGCTTCGACACCTCCGGGTCCCAGGTCCAATCGCGATGGCATGACATTGGAGAGCGCGCCGGGCTGAACCTGCTCGCCTCGCTGCATCACGTCGCCGCGACGCAGCACGTAGGTCGGGTCCGGCGCGGAGAACTGTCCGACGTATGCGCTGCCCTCTGAGCGCAGCGCCGCGAGGCGCTGATTCTGCTCCGATAGCTGTCTTTGAAGCGTCTGCCGCATCAGACGCTGCTCCGGGGTCATCACCTTCACAAGTTCGTCGGGATGAATGTAGTCTCGGGATCCCGCTCGACCGGCTTCCGTCGAGACCTGAGTCCAGGTCGTGCCGTCGCTCGAGACCTCGATGCGATAGCGGATCGGCAGACGATCGTCGAGTCGGGGCAACTCGCCCCCGTCTCGGCTCCATACAACGCGATCGATCCTCTGTTCGCTCTTTAGCTCGATCTCCGCCCACCCTGTGCCGGGTGTCTTGCTGATCCAGCTATGCTCGTTGCCGAGTCTGCCATCGTTAATGTGAGCTACCTGATGTATGGCGTAACCTGGCAGGAGCGAGCTGGCGGTGGCGATCGATCCGGCCGATGCGAGCGCAAGATTGCTCGTGGAATCGGGACCGAACAGCTGCAGCTCGTCGATACAAGGCTCCGAGCCGTCGTTCGTCGCGAGAATCGTAAATCGGATGAACCTGGCGAAAACCGGGACGAATGCTTCCTCATTTCGACGGGCGTTAACTGCCGGGCGCGATACCGCGAGCGAGCCAGTGCCTCGCTGAATCCGCATGCGAGCCTGGTTGTCCAGGTCATTCAGCCTGTTCTGGGTCTCTGCGACTCCCGCGGCGGTCTGAGCGTCTTCGCTAAGTTCGGCCGCCGTGCGAGCTCGAAGAGGTCGTTCGCCGTGCCGAACTCCTGCGAAGCATGCGGCAAGTCGGTAGAAGTCTCGCTGCGGTATCGGGTCAAACTTGTGGTCGTGGCACTTGGCGCAGCCGACCGTCAGTCCGAGAAACGCCGCCCCGGTCGTAGAAACGATGTCGTCCAGGTCATTTGACCGCTGCTGGCGCGTGCCCTCTTCCGTCTGGATTCCAACGGTATCGTGCGTGCCCGCGACCAGAAAACCTGTCGCGGCCTGCGCGGACGGTTTGTCCTTTGAGAGTGTGTCGCCGGCGAGCTGTTCCGCGATAAATCGCGGATACGGAATGTCGTCGTTGAATGCTTGAATAACGTAATCTCGATAGGGCCAGGAGGTCTGTCGAACGTGGTTCTGCTCATAGCCATTCGATTCGCCATAGCGGACGACGTCCAGCCAGTGGCGTCCCCAGCGCTCTCCGTAGGCCGGTGAAGTCAGCAGCCGGTCGACAACGCGTCGATACGCGTCGGGTCGCCGGTCGTTGGCAAACGCGTCGATCTCCTCCGGTGTCGGAGGCAGTCCAGTGAGGTCTATGCTGACTCGTCGCAGAAGCGCTCGCCTATCCGCAAGCGGCGAGGGCTTTAACCCGCGTCGCTCAAGCGCGGCGAAGACAAACTTATCGACCGGATTCTGTGAGAGGGAATCGAAACGCGTGTGAGGCACAGGCGGTCTGCGCACCGGCTGGAAGGACCAGAGGGGAGCCATTGCCGGGCGGGGAGGTTCCTGGCTTTGCCCTGAAGCGGTGATTACACCGGAAACGAGAATGCAAAGGCTGAATACAACAACTGCAAAGTAAGAGATGCGTGGCAAGAATGCGCTCGAATGAGGAGATTCGGACCGTGTGCCGACTAGAGATTCGGCCCCGCATCTGTCAGCGCGACAATGACTGACGAAACGCTTGCCGCGAGGAGACGAGCAATGTTGCGCAACGATTGCGCCGAACGTAATTGTCAGGTAGTTAGAAGGTGAGTGCATAGCAGCCAGGATGATTCGCCCATATCCATGGCTGCTATTCTAGCACCGTGCTGATGATGCGTCAAGCTTCGCTCACCTCCTCCGACGGACCGCGCGCAAGTCGTCGAGGCGGCGGCGGGGTGATGATTGGCGCCCGCCCGATCAGCTTTGTAACGATCTTCTCCGGCGGCAGCGGCAGCGCCGTCAAATTCGCACGGCCGGGAGGAAGCGGAGGGAGACCGTCCAGTCAAGGAAACTTGCCCCCATTCCGAGCCAGGTATTCGCGCACCCGATCTTCGATCTCGTGACTGCGAACAAGCAACCCGTCCCGTTCATCCTGGAGTCTTTCGAGACGATCCAGCAGGTCCAGTATGACCTCGACGCCCGCCAGGTTCACTCCCATGTCCTGGGTGAGCCTTCGGATCTGACGCAGCCGCTCGACATCGGCCTCGGAGTAGAGTCGATTCTTGTTCTTACGCAGCGGCGCCACCAGGCCCAGTCTCTCGTAGAGGCGGATCGTCTGGGCGTGCATTTGTGTTAGACTGGCAACGACGCCGATCATGTACACCGGTTCAGTTTTTTCGTGCGCAGGCATGTCTCGCTTCTACCCCCTACTTCGGCGGACGCACCGGATCGTCACGCAACCTGGCAAGCTCGTCGATCAGCCCGCGCTCTCGATCGTTGAGATCCTTCGGCACGGTGATATTGACCCGCGCAAAGGCATCGCCCGCGGGCCGGCCGTCGAGCGCCGGCATTCCCTGGCCACTGACGCGCAGCCGCTGGCCGGTTTGGATCCCTGGCGGCACCAACAGCGCGCTGCGCTTTCCGCCAACCATTTCGATCGGAACTTCGCCGCCTAACGCGGCCACCGTGTACGATACGCCCACCTCGAATGTCAGGTTCTGGCCGTCGCGTTCAAACTTGGAGTTCTTGGCGATCTGGATGCGCGCATAGACGTCACCGCGTCGGCCGCGCGCATCTCCAGGACCCTGGCCCGGCAGCGCGATCCGATAGTCATCCCAGACGCCGGGCGGAACCTTAACGCTCAAGCTGCGGTTTGCGGGCAGCCGTCCGCGCCCACGACACTTCGGGCATACACCCTTGTTCAAATCGAATTGACCCTTGGAGTTGCGCGCGCTGCCGCTGCCGGCGCATTCCGGGCACACATCGTCTACCGTAAGAGTCAGGCGCTTCTCCACACCACGCATTGCATCTTCCAGCGTGATCTCGAGACCGAAATCGATATCCTCGGCAGGCGCGGCGGAGCTCGTTCGCGCGCCGCCGCGAGCGGTCTGCCCGCCAGGCTGCCGCCCCTCCATTACAGATCGAAGAAAGTCCTCGAAGCCGCCGAATCCGCCGCCTGGTTCGAACGGGGCGCCGCCACCGGCGCCCTGCTCTCCGTAGCGTACGCCTCCGGCTCCCTGGGCGCCGGGACCGAACGGGCCGACCTGATCGTACATATCGCCGTACTTATCGTACTTAGCGCGTTTCTCCGGATCCGAAAGGACCTCATACGCCCCCTGTACCTCTTTGAACTTATCCGCGGCGTCCTTGTTACCGGGATTTAGATCGGGGTGATACTTGCGAGCCAGCTTCAACCGCGCCTTCTTGATCTCGTCATCCGTGGCCGTGCGTGACACGCCCAGAATTTTGTAGAAATCTTTTCCAGCCACAAGCCATCACCCCTTTACTTACACGATCAGGTTCCCTGTCAATCCGAGGCAACCTGAACCTTGCGCGGCTTTGTGATCTCTGCCTTCGGCAGAGTCAGTTCGAGCATTCCGTTTCTATACACGGCCTTGATCTTGTCCGGCTCAACCGGAATGCCGATTGTGAAGGACCGTTGGAACGCACCATACTGTCTTTCGACGCGGACATACTTATCGCGCCGCTCCTCATCGTCGAACTTACGCTCGCCGCGAATCGTCAGCAGGTCGTTGTTCATCTCGATGTCGATCTCATCCTGGCTGACGCCTGGAAGATCGGCCTTGATAATGATCGCGTCGGTATCCTCGTAAACGTCGACGAGCGGACTCCAGATGCGCGCTGAAACATGCTCGCGAGGCTGTGTTGAGCGTGGCCCGATGGCTCGCGTAAGATCGTCCTGGAATCTCAAAAGCGACTCAAACGGGTCGTGATCGGTTCGTGCAAAGTTCATTGATCGATTTCCTCCCGGTGTGTGTTAGTTGGTCCGGCAAGGCCTGTCGGCGTCTTGGCCGGACGGCTCTGCTCCCGATGTCAGGAGAGTTCGTGTGTTATGTCTGGTCAGCTCTTAAACTCCGTATCGACCACGTCATCCTCGGGCCGAGGTTCCGGCTCCGGTGCTGTGTAGGTCTCGCTCGGGCCCTGACTGTTCTGACCTTCGTTAGCGGTCGCCTGCTGATAAGCTAACTCCGACAGCTTGTAGGCAGATTGCTCAAGCTCGGTGGTGAGCCGCTTGAGTTCGTCGAGGTTCGAGTCGTTGCTGTTTAGCGCGGTTCGCAGCTCGCCAATCGCGTTCTCAACCGTCACCTTCAGGTCTGACGGCGCTTTATCTCCAAGATCCTTGATCTGCTTCTCCGTGTTATACATCAGCGACTCAGCTCGGTTGCGCGTCTCCGCGCGCTCTCGAGCGACCTTATCATCTTCGGCATGCGCGGCCGCCTCTTTTACCATCCGCTCAACCTCGTCCTTATTGAGGCTGCCGGTGCCCGTGATCGTGATCTTCTGCTCGCGACCCGTGGCCTTGTCTCGGGCCGATACGCTTACGATGCCGTTCGCGTCGATATCGAAGGTGACCTCGACCTGCGGTATGCCGCGCGCAGCGGGCGGGATGCCGGTCAACTGAAAGTCGCCGAGCAGCTTATTCGCTGCCGCAATTTCGCGTTCACCCTGGTAGACCTTGACATGCACACTGGTCTGTCCGTCTTCGGCGGTGCTGAACGTCTCGCTCTTGCGGGTCGGGATCGTCGTATTGCGGTCGATCAGCTTTGTCATCACTCCGCCCAGCGTCTCGATACCGAGCGAAAGCGGCGTGACATCGAGAAGCAGGATATTTGTTCCGGTCTGGTTGCCCTCACCGGCAAGGACACCCGCCTGTACTGCTGCGCCGATCGCCACGACCTCGTCCGGGTTGACGCCCTTGTTGGGCTCCTTGCCTCCCCCCAGGAGGCGCACGAGATCCTGGATCATCGGCATTCGCGTGGAGCCGCCGACCAGAACGATCTCATCGATGTCCCCCGCCTTGAGGGTCGCATCGGCAAGCGCTCGTTCGAATGGCCCACGACATCGCTCGACCAGATCGCGCGTGAGCTCGTCGAACTTGGCTCGCGTAAGGTTGACGTCGAGGTGCACCGGGCCTTCCGGCGTGCTGCTGATGAACGGCAGGTTCACGTTGGTCTGAGTGACGTTCGAGAGTTCGACCTTCGCCTTCTCGGCGGCTTCGCGTACGCGCTGGAGCGCCTGTCGATCCTTCTTGACGTCGATTCCGGTCTGTTTGCGGAACTCGTCCGCGACATGATCGACGATCCTCTGATCCCAATCATCGCCTCCAAGATGCGTGTCGCCGCTGGTCGAAAGAACTTCCAGGACCTGAGTGCCGTCGTCGGTCTTTCCGATCTCGAGCAGCGATACGTCGAAGGTACCGCCTCCCAGGTCAAACACGAGGACTTTCTCCTCTTTCTTCTTATCAAGACCATATGCGAGCGCCGCGGCGGTTGGCTCATTGATAATCCGGAGCACCTTGAGACCGGCTATCTCGCCGGCGTTTTTGGTTGCCGTTCGCTCGGAGTCGTTAAAATACGCCGGAACCGTGATAACCGCCTCGGTAACGGGCTGCCCCAGGTAGGCCTCCGCATCGGTCTTCAGCTTCTGGATAATCATCGCGGAGATCTCCTCCGGAGTGTATCCCTTGCCATCGATGCTCACCTTCTCGGCGGTTCCCATCTTGCGCTTGATCGAGATAACGGTACGGTCCGGACTGATGACCGCCTGTCGCTTCGCACTGGCGCCCACAAGTCGCTCGCCGTTCTTGTTGAATCCGACCGCGGACGGCGTGAGTCGGCTGCCTTCCGCGTTCGGTATGACGGTCGGTTCACCGCCCTCGATAATGGAGACGACCGAGTTGGTCGTGCCCAGGTCAATTCCAACTGCTTTGCCCATGTGTGCGTAACCCTCCGCTTAAATGTCTATCGATCAAACAGTCAATTTTACATTCCATCAAATCGTTGTTGTCGAGAGTAGTATACAACTTTAGTGCCGTATTGTCAAGTCTATTGTCGGTAGTGCTCACATAATTTTGTAGCCGAGCGCTCACAATGGCTTTCGCGATTCTACTCCCGAATTGTGGAAGAACGAGGAATGTCGGGCCGCTTAGCTTGGTCCGACGTGGGCGTTGTACCCAGACCGCGTGAGGTAACACGGAGTGGCACAAGCGAAACCTATTCTTGATCCAGATTCGTGGCGAATTCAGGCGCCGGGAGCGGCCGGCGTTGCTCGCGCGCCAGTCGATCGCATCGTAGAAGGCCTCCTAGGCCACAGCGCCATTCTCATCGTGGTAGCAGAATCGGACAGCGCGGCAGAATGGCTGACCGAGCGACGCATCGGTGACGCCATCGGCCATAGTCTGATGGGACCGACCGACGTCGAAATCTGGTCTGCGACGGACAGGATAACCATTGTCTCTCTGGGGCTGCCGTCGATCGGAAACAGTGCTCCAGGCACGTTTGAGATTCATGCGCTGAGCCAATCTTCCATGCGCAACCTCGCGCAGCAATGGACGGAGCAGAGGGAGGGCGCCGCGCCATTTAAGGTGACTCCCATCACTCGTCTATCGCATGTCGACGACATCCAGAGTCATATCTCCGAACTTAATTCGCTTCTTGAGATACTGGTAAATCGGCAGCTGACGCCGCAGTTCCAGCCCATTGTCAGCCTATACAACGGACGTATATTCGGGTATGAAACGCTCATTCGAGGCCCACGGGGGGCGCTGCTCCGAAGGCCCGGGCAGATGTTTCGTGTAGCAGACAAGGCGCGAGTCGTCGCATGGTTCGACCTGGCATGTTTGGAGGTGTGCCTCGAGGCTGCCGCGCACCAGCATATTCGACATCAACTCTTCATTAATATGGATGCGGAGGGGCTGTCCGCAATGGCGATGCAGGAGCGCCCCATGGCGATGCGCGTGCGCGATCACGGAGTATTGCCATCGAGCGTCGTGATCGAGATTACAGAACGTCAGATGGTTCAGGACTTTCCTCGACTGATCGATGAGATCAAGCAGCTGCGTGAGGACGGGTTTCGGATCGCCATTGACGATGCCGGAGCGGGCTACAGCAGCCTGCGAGCCGTGGCGGAACTGCGACCGGACTTTGTAAAGATCGATCGTGATCTGGTCAAGAGTATCGATGTGGTAGGAGAGCGTCGCGCGCTGCTGCGAGCGCTGGTTCAATTTGCTCAAAGCTCCGGCAGCGCGGTGGTCGCAGAAGGGGCCGAGACGCGCGAAGAGCTTACGGCGCTAATCGATCTTGGAATATCCTATTGCCAGGGTTACGTGCTTGGAAGGCCTACCGACGCGCTTCGCGGCACGACGCGCGAACTGCGTGCATTCGTTCAGGAACGCGTCGCCGCCCGTGAGATTCGGAATGCCGGGTTTGACGGCAACGTCGGATCGATTGCCTGCGCCGGGTCGCTGTTCGAATCGACCACCCCGCTTTCCGAAGCGGCCCGTCGGTTCGCAAAAGAGCCAGGCCTGACCAGCATTGCGGTCATGGAGGACGGACGTGTCGTCGGCCTGCTGATGCGCAATCAATTCGACCACGTGATCTCCGTGGCAAAAGCGGCTCAGGCCGCGGAGATGATGCCCGTGCAGGAGGTATGCCGGTGGATGCGGACCGACATCCTCAAGGTGCGAACCGACGCCAGACTGCAGGACGTGGTCCGCCAGGTCGTCGCTCAATCGGATCTACCGCTCGACCTGGACATTGTATTGCTGGACGCGGACGGCCTGTACCAGGGCATCGTGCCGGTCCGCAGCCTCCTCGACGCGGCCACGACTCAACCGATCCGACGAGCTCGGTATTGTGACCCGTTAACAGGGCTGCCTGGCAGAGTAATGCTGGAGCGAGATCTACGCTCCCGGCTTTCCGGGATAGGTCCGCTTGCAGTCCTGCGGGTAGACGTAGCACACCTCGCCTCGATAAACGAGCAATACGGTCTCGATCGCGGCGACGAACTGATAATTGCCGTCGCCGAGTTGATAGTATCGGCTCATTCCGGTGGGCCCGACGACACGGTCGCACATCTTGGCGGCGACAACTTCGTCATTGTCACGGGCATCGCGGACATACACGCTCTCTGCGGCGCTCTGGTCGATGGATTCGGGAAGGTCGCCGCACCATTTGCCGGTTCCGGAGACGCGCGCACAATATCGCAGTCGCGCCCGCCATGCGCGCTGACCGTAGCCGCCGTGACCAATCGATCGCGTCGTCTGCATAGCGCGGAGCAGGCGATGAACGCGTTGCACGCACTGATACGTGGCCTACGGGCGCAGGCTGGAAGCTGCTTCGCGGTTGATGCGCTGCCTGCGCGCGGCAGGTAGTACATCGGGCGCCCCGTTCGGAAGGGTCCATTCGGAGGCGTTGCGGCCAGTTCGTCCGAGGGGAACTATGGACCGCATGGTCGCAACCCATACGGGTTCATAGTCGAGCGGCGTCCCTACGGAAATCGTCTGACGTGACTAGCCGGACTAAGATTACGCACACGTTCGCTCCTAACGTGAGACACGCCCCTCTTACGCAAGCGGAAGAGGGGCGTGTGTTCCTGGCGGGTGGCTCAGGCACGGCCTACATGCCGTAGTCCATGTGGTCGCCGCCGCCGCCGCCGCCGGCAGGCGCGGCGGACTTCTTCTCAGGCTTCTCGACGACCAGAGTCTCGGTCGTCAGAATGAGCGCCGCAATGGAGGCCGCATTCTGCAGCGCAGAGCGGGTCACCTTGACCGGATCGATGACTCCGGCCGCGACCATGTCGCCATAGTCCTCCGTAGCCGCGTTGAATCCGTGGCCTCTGGGAAGGGTCTTCACCTTGTTGACGACAACCGAGCCCTCGAAGCCGGCGTTTTCAGCGATGGTGCGCAACGGAGACTCCAGCGCGCGGCGAACGATCGCGATCCCGTGCAGCTCGTCGTCCGAGCCCGTCAGATTGTCCAGAGCGCTCTGAACGTTGAGCAGAGTTACGCCGCCGCCGGGCACTATTCCCTCTTCCACGGCCGCGCGGGTGGCAGAAAGGGCATCCTCGAACCGGTGCTTCTTCTCTTTCAGCTCGGTCTCGGTGGCCGCGCCGACCTTGATAACGGCAACGCCGCCGGCCAACTTTGCGAGCCGCTCCTGCAGCTTCTCTTTGTCATAGCTGCTGTCGGTGTCCTCGATCGCGCGTTTGATCTGATTGATTCGACCCATAATAGCCGATTCGGAACCCCCGCCTTCGATGATCGTGGTCTCTTCCTTGCCGACCGTGATCTTCGCGGCCGTACCGAGGTCCGTCAGCGCGATGCCGTCAAGCTTAACTCCTAGGTCCTCGCTGATAAACTTGCCGTTCGTCAGTACCGCAATATCCTCGAGCATCGCCTTGCGACGATCGCCGAATCCCGGAGCCTTCACCGCGCAAGTATTGATGATCCCTCGAATCTTGTTGACGACGAGTGTCGCCAGCGCATCGCCATCTACGTCCTCCGCGATAATGACCAGCGGACGGCGCTGTTGGGCAACTTTTTCGAGCACCGGAATCAGGTCTGCCGCCGCCGAGATCTTCTTCTCGTGGATCAGAATGTACGGGTTTTCGATTACCGCTTCCATTCGCTCGGGATCGGTCACAAAATAGGTGGAGATGTAGCCCTTGTCGAACTGCATTCCATCCACGTAGTCCGTGTAAGTCTGCAGGCTCTTGCTCTCCTCGACGGTAATAACGCCGTCCTGACCCACTTTTTCGATCGCGTCCGCGACCAGGCCCCCGATCTCGTCGTCGTTGCCGGCGATGGACGCGACGCTGGCGACCATCTCTTTGTTGCCCTTGACCTCGACTGAGAGCGCCTTCAACTCGGCGATTGCTCGCGTGACCGCGGTTTCAATTCCCTTCTTCACGAGCAGGGGATTGCCGCCCGCAGCCACGTAGCGCAGACCCTCATTGACGATACACTGCGCCAGAACCGTCGCAGTGGTCGTACCGTCTCCCGCAACGTCGTTCGTCTTGCTCGCAACTTCCTTGACGAGCTGCGCACCCATGTTCTCGTACGGGTCCTCGAGCTCAATCTCCTTGGCGACGGTCACGCCATCCTTGGTGATCGTCGGGGATCCCCACTTCTTGTCGAGCACAACGTTGCGGCCCTTGGGACCGAGCGTTACCTTGACGGCATTGGCCACGGCGTTTGCACCGCGCTCCAGGGCTCGCCGCGCTTCCTCTTCGAATTTTAATTGCTTCGCAGCCATGAACCATTCTCCTCTCGGTTAGCGGATGCTGGAAGAAGCCCTCAGGCTTCCAATACTGCAAAAATCTGATCCTCGTCCAAAAGCACGAGATCCTCGCCTTCGATCGTCACCTCGGTGCCGCCGTATTTCGAGTAAACCACAGTGTCTCCGACCTTAACGGCGAGAGCTTTGACGGTTCCATCGTCGAGCAGGCGACCTGTACCTACTGCGATCACTTTGCCTTCCTGTGGCTTCTTCTTTGCCGTGTCGGGAAGGAAGATTCCACCGGCGGACTTATCCTCGCCCTCGCTTGGCTTGACAACGACTTTGTCGCGAAGCGGTCGCAATGCCATCGCGTACCTCCTCTTTCATCATGGAAATTGTGAGAACCGCGCCGTGTCAGTGACGGCGCAAATTGGCGCTCTCACTCACTGAGTGCTAAACCAGAATACTCGAAACGGAGAAACGGTGTCAAGTGGCATCCGCAAAAAAATAACAGACCAACTTTCGTCGGTCTGTTGCATACGAGACATCGCCCGCGGTGGGCGTCACTCCGGGAGCGAGAAGGTACCATAGAACGCCGTATTCTGGTTGCACTTCGACCACGAGACGCCGAGTGCGCCGTCCTTGATTCCGCTTTCTCGCGTGAATCCAACACGACGGTCGGCAATCTCCACCAATGGCCGGTACCAGACCAGGTTCGGCTGCTTGCAGCATTCGTGGTTCGGCATGGCGTCCACGGCGAGCGAGCCGATCCCCTTCGCGGTCATTCGAAACGAATCTTTCGATCGCGTGAACGTAATCGGCGCACGCTTGACGGCAACAACTCGCCCAAGAGCGTTCCTATAGGAGGCCGTCAGCAGATCTGTGAGCGTCCTCACCTGTACCGGAGTTGCGCGGTTATCGATAAACAGCACTGCACGCCTGCCCGACGATTCATCCTTCAGGTTATCTTCGGCGGTAACCGCGGCAACCGCATTCAATCCGGACAGATCCACACCGCCCACCGCGCCGGTTCGGAAATGCCACACGATCTCCGCATCACGCCCGGTGGTCGTCAGCTCACCGTTATAGTGGCATGCGCCGGCAAACACGCTCGCAGTGCGAGCTTCCACATAGTCGCCGCTAAGACCGGCCACCGCGGCCGTCGTATCCGCCGACGCAACGACCGGGGTCGACACCACCGCCGCGAGCCCTATAACGCAATAGAGAATTCGCATTGACTTAACTCCTCTCGTCGCAACCATGGAGAACGATGTTCCAACCACGGACCACCGCTTGACATCGCTTACTCCGCCTCGAACAGCGACCGGTAGCACGCCCGGCCGGCGACGCAGTCGGTCGGCCGAGCAAGCTCCCCGTCAGGGCCGTACGCCTTCATGGATATTCGACACCAACAGTGGTTACTGCCGTCCTTAAGATGGCTCTCTTCTGTCGGCATCTCTCGCAAGAAGTAGTAGCGCTTACTACGGATTTCACGACAAAAGGGACTTTGGACGCTGTTGCCGCTCCGGCTCTCCGTCGACCCGGCGGGAACGCCGGCCGTTATCGTCGTATCCAGGCTCATCTGTTATTATCCCTCACAACTCGTCCCAGTGATTCATCGCATGAGCGATGGGGACGAAAACCGTTGGCAGGCATCACTCCGCAGGGCCGAACCGCACCGCGACCTTGTACCTATAGAATAGCACAGTGCGCGGATCGCTGACAAGCCATGATTAGCAGTACGTTTGAAATGGCCAGATTCTGCACGCTGGAGGTGCGGAAAAAAAATGACCCGCGGTCATGAACCTTATGAGGTGTTGCTTCGTCGGAATAGATGTGCGAAGGATTCGGTGCATTCGACGCAGAAAGTCATCGTGAAAATATGGTCCCAAAATCGGTGTCACAATGTAGCAAAGACATCGTTGTGTCAAACAGGGGTGGTTTACAAACTCCGAATCGCATGGAGGAGAGATTACCCGTGTTAATGTATGACGCAACTCGTGAAGCTCGGATCGGGCTGGAGAACCCTGGCTCCCAGGAAGTCTATGAGCTGGGTCAGGCCGCGGAGATCGTACTGCGTCGGATCGGCGCTAGAGCGATCTCGATCTTAACCAGTCCGCACCATCTGGAGGACGGGCGCAGAATACCGGCGAGACTGAGCGCTAACGACTGTTACGTGGCTCTTGAAGAGGCATGCCGCAAAATGGCGCGGGTTGCCTTTCGCAAGTACCAATCCAACACCGGTCTCCAATCTGATGGTTTCGCCGCAGCGCTGGACGCGATTTTCCCGGATCCCGCGGCTTATCTGACGCGCTGTATCCGGTCGGTAATCAGTGACGCCGATCGACTGACGCGGCGCGACGTTCCGACAGTTTCGCTTGAGCAGCCCATTGGCGGCGGCGACACGCCCTTGAGCCTGCGCGATACGATTTCCGATACGAGTATTGCGGACCGGCCCGAGGAGAGCCTGATAGACCGCGACGAGCGGCGAAGCTTCCGAGAAGGGCTCGCAAAGGCATTGAAGTCAATCCCCGCGAACTATCTCGCTGCGATCCAGCGCGATATCGCCCGGGAGCGCGAAAGAGAGAGCGGCGGCAGAGTAGTCCCGGAGAGCGCCAGTGAGCGGCAGACCGTGTGCCGTGCGCGCGCCGCCCTGTCCACGATCCTGAAGCACGAGTGCGGTTCCGATAACCCGTTCATTCAATTGCTCGCGCAGCAGAGGAGCAGCCGCGTGCGCCACAAGTCGTCGCCTTCGGCTGCCTTGAGCAGTGAACGCCAGCAGAGCCTGTTCCGGCGCCTGATGAGTACGTCCTGGCAGGACCGTGCTGCACGTGCCGAGCATCCTGAAGAGAATATCGAGGAGGCGGTCGTCAATGAGGTGAGCGCCGGGTCCGGCTCCGCGCCGCCTTCGCCAGAGATGCGACAATCGATGCGAGTGCTCGATCTGTTTGTCCTGGATAACGATCCCAGGTCGCAGAATGTCGACGCCCAATCCTGCTACGATCAGGCGCTAAAGGTACGAAGATCGGGTAAAATTGAAGAGGCGATACGGCTCTATCGAGCGGCATATGAAGCAGACTCTTCATTTCTGGCAGCCAACAACGAGGTCGGCGTGCTGTTGATGCAGACGGGGAACCTTCGGGAGGCACTGAAGATCTACCTGGAGGTAGTTGCAAGACCGGACGCAGGCGAGCAGAAATTCATCGCGGCGAATAATGCCGCGGACGTGTATCTCACCTGGTTCGATGCCGGACGTAATAGAGAACGGAATATCGAACAAGCGACGCGTTTTGCGCGGCTGGCGATGGAACATCCGACGCCGATGAGAGCGTGCAATCTACTGCTCGCATACGCAAAAGACCACTATTATATAGAGGCGCAGCAGGTTATGAACGCCATCCTGCATTCTAACTTGCAAACGTGCCCCGCGGAGAAGTTTTTGCAAACACTGTTTCAGATCCGCGACGCCGATCTGGTTGCATGGTGGAACTGGCTGGACAGTGAGTTGGACCAGGCAAGTCCGAAGGAAAATCACTAACATGAAAATCATTGCTTTCATAAGCCGCATGCTCGTGGCCGTTCTCGGCGCCGCGGCGCTCGCCGCGTTCATGTTAGCGTTGCCCGGCTCTACTACTCGACCCGCAGTAAAGCACCACACTGCTATATCGGCAAGTTTGCCGAGTCAGTTGGCGGACGGCAGCGAATCCAACGGCGGCAAGGGCGGCAAAGGCTCACATATTTCCGGCATTGCCTGACGTTCGTCCATAGAGGTTCGAGGCGTCGCACCAAGATAGCTGCGAGTGACGTTGTTCGGGGAGTAAAAGCGTACCGGCAGGCCATTCAATGCGACAAACCTGCGAGCGTGTGACATCTTGTCACACGCTCGCATTTTATTGCCGGCCGTGGGCGCCCCGATGTAGTTGATGCGACGATCGCACGCCAGGTGAACGGACCCGGCATAGAAGAGATCAGGTCCAGGTCAAATGAACTTGAGCGCATGAGCTGCGTCTACAAACCTGTTTCTCCTTATGGGTATGTGGATTTGACTCTATTGACGTATGGAAGGGCACGGTCCGGAAACCGCCCTTCCACTTTTTTCGTCAGCTGGACCGCCGGCTACGATCTCCCCGATGATCGACCCACACGTGTGTCGGCAAACCTTGACATTGTCCATTGCACGGGTTAGAATGAACTGCTGCCGACCACTGCAACATCCTGCGTGGTGACGGTGGTCCGGCGGTATGTGGCAGCCGGTCGAAGGATGAGTTGTCGCCCCCCGCTACACTACCTGCCTGATGGAGAACTCTGCATGAATCCGTCTACCCCGCATTCGAGGCCGTTCAGGTTCGTGAGCGCAGTCCTTGTTTTGGGCACAGCGACCGTGAACGCATCAGGGCAGGCGGCGAACACCTCGCCCTTGCTCATACCGCCAAAACCTGCCGCCGTCGCCGGGCCGGCACCTCCGGCTGTGCAGAGGGCCGCGCTCCAGTGGCAAACCGCTTTGCGATTCCACAAGGCCGGCAAGATCTCGGAAGCCGTTTCCGCTTATAAGGAGTTTCTGAAGCGTGCCAAGGATGCCAGGCTAGCGCCTACTCAAGCGCTGCCGGCATACGAGAATTTGGCGATGATCTATCGATCTCAGGCGAAGACTCCCGAACTCGTGGACACGCTGGAGCACTGGTCAGCTCTCGAACCCGCCAATCCTGCCGTTCATGCCGAACTAGGTTCCCTTTATGCATCGTCCAAGCTGAAACAGTTCCTCAACGCTGCTTCAGAGGCTCGCCGCGCTCTCTCGCTCAAGCCGTCACCAACGGTTGCAGCAAGCGCCTATGCGACGCTCGGGATTTCTGCCGTCGCATCGACCGACTATGCAGAGGCCGAGAAGGATTTCGCGGATTCGATCAAACTGGAGCCTCGCAACGCACAGACCCAGTACAACTACGCACTGGCCCTGGTTGAACTGAAGCGATTTTCCGCGGCAAGGGCCGCGATGCAGAGGGTTGCGACGCTCAACCCGAAGACGGTGGGCGCATGGTACTACCTGGGCCTGCTTAGCGAAAGTCAGCACGATTACCCGGGAGCGCTTAAGGCGCTGCGGCAGGCGGTCCGGCTCGCACCCAAGGACGCGGCACTGCACATAGAAATCGCAAGAGCGCACGCTCGCTCTTTCGATGTGGATGCGGCTATCACGTCGTACCTCACGGCGATAGAGCTCGCACCGCACAACTTGCCGGCACGACTCGAGGCCGCGCAGCTCTACATTCAGAAGAGCAACTATGTAGCGGCGTTACCTCACTATGCTGAAGCTGCCCAGCTCGCCCCCAAAAATGGTGCCATTTTAGCCGAGCTCGCCCAATGTGAGACACAGGTGGCCTTCCAGCCCCAGGACCCGGGCCCGAGGTCCACGCTCTTGAAACAGGCAGAAGAGCACTATCGAGGCGCGGCCGCGCTGGACGCGCGACTCCTGGTCGGCCAGAACAGCCTGGCACAGTTCTACGACCGAACGGGAGCGTTTGAAAAAGCACAGCAGATCTATCGTAAACGGATCGCGTCCGCGCCTAACGATTTCACAGCCCATAATGCGCTTGCTGAAACGTACCTGATGCAGCGTAAGCCCGATGAGGCCATCACTATCTGGCGACGATATCGTGATGCCCACCCGGACGATCCGGCGCCGACACTTCGTATTGCGAGCACTCTCGATGCCCAGGCGAAGTGGACGGATGCCATAGCGGAATGGCGGCTCTTGCTTAACCGAAAGATCAATTCGGGGACTTCAGCCGGCGCGTTGGTCGCCATTGGCAAGGACCTTTCAAGGGCGGGGAAGAACAAGGAGGCGGTCGAGCAGCTCTCGGCAGTGCTTAAGCTAGATCCTTCCGGCGCCGATGTGCCAAAAGAGACTCGCTCGGCCGTCGCCGCAACTATACAGGCCGAGAGAGTGGACGCCATGCAGCAGCTCGCCGAGATCGAGGAGCACGATAACCATTTCGATGCCGCCATTCGTTGGCAGCACCAGATCAAAGCGGAAGAGGCTGCCACGGCCGAACGGACGCATAGCTCGCCAAGCAGCGCCACGTACCTCGCTCTTGCGCGTCTCCATCAGCGGGCAAATATGCCCGACCTCGCGATCAAGGAACTCGATGCACTGACCCAAACGCGGCAGCCGCGTCGCGATGACTTCGCGCCGGCCTACGAACAGCTTGGACAGGTCTATGAATCCCTCAAGCGGTTCGACGACGCAGCGATGGCCTATCGACGTGCCGCGCAATACGCGCGGGAGCCACTCAGTGATCGGCTGCGCGCTGCCGAAATCTACCAGCGGGCAGATCGCCTGGATCTCGCGATCGCCGAGTTCGCGGCCATCAAGAAGGACTTTCCGAAAGAGTCGCGGGTCCTTTCTCCGCTGGCTCTCGCTTTCAGACAGGCCGGTCGTGACGATGAGGCGATCCACGTTTACGATCAGCTTCTACTGGACGATCCAAAGGCGACGTGGGCTCGCGATCAGAAAGCGATCGTGCTCACGCACATGAAGCGATATGTGGAGGCGCGCGCGCTCTACGAAGCCGAACTGTCGCGCAGTCCACAAAACCGCCAGACCTATGCGGATATCGCTTTCGTATTCCAGTCGGAAGGCCGCGTCGACGCGTTTCTGGATTGGGCGACGCAGCGTCTTTCAACGGACCCTGCAAATGCGACCCTCATGGCGGTCGTCGTCGATGAAACCATTCGTTTGAAGAGGGAAGAGAGCGGTTGGGCGCTGCTGCGCGCCTCCGCAGAGAAGCATAAGAGCCAGAGGAGCGTTTTAGAGGGAACCGCCGCGCTGATGGCACAGCGCGGGCGAAAAGAGGACGCGCTCACTCAGTATCGGATCCTCGCCGAGCGATTCCCCAACGACACGCGGGCCCAGGTCGACCTCGCCGACGCTCTGTTTGCCGCCGGGCTCAAGGACGATGCCACCAAGCTGTACTCCAGCCTGATCGCGCGCACTAACATTGCGCCAGGCGATAAGCTAAGCATCCGTCGCCAATACGCCCTGCTCTGTATCGAGCACGGCGACACCGCCCAGGCAGTCGTACAGCTTCAAGCGGTGGTTGGGCTCGACCCCAACGACTTTGATTCGGCTACCAGGCTCGCGCTGCAGCTGGAGGCTGCGGGCCGTGACACGGAGGCGATACCCGTTCTCACGAGCCTGGCGACTCGCGAGATCTATCCCACGATCGTGCGCGCGCAGATCCGAAACAAGCTGGGCAGCCTCTATCTAAAGAGGGGCGATAAGATCCAGGCTGCCGAACAGTACCGGCAGGCTCTCGCGCTAGACCCGAAAGACACTAGCGCCAGCGACGCG
Organism: Chthonomonadales bacterium; assembly: GCA_038211235.1. Classification (GTDB taxonomy): domain Bacteria; phylum Armatimonadota; class Chthonomonadetes; order Chthonomonadales; family Chthonomonadaceae; genus DATGJU01. The sequence goes on along the minus strand of JBBQVV010000010.1, from coordinate 4,617 downwards.
CTGAGCAAGATCGCAAAGGGATAGCGCAGCGTCGGTTCATCCACGCAGCAGGTTCCAGCCCAGTCGAAGCAGCGCAACGCCGCAAAAGACGAGCAGAAACATCCCGGCTCCCCGTCCCTGCGCGTATCCCGCGATGCCTCCGACCGTCCACAGCGTGCCGATCGCAAAGACCAGGCCACCCCACAACCTCCGACTAATTCGGTTCTTCACGGCCGGCACTCCCCGTCATGGCCAAAACGCATATGTCGGAATGTTGAACGCGATGCCGATCAGCATCCAGAGACTCCCGATCACGCACTCCCCGAGGATAATGCCCAGAAAGAAGGGCAGCGCTTGCCGGTAGGCCTGCAGGCCGCCGTAGCGAAGCAGCAACGACTTGATGATCCACGCGATCAGCAGCGGCAGCCAGAGAAGGCTCAGTGACCAGGATCCCGATACGGCGTAGCCAACGGGATGGAATGGAAACCAGCCGACACGCATTCGGGCAGCGTTCAGCGCAAGCGTTAGAAGGAACCCCACCGCAATTGCCGCGCGGACATTTCCCTGCTGGACCGGCGAGGTCGGCGTCTTGATCCATGTCTCCATCCGAGTCCACGGCTCGCCGCCGAATATGAGCTGGACATTGGGCGGCGCGATCTTCTGCGCTGCGCCGGCACGATATGTCTGGTCCAGATCGGCCCAGAATGCGCACAGGACTCCACACACCAGTGTTACCATCATGGCGACGAACAGCGGACGGTATCTGGCATGAACGCGTTCCGCGATCTTGAAGCCCTCCAGCTGAACCGGCATGGGATGCGACCTGTAGGCGCGATTGAAGCCGTAAAACAGCGAGAACATCGCGAGATCGGGCCTTGCGAACCGGTTCGAGGGCATCACGGCGGGCAGAATACTGTCGGGTCCTCCCTGATGGAGGTCGTGCGCGGGTGGTCCAAGCTCGGCACGCATCCTGGTAACGGCTACCGCGAGCGTAAAGTAGATCAGGAAGAAAGCCGCGATCACCCAGGGCGTCATGTGCGCGGACAGACAGAATGCAACGATCCCGATGGAGCCTGCCACGAGTCCCGCCACAGCCCAGCGGTAAGGAATGGGCTCGTCGGCATCGTTCAGATCGATCCGCCGATCGAACAGGCCGTTCCAGATGCGAACGAAGTGGGATCGACTCGTCCAGAGCGCGAATACCGCAAGTCCGACGTACGCTCCAAAGGTCTGCTCGGATACGTAGGGAAACCCCGGAATATCGCTGTACCCGGTCGCCGCCCCGAACACCCTCTCGAGACGCCACACCCAGGCGAAGAACCAGGATGAGAAGAGCAGGTCGACCGGAAGCAGCATTCCCAGACCGATGCCGAACGGGTAGAGCGCCATGGGAGTCCAGCCCATCGCGTTCCACGGTCGGGAAGACATGTAGGTCTGAAGGTCTTGCGCCGCACCACTCATCCGAAGCGGCAGGCTGGGAATGGATGGATAGAGGTAGGCAAGGCCATTCCAGATTTCGAGCGCTGCCGCAAATCCCGCTCCCATCCAGAAAAGCCGGGACTTGAGCAGCTGAGTCTTCGGGTTGACCATCTCGAGAGGCAGCATCACGAGTGGATAGGAGAGCTTTTCGCTCTCGGTCCATTGGCGCCGCAGCAGCGCGTTCAGGCAGAGCATGACGAACCCGAGCAGACTCAGGAAGAGCGTCCAGAAAAACAGCGGTACTCCCCACGCGCGCAGGTTACCGGAAGTATAGAGCGACCCGGTGCCGGAGTAGAACTCGGCGCGAGCGCGCGGATCCGTTACAGTGAGCCAACCCGGCAGATGGGGAATGATCTCCGTCTGCCAACCATTCTCCGGCCGCGCGTATTCATAGACATGCGCGAGCATCGGGGTCAGGACCTCGATCATATCGTGCCCGCAGAGAGCGGACGAGAGCGCCAGCATGATATAGACGGTTAGCAGCTCGCCGGGAGCCAGCTCCCAACCTGGCCGGACGCGGCGAACGATCGTGTTCAAGGCGAGGAGAACCGAGAGGATGAATACGACATTAAAGAAGATCGAGATCGTGGTTGGGTGACCCGCATATCGGACCACCTCCATGCGGATGATCCACCAGGCGTTCGCCGGCATTAGAGCCAATGCGATTCCAACCGCGCGGAACGTGACCATACGCGCATGGGGCCGCGGAGCGGGAGCAGGTGCGGACGCTTCTCCCTCTGGCGAGGATCGCGGCATCGCGGTCAAATGGAGTTGTTCCCTTTCCAAATCGGTTGATCGTAGGGCCAGAACGATTATACTCCGCGACCTCGTTGCAATGCGACTCGAAGGGCGCCGATCTTCGAGTAACCCTGTGGGCGCCTCGTGCGTCTAAGTAGATGAGTTTGCAAATGGGAGCGCACTATTGCGCGGCCATTCGGAATCGTCGATTTATTCGCATGTCCGGTAAGTAGTCATCGATCGCCTCGTAGAGTGTTTTGGTTCTGGCGCAGGGGCGTGCTAGGTGGCACGATGCGGCATGCGGCAGTAGGAGGTAGGAACCATGGTTCAACGTCGTCGCTCAATTAGTCTGGCAGCCCTGTCGCTCGCGGCCATTGGCGCGGGATGCATTGCGTCCGGTGCGTTTGCACAGGAGAATGGACCATCCAACTCGGATGTGGCAACTGCCGATCAACTCAACAAGCCTATCAACCTGGACGTTAAGAGCGCAAACCTGTACTACGCTCTCACACTCATGTTTGATCAACTGAAGATAGGCAACTACACCCTTCCGGATTCTCTGAAACAGATCGAAGTAAGCGCCCACTTCACTCAGCTGCCGATTCGTACGGCGCTGGAGACACTGCTCAGAAACAGCGGTTATACGTACAAAGTCGATAACGGCGTGTACAGTGTCGTTCCGAAGATCGAGGAGCCACAGCCTGTCGCGCTCCCATCGGACACCTCCGGCAGCGAGACTGCAATTAAGAGCAAGAGGATCTATCGGCTGGCAAGCAGCCAGATCATCACCAATTCTGTCGATCTCGTTACGCGACTCGGCGGTCGCGTGCTTCCCGGGCCGGTCGGGGCTCAACTCGGTTCGAGCTCAAACGCCGGGCTGGGAGCCTTCGGCGGCGGAGCGGGCGGCCTGGGCGGTGGCCTGGGCGGTTTTGGAGGCGGCGTAGGGGGTCTCGGCGGCGGATCCGGCCAGGGTGGTTTCGGAGGCGGCCTGGGCGGCTTCGGTGGCGGAGGCGGTCTCATGGGCGGCGGCGGTTTCGTTGGCGGGGGTAGCAACTTCGGTGGAGGCACGGGCGGCATCGGCGGCGGCCGAGGAGGCGGGCGCGGGTTCTAGCCTGCGTAGATTGTGCTCGTTTGCCATTCCGTGTGTGAACTACGAACAGACCCTTCTTTCGGGAAGGGTCTGTTCGTCTGTCGGGCAGGTGCAGTCTGCCGGCGTTCGCGGCGTAGGAACGTCGACCTGACCGTTCGGCCAGTGCACGCGCCAGTCGTCGCAAACACGGTCGTCCCGTTCGTACTACATAGTACTAATCGATCGAGACGAACGTTCGATGGGCAGCGATTTATCAGGACGGTCACGAGTTGTCGATCTGGAGCGAGGCAATGGCAAACGAAAGAGAATTCAACGAACAGGTAGCGGGGCTAAGCGTGAGCCAACATGGGGACGAGCCGCTCCTCGATGCCTATTCGCGTGCAGTCATACATGCAGCGGACCGGATCAGTCCGGCAGTCGCCTATATCGAGGTCAGTCTGCGAGACGAGGGCCGGATGTCGGACAAACGGCCCGGGCGAGCGCTGCAGGGCAGCGGCTCCGGCTTCCTGTTTACCGCGGACGGTTATTTGATGACGAACTGCCACGTCGTACATCGAGCGGCGCGACTGGACGTTTCGCTGTCCGACGGCCGGCGGTTTCGCGGGGAGCTGGTCGGAGAAGATGCTGACACGGATCTTGCGGTCGTTCGCATCGATGCGCCGGACCTCACTGCCGCGCCGCTGGGCGACTCCGGGCAGGTGCGAGTCGGTCAGCTGGCGATCGCGATTGGGAATCCCTACGGTTTCCAGTACACTGTAACGGCCGGCGTCGTGAGCGCGCTTGGTCGCTCGCTCCGCTCGGAGTCGGGGCGATTAATGGATAACATCATTCAGACCGACGCCGCCCTGAACCCCGGCAACTCCGGTGGCCCGCTGGTCAACTCATTCGGCGAGGTGATCGGAGTCAATACGGCGACGATACTTCAGGCGCAAGGGCTCTGCTTTGCCATCGCGATCAATACCGCAAAGTTTGTGGCCGGCAAGCTGATGAAGGACGGTCAGATTCGCCGCGCCTATCTTGGAATCGGAGGGCAGTCGGTACCGCTCCCCCGACGCACGACCAGGCACCTGAATCTGCCCATCGAAAGCGGAGTTCTGGTTGCTACAGTCGAGCCGGACAGCCCTGCCTTTAGAGCGGGAGTTCAGAACGGTGACGTACTGATATCACTTGACACACACGCGATCGCGAGCGTCGACGATCTGCACCGCTATCTCACGGACCAGCACATCGGCGCGCCGGCGCAACTGGGTATCCTGCGTCGCTTCGATCGACTTGACCTTGTCGTGGTTCCGGAGGAATCGGGAGCAAGGAAATAGCGCGGATTGGTCAGC
>JBBQVV010000009.1:0-39766 GCA_038211235.1 Chthonomonadales bacterium | reverse complement strand
AGCTGCCAACTACAACGGACCTGACAGTTTCTCGTTCACCGTCAATGACGGGACCGTTACGAGCAATACGGCTACCGTCAGCATTACCGTAACGCCGGTCAACGATCCTCCGGTCGCTAACAGCCAGTCTGTTACGACGCTGGAAGACACGGCGAAGCTCATCACTTTGAAAGGAAGTGACGTGGACGGCAATGCACTTACGTTCGCCATCGTCAGCGGCCCTTCGCACGGTAAATTGTCCGGCACAGGATCAGCGCGCACGTACACTCCGAGCGCCAACTACAACGGACCTGACAGTTTCTCGTTCACCGTCAATGACGGGACCGTTACGAGCAATACGGCTACCGTCAGCATTACCGTAACGCCGGTCAACGATCCTCCGGTCGCTAACCCGGACTCCGTATCGACGAAACGCGGAACGGCGGTGCAAATTGCCGTGTTGGCGAACGATTCGGACCCAGACGGTGATGCGCTGACGGTCACGAGTGTTACCCAGCCGAGCCATGGCACTGTCCTCATTAATGCAAACGGTACCGTGAAGTTTACGCCGGCAAAGGGATTTACGGGCAAGACCACGTTCAGGTACACGATAAGCGATGGACACAAGGGAACGGCCACCGCGACCGTCACAGTTAACGTAACGTAGTTAGAGACACAGCAATAGGTTCCATAGCGGAGAATTTACGATGGCATTAGATCCGAGCGCGACTCCAGGTCTCTACCTATGGAGGACGTCAAACGCAGGCCTCTACGCGACGACAAACCTGTTCCTCTGGTTGAAGTCTGATGTCGGGCTGTACACCGATGCAGCAAAGAGCACTCCGGCCACCGCGGACGGCGATCTCGTCTATAGGTGGGAAGACCAGAGCGGCGCGGGCAACGACGTCGTACAGGTAACGGCGGCGAATCGGCCCCTGTTCGACAGTACACGCAAGCTCGTGCAGTCGAGGGTGGGGCTCAACCAGTATTTCACGACTCCCCCAGTGCCCGTCAATTCTCGCACTCTCTCAGCCATGTTCATCTGCAAAGTGCAGGGTGGGCGAGGTCCCTATCCGCGGCCCGTTAACAACGCCCTCTTCATGACATCCGCCAACACCTCGAGCCTCTACTATCCCAGCGTCCCGGGCGGCAAGCTCGTCGCGAACAACAACCAGGTTGTCAAGCAGATGAACTGTTGGGTCCCGTCGTCGCTCTCATGTATCATCGTCTCCTTCGGACCAACAAACGCGACAGTCTATATCAACGGTGTGCAGATCGACAACCCACCGCTCGCGGACGGGACGTCAAATCTGGCATCGATCCTGGGATATACGGCCTCGAACAACTGGACACTACAGGGCGGATTTCAGGAGATCTCCTTCTGGAGCACCGCGATAGACTCGACGGACGCCGCTACCCTCTTTCAGCACGCGCAGTCGGCGGGAGTTCCGGCCTCTTACTCCAAGGTGTTCGTCCTCGACGCCGATTCCATCACCTATGGTATTGGGGCAGCGCTAAATCAGGGCTGGCCAAATCAAGCCGATTTCGGTCCGGGCTCTCAGATGTACAACATGGGGCTCGCCGGAGTCAGACTATCAACACTTGTGGCGAATGCGGCCACGCAGATAGACCCCATGATCCAGGTAGGAAGGACGAATGTCCTGATCGTGTTCGCCGGATCCAACGACATTTACGGATCGTTGACGCCCGCAACGACAGTATATGCAAACCTGCAGTCCTACTGCACCGCGCGGCGTTCCGCGGGCTGGACCAAGATTATCGTTGTAACGACCCTTCCGCGTGGCGGCGTGGCTCCCGAGGCACAAAGACTGAAATACAACACGTCAATCCGGAACGGCTTCTCGGCGGGCACGCTCGCCTGCGATGCTGTTGCGGACGTCGCCAGTGATGCGAACATAGGGCAGACAGGGCAGCAGGCCGACACGAGCTACTACGCGGATGGCATTCACCCAACGTCGGCGGGACACGCCGTCGTCGCAAATTACGTCACCGCCGCGATTAAGTCGCTGGGCCTGCCCTGATCACCACGACGAGTTCGGTTCTACCGCGTTATAGGTACAATACCCTCAGAACTTCGCGATGTTCGCGCCCAACAACAACGGGCTTACTCAAACGGCTTCAGGCATGCTGCCCTGGTCCGTCGAGGCAGTAGAGCCTGCCTGGGGCAATCTCGACATATGGCCCGAGTCCAACTGGCATCGCGCCGCGCCTACTGCCACGGCGATGCTTCGCCTCGCAATCGATCTTCAGATCAACCGCCTCTTCTGGCCCGAACAATTCCTGCCTGAACCACCGGCAGATGCACTTCCACACCATATGGCCCGGATAATGAGGTCTCGACTGAAAGCAATAGTCTGCTATGACGCAGTATGACCCAACATCCTGCTCGAATTTGAGCCGCCCGCAATGCGGATCCCGGAGCGCAGCATCCAATCACTGCCGACACCATCGTGCGCCCCAGTGCCCTCGTCCGCGGACCGCTTCCGGCGCGCAACCGCTTCCGAGTTCCTCGACTCGATGCACTGCTGTTTTGAGAATGAGGAGGAGGAATGAGCGGCAGTTGCCCTAACTTTGCGTTTGTCGCATGCCAAGGCGATAGACAGCGTCGTGAGGCAGACTTACGAAACGACCTGCGCGCCATCTATCGGACCGTTCTGCTCGGTGGCGTTATGCTCGGCTTGCTCTCGTCGAGAGGAGGAACCATGAACGAGACCGGGAGGTGGACCGTATTAGGTCCGGGCGGCGGCGGCGCACAGTACACTCCTACCATCAGCCCTCACGATCCGCGGACGGTCCTCGTCGCCTGCGACATGACCGGCGCCTACGTAACACACGATTCCGGCCGGAGCTGGAGAATGTTCAATCTCCGTGGCCGCGTTTCGCAGTTCGCCTTCGATCCGGTCGCCCCGAACTCTACCTATGCAATCGCCGACGGACTCTGGCGCAGCGACGACAATGCGAAAACGTGGAACCTGGTCTTTCCCGATCCGAAGAATGTCAAGGGAGTTACGATCGCCGGTGACCACGGCGAGGTCACGCTTGACACCGACTCCGGACCGGCGTCCGAGCGCGTCACCGCATTTGCGGTGGATCCGTCCGACTCGAAGACGCTGTTCGCTGCGAGGAGCACGGGAGATTCGACCGGACTGTATCACTCGGCCGACCGAGGACGATCGTGGCAGCGAACGGCGGACCTTCGGGACGGAGGCCTGATGATCTTCGTGGATCCCGGTTCACCGACGGACGATCGAACGATCTACGTCGTGGGACGAAAATCGATCCAGCGACGCGAAGCCGGTCGGTGGACGCAGGGCAAGACTCCAGTCGGCATTCAGCGGTTCGCGGATGTGTCTATTGGCTTCCCGTCACATGGCGGACCGGCGGTGGCGTACGCGATCTCACGGGGCGGTGTCTACCGCTCGGACGATGGCGGCATGAACTGGATTGCCTGCGTGGTACTCGCTGAATCGGCACAATACTTCGCCATTGCGACCAGTCTTCACCACCCGGAGACCGCCTACCTCTCATATCGCAGGCTGAAGCTCGGAGACGAGACATTCCATGGCGTGTTGAAGACGGGCGACTCCGGCAAAACGTGGCAGTTTGTCTGGAAAGAGGCTGGGACGCCGGCGGAGAATGTCCACGATGTCTGGGTAACCGAGCGGCTCGGACCAGGATTCGGCGAGTCGCCGTTCAGTCTGGGTGTCGGCCCGGACGATCCGAATCTCTGTTACGGGACGGATTGGGCCCGCACGATGCGCACCGAGGACGGCGGCAGGACATGGTATGGACTGCACTCGCGAAGGCTTCCGGACGGAAGCTACACGAGCACTGGGCTGGACGTTACCAGCTGCTACGGCGTCCATTTCGACCCGTTTGACAGGCAGCGCCTCTTCATCACCTACACCGACATCGGGCTGTTCCGAAGCGAGAACGGCGGGAAGGGATGGGTCAGCGCGACGATCGGTATCCCGCGCGAATGGGTGAATACGACCTACTGGGTGGAGTTCGATCCGACAATGAAGGGCGTGATGTGGGCGGCGGTGAGTCAGGTCCACGACCTCCCGAGGCCGAAGATGTGGCGCGCGCGTGGTGTTGCTGGGTACCGGGGCGGCATCTGCAGAAGCGGCGACGGAGGCAAAACCTGGCGCTTCTCGAACGGCGGCATGCCACAGACAGCGGTGACTCACATCCTGCTCGACCAGAAGAGTCCGCCGGATTCCCGGACGCTATACGCAGCCGGCTTCGGCCGGGGAGTCTACAAGTCCGTCGATGGGGGCGTAACCTGGCTCCTTAAGAACGCCGGTATTGAGGGCAAAGAGCCGTTCGCCTGGCGACTGGCGATGGACTCGCGCGGCACGCTCTACCTGATCGTGGCGAGGAGAAGTGAAGACGGCCGGATCGGCGGGCCGGAGGACGGCGCACTTTACCGCTCAACCGACGGCGCCGAGCACTGGACGCGAATGACGCTTCCTCCGGATGTGAACGGACCGAACGGACTGGCTATCGATCCCGCCGATTCATCGAGGTTTTATTTGGCAGCATGGTCTCGCCCGGTCGACGGTCGCCCCGTCGGCGGAGGCGTCTACATCTCGACCGATGCCGGCAGCACCTGGAGCCTTTCGCTCGCGCAGGACCAGCACGTCTACGACGTCACTGTCGATCCGGCGCACCCGTCGACGCTCTATGCCTGTGGGTTCAGCTCTTCGGCCTGGAGGTCGCAGGATCGCGGCCGGACGTGGAAGCGCATCAGAGGGTTCAACTTCAAGTGGGGCCATCGCGCCATCCCGGACCCCGCCGACCCGAAATCGATCTACGTCACCACCTTCGGCGGCAGCCTCTGGCACGGCCCGGCTGAGGGGGATCCAACCGCGATCGAGGACATCGCGACGCCGCAGTTGCGGTATGGTCGGAGTGCAAAACAGTGACCACACTTAACTGCTGCGCAGCCATCGGCGACAATTCACGGTTAATTTTAGCGGTGAGCGGACCATTTGACGCTGCCGTCACTGTCGTGGTATACATGGATATATGAAGGTTAAGAGAGAACGCCATGTCGAAACCAAAAGCCCTGGATGATACCTACGAATATGAGGGAACCGCAGATGATATCGCGCGGTATCTCAAACGTCAACCTCCAAACGAGCGATTTCGCGTCAGTCGCATGTCGTTGCCGAACCAGCGTCATATCGATGGAGTAGATTACCCGGTCCTCTCCGTTGAGGAACGTATCAAGGCCATGGATGACCTTGCCGAACGGAACCGCAACCTGTCGGTCTTGCCCGCGGAGGCATTCGACCGCGAGAAGCTGTACGAGGGCGGCCAATAGCGAATGTCCTATCTCCTTGACACAAACTGCGCGTGGCGACGATTTTTTGTCACCGATCCGGCGCACCAAAAAGTGAAAGCTAAAATAGACGATCTGCTTCGTCAGGGCGAAATCATATATATCACGGCGCAGAACATGGTCGAGTTTCAAGCGGTTGCCACTCGGCCAGTAAGCGCAAACGGACTGGGACTGAGTACAAAGGAGGCGAATCAAGAAGCACGCACGATTCAGGCCCTGTTTCCGCTTCTTCCCGAAACTCCCGACATCTAAACCCACTGGCGGGCTCTAATGGATACGTACGAAGTAGCGGGCCGTACAGTCTTTGATGCCCGGCTCGTTGCGGTTATGGCGACACACAGAATCACCCATTTACTTACAATGAATCGGTCCGACTTTCAGCGTTTCGCAGGCATCGTTGTTGAGGAGCCGTAGCGCCCGCGGGCGATCGTGGAAGCGAATCAAAGGCTTCAACTTCAAGTGGGGCCATCGCGTCATCCCGGACTCGAACGATCCCAAATCCATCTACATCACCACCTTCGGCGGCAGCCTCTGGCACGGCCCCGCGGAAGGGGATACAACCGCGATCGAGGGCATCGCGACGCCGCAGTTGCGGTATGGTCGGTAGCTCAAACCCGCTCCAGAATAAACCTCACCCGCGCCTCCGCGGACACGCACGGCACGTCGACGAGTCTGTAGCCCAACTCCAGATAGGTCTCACGAAGGCTGTCGCCAAACTCCTTCGCCAGGGCGAACGACATCTTACGCTCCTCGTCGTTTGTATAGATCTGCTCCCACGCGGGAACGAAGAAAACGCGGCCGTTATATCGGTATTGCCTGGATGCCTCCTTTGCCGGTTGATGCTCAAATCCGAAAAGGGACGCATAGACCACGTTGTCAGGTATGCCCCGATCGAAAATTACATGCTGCGAACTGCCCTGTTCGCCGTGATAGTCGCCGATGGCTGTGGAGAGCATGAGATCGACAAATCGACGAGGATCCCTGCTCGGAATTCCATCACCGTCGATCCGCCGCTGCTCGGCAAGTATCCGTCGGGCCGGTTCGTCGACCGTTCGATATCCGAGCGCCTGAATGCACCTCAACAGCGTCGACTTTCCGCCACCCGGCGCCCCGGTGATGATAGTTAGTTGGTTTGTCTCCATGTAATGACCCACCGAATTTGACACCACCGCAGGAGATCGCAAACCCGAGCGTGAACCTGCTTCCAGCATTCGCTTGGGAGCAGATCAAATGGGGAAATCGACGCCCGGCATGGCCGCGGCGGTGGGTCGCCGGCTCGCCATCGTGTTTCTTGGTTTGCTGGCGTACCTCCAGCCGGTTTCGCGCGGGGCTCAGCTCTCTCGAAATCAGGAGCTGCTCGCATGGCGGGCAAATCTCGTCAAGGTACACGCTCACTTCACCGGTCGCAAGGGCACCGTTGCCGAGTTCGGCGACTCGATCAGCGATACGATGGCTTTCTGGGCGCCGTTGGAAGCCGCCCCTCGAACCGGTACGCCGACGACGAACAGGGCGTATGAGACGGTAAAAGCATACCAGCTTCCGGAGTGCTGGCGAGACTGGAAGGGGCCGGAGTACGGCAACCAGAGCGGGCAGACGACTCAGTGGGCGCTCGAACACATCGACGCCTGGCTAAAGCGCCTCAACCCCGAGGTCGCCGTCGTTCTGTTCGGGACCAACGATCTGCGCTCCATCGATGCGGACACGTACACACGCAACCTCCAGATCATAGTCAGGAAATGCCTGGACAGTGGCACGGTGACGATCCTCACCACTATTCCACCCTGCCACGGGCTCGAGGAGAAGGCGTCCACGTTCGCCGAAGCCGCTCGCGGCGTCGCCCGTGAAATGCGGGTTCCGCTCATCGACTTTCACGACGCCGTTCTCTTTCGGCGGCCGATCGATTGGGACGGAGCGCTGGACAGGTTCAGCGCATTTAAGGACTACGAGGTACCAACCCTCATCTCGCGCGACGGAGTGCATCCCAGCAATCCCGAGAAGTACCTGAACGACTACTCGGAGGAGGCGCTCCGAACCTCCGGCTACTCGCTTCGGAACTACCTGACCCTCCTGAGATACGCACAGGTGATCGGCGAACTGAAGGCTGTCCCGGCGCGACAGGTCGAGCCGCCGGCCGTGACCGCGGCGCCGACCAAAGCGGTCGTCCCGTTTCGTCAGGCTCTTCATCCGCCGGAACAGCCCTGGTTTCCGAAGGCTCCCCCGCTGCCACCTCCCTCTGGTGACGTGCTCCGAGTTACCAGCCCGAATGACCTCTATGCCGCGGCGGCGCGCGTTCCGACCGGAGGGACCATCCTCCTGGAAGACGGCACCTATGATCTTCCCGTTCCGCTGGAGATAAAGACTGATAGGGTCTCGCTTCGAGGTGCGTCCGGGCGTCGGGAGCGAGTTATTCTGGACGGCGGGAACCGGGGCGAGTTGGTGCGGGTCACCGCATGTACGGGAGTCACCATCGCCGACCTGACGGTGCAGAACGTTCAGTGGAACGGGATCAAGATCAATTCCGAGACGGGCGTGCAGAAACTCACCATCTACCACTGTCTGCTGCACAACATCTGGCAGCGTTTCGTGAAGGGCGTGAAGGTTCCGGAGAAGGACCGCGAAAGACTCCGGCCGTCTGGCTGCCGTATCCAGTACTGCCTCTTCTACAACGATCACCCGAAGCGGTATGCCGACGACGGAGCGGATACGGAGCAGAACTTCCGGGGCAACTACATTGGCGGCATCGATCTGATGTACCCGCGCGACTGGATCATCAGCGACAATGTATTTGTCGGTATCCATGGGAGAACGGGCGAAGGCCGGGGCGCCGTATTCCTCTGGCATGACGTACAGCACTGCATCGTTGAGCGCAATATCGTGATCGACTGCGATGCAGGCATCTGCCTCGGCAACTCGTTTCGGCCGGACGACGTCAAGGTCCACTGCACGGCCTGCATCGTACGAAACAACTTCATCACGCGATGTTCAGAGAACGGCATCCTGGCGGACTATACCAGGGACTGCAAGATCCTGAACAATACCGTCTGCGACCCGCAGAGTAAGCTGGGCCGGCTTGTCCGGCTTGTCCACGATAACTCCGGCCTCCTCGTCGCGAACAATCTCGTGTGCGGCCCGCCCATCCGCATCGAGTCTCAAATTCAGATCATACTTCGTAACAACCTCGAGAAGAACATCGACGCTACTCTCGTGGACCCTGCATCGGGCAACCTGCATCTCACCGACCGCTCCAGAGAGGCGCTGGATCGAGGCGTCCCACTGCCTGAAGTGCGGGACGACATCGATCGCAATCCTCGAGGAGCAATGCCGGATATCGGCGCGCACGAGCTAAGGCGCGGCGCGGGCCCGCGGAACTCAACTCCGATCAGGCGCGGCGCCCCGCGGTCTAAGTCAACTACGTCGTCCACACAATTCACGTCGCCCACTTGGCCCAGCCGGTCCACTTCGTCCAGACTCGGCCCACTGCTGGTCGGCCGCCCGGCGCCCGGCGCCGGCTCGGAGCCGTTGCATTCCCGAATATCCCTCGGCGTCTTGAACAGGCCGTACGAATGATTGGCCGGCGGGAGTTCGCGACATGGATGTCGGCGGCGCTCGGCGGCGCGCCGAGCGCCATCCGTCAGGCTGTCGCAGCAGCGTCTATCTCTCTCGCTGAGGGCCGAAAGGAGCCCCCGATGCCCGCAACCGGTTCCGATGTAGGTTCGTTGTTCCCTTTCATCCAATCACAGGCGAGCCGCCACGAGGCCTCACTCTCCTTTCTGCGCGATGAGTTCCGCGATCTGCACGAATGGAAGCGCAAGGGACGCGCCCGGCTGCTCGACCTTCTCCACTACGTCCCGCAGAAATGCGATCCAAGAGCAGAATTGATTGAGAAGGTTGACCGCGGCGACTACGTAGAGGAGCGAATCCTCTTCAACACCACCCCGGACATTCGCGTACCGGCATTCGTACTCGTGCCGAAACCCTTCGGCCTGCATGGGAAGACAGCGTTTCCCGCGCCCGCGGTTGTCGCGCTGCACGATCACGGGGGTTTCTACCTCTGGGGCAAGGAGAAGCTGGTTGAGGCGGACGGCGAGAATCCCGTTCTCACGGACTTCAAGCGACAGTACTACGGAGGAAAGAGTACTGCAACGGAGCTGGCTCGTCAGGGATACGTGGTCATCGTGATCGACATGTTCTACTGGGGCGAGCGCCGCATGCTGCTCGACGACGACCCTGCGGACTGGCGCGACCGTCCCGCTGGTATCTCGGAGGAGAGAATCCAGGCCTTCAATCGGCGTGCCGGGCAGAATGAGGACCTGGTCGGCCGGACGATTCAGGCAGCGGGCTTTACCTGGCCCGGAGTGATGTTCTGGGACGACATCCGCACGGTCGACTACCTCGTGACTCGGCCGGAGGTCGATCCGACGCGAATCGGCTGCGTCGGACTGTCCGTCGGCGGCCTCCGCTCCTGCCATCTCGCCGCGCTGGACGACCGGATCAAGGCCGCGGTCGTCGTCGGATGGATGGCCTCGTTCCCAGCCCAGCTCAGGAGACATATCCGCTGGACGATAGGAGCGACGATGTTGGTACCTGGCCTGTACCGCGACCTCGACTATCCGGACGTGGCCTCGCTCGCGATGCCGTCTGCTCTGCTCGTGATCAACGGCCGCAAGGACACCCTTTTCGACCCGTCCGGCGTCCGCGCGTGCTTCGATAAGCTTGCCGCATGCTACAAAAAGGCCGCCGTGCCGGACAGAGTCCGTACACGGCTGTACGACACTCCCCACGAATTTAACGCAGAGATGCAGGCCGAGGCGTGGGAGTGGCTGCGCATGCATTTGAGAAAGGCGTAAGACCCGGTATGCCGGAACTGAACGTCGAGCTAGAGTCGATCCTTGAGCAGCTGGTCGAGGGTGTGATTCTTACGGATTTAGATGGAAAGATCACGTTCGTCAATGAAGCCGCCAGACTGATGCACGGCGTCGCCGAGCTAGGCGTGACAGTCGAAGACTATTCCGACACCTACCACCTGTTGACGATGGATGGCCGCCCGTATCCGCCGGAGGAGCTGCCGCTGGCACGCGCCGTCCTCCGGGGCGAAACGGTCGTAGACGAGTTCTGGCGGATTCAACGGCCGGATGGAACTGAGGTGGTCGCACAGGGGAGCGCGCGCCCTATCATCACGGCAGCCGGCCGGCAGGAGGCATCCGTACTGACGCTCCGGGATGTTACGATCCAACACAACCTTCAACGAGAACGGGATGCCCTCGACGAAGAGCGTCGCGAGAGCGAGCGCCTGCTCTCAATCACTCTGCGGAGCATTGGTGACGCGGTGATCGCAACCGATTCGAGCGGACGCATCACGTTTATGAACAACGTGGCCGAACGCTTGACAGGATGGACGGAGGCAGAGGCGGCAGGTAGAGAGTGCGAAGAGGTGTTTCGCATCGTAAGCGAGTACTCTGTCGCGGAGATCGAGAGCGCCGTTGCCGGAATTGGCCTGGAAGGGAAGGCCGCAGGACTCGCCAACCATACCATCCTGGCAGCACGAGACGGCACGGAGTATCCTATAGAACACAGCCGGGCGCCGATCAGGGATGAAGCGGGGAGCATGCTTGGCGCGGTACTGGTCTTTCACGATGTGTCGGCAAGCAGGCTATCCGAACAGGTCCTTCGTCAGTCCGAAACCCGTTTTCGCACACTCGTCGCCCAATCACCGTTGAGCATCCAGATTCTGGATCCTGACGGTCGAACCATCGAGGTCAATCGCGCATGGGAGCAGTTGTGGGGATTGACGCTCGACGACCTGAGCGATTACAACATGCTTCAGGACGCTCAGCTTGTGGAGAAGGGCATCATGCCCTACATACAAAGAGCCTTCGCGGGCGAAGCGGTTGCGATCCCGTCCGTAATGTACGACCCCGAGCAGACACTCCCGAATCGCACGACAAGTGAAGAGCCGCGGCGGTGGACGCGGGCACAGATGTACCCGGTAAAGAGTGACGCGGGCGATATTCACGAGGTCGTCCTGATTCACGAAGACATCACCGACCAGGTTGAGGCGGAGCAGGCGCTGCGCAACAGCGAGGAGCGTTACCGGAGGATGCTGGAGACGGCCCAGGAGGGCGTCTGGATCATCGACTCGGCGGAGAACACCACCTTTGTCAATGGCAAAATGACCGAAATGCTCGGTTATTCGGCAGAGGAGATGATGGGTCGCTCGTTGCTTTCGTTTATGGACTTAGAAGCATCGGCACGCGTTCGAGGCAAGCTCGTGAAGCGTCGTATGGGCGTCGGAGAGCAGTACGATAATCGGTTCAAGCGAAAGGACGGCGCCGACCTCTGGGTAATCGTCAATGCGACTCCCGTCTTCGATGGTTCAGGCCGATATGACGGCTCCTTCGCCATGCTGACCGATATTTCGGCTCGGAAGCAGGTCGAGGAGGCCGTTCTGCGCTACCAGGGCGAGATCGAAAGCCTGAATGCGCGACTCGAGCGATCAATTCAGGAGACGCACCATCGTGTCAAGAACAACCTCCAGATGATCTCTGCTCTGGTCGAACTGCAGGCGCAGAGCGAAGGGGAAATGGTTCCCGCGGCGGCGATGCATCGCATCGGGCAGCACACGCTCTCTTTAGCCGCCATTCACGATCTTCTGACTCAACAGGTCAAGGGCGATCCTCACTCCAACATCATCTCCGCGCGAGCGGTATTGGACAGGCTCATTGTGCTGTTGCAGGCCACTGTTGAAGGACGGCAGATCCGGCACGCGGTCGCGGATCTGAATCTGCCCGTCCAGTCAGGCACTTCTCTCGCACTGCTGACCGCTGAGATCGTCAACAACGCGGTCAAGCATGGCCGCGGGGAGATAGAACTGACCCTGACCGCCGAAGGAGCGGTTGCTCGGCTTGAAATCTGCGATAACGGCTCGGGTTTTCCTCCAGACTTCGACTGGAAAAAGGCTGCCAATACCGGACTGAGTCTGATCGATATGACCGGACGATTTGAACTCCGAGGTAGTGTCACATATGATAACCGGCCGGAAGGCGGTGCGAGGGTGGTCGTGACGTTTCCGCTGTCGTCGGCACCGCTCGATTGACTGGTTTCAAGCACCGGGTCATTCAGTTCTTGGTGTACGGTGGTCCGCGATGGACTGTGGTCTTTGCTAATTAGATACCGGACAACCAGTCCGGGTGGACGATGCCGTGAACGGCTTCGCTCGGGGGCCCGCGGCCAAGTGCCCTACTGGGCACGATGCATATACAGCACGGCCGGTGGTATTTATGCAAAGTTCATACGTCCATCGCTTTATGGCCTGCGGCACCGTGTCCCGTGCGATAACTGAATGACCCTGGTTCGGCTCTGTGCGCGCAGGATTCATTCCCGTCGATACTTAATGATCTAAGAAACGCGGAGGACGATTGCGAATGCGAATTCAAGAGGCGCTCGGCGAACATGAAAAGCGAGTGGACGAGCTGATAAAGTCCGGCGCGAAATACCTGAGCGCGCTTAGAGCGTGGAAAAAGGCATGCAA
This sequence comes from Chthonomonadales bacterium, assembly GCA_038211235.1. GTDB lineage: Bacteria > Armatimonadota > Chthonomonadetes > Chthonomonadales > Chthonomonadaceae > DATGJU01. The sequence continues at coordinate 26,891 of JBBQVV010000009.1, read as the reverse complement.
GACCGGGCACGTGCTTGGCCGCCAGAAGGCTGCGCGCAATGCTGTCGAATTGGCTCCCGGCCTGGCGCAGCCGACGGCCGATGTCTCGCAAACGTGGGATTTCGACGTGCAGGAGTATCTCGAGAGCGGGGCGTGGCGCGATGAGTTGCGGAGCGTTTCTCGAGAGAAGTTCGACCTGACCGTACTCGAGGAAGACGATCGGATTGTCTCTCCTCCCCTTGTTATTCGTGCGCAGCCGAGCCTCTCTCGGCTGCAACTCGGCAAACGGAACTGGCCCACGATCCATCCGGAATATACCGCGAAGGAGCTAAAGAAGCTTAACGAGAAGTCGGCGTCCGAGAAAGAGTCGCAGCAGTTTCTGAACGCCCTCTATGACGGCTGCAAGAGACTGAACGGAGAAAAGGCCGACTTTCGCACGAAGTTCCGCGATCTGTACAACATGTACGCTCTGGCTCCAGGCTGGACAAGAGAGAACTCCTTGCTTTCGTTCGGTCAGCAGATCTACGCCCTGGATCGGTCCAACGTGCGCGTGGCCAGGGAGGGCAGGACGTACGAGCTTGAAGGCCCCTCCGGAAAACCCAAAGCCGGCGAAGTAATCACGATTATTTCGAGGGAGAGTAAGCCCATCGACTATTACATGATCTGGTTCCAGTAGGAGATCGATTCATGGCGGACTTGAATTGGAGGGGCGATCGGCTCCATGTCTCCTTGGAACAGTGGCTGACCGTGTTGCGGCGAGAGTACCTTGAGGACTACCTGTCCTTCGGGGGCTCCGCCGTTAAATTTGTAAGCGGCGAGCCGGAGGTGCTTTCGCTCATCCATGAATCCATCGAAGAGATGGCGCGTGGTCTAAACTACCATTTTGCGTTCCTCGACGCGGCCCGGATCGGCGCCGATGGAAAGCGACCGGATCTTCACCGCATCGAACGGTTCTTTTTCGAAGCTACTGGAGGCGTAGATTGGAAGCAGTGGGCCGCTGAGCAGGCCAGGCAGTATCTGGACGAACGCGGCATTACGGTCGCTCCGCACCGCGACCTGGGCGATCTGGACGGGATTGCAAGCGACAATGGCCGTGACGTGCGCGACCTGATTAACGGCTTCCAGAGCGGATTTGCAACACAGCTGATCAAGGATAGAACTCTCTCCGTCGAGTTCCGGTCCGCGTTGACCGCGCTCTGTCGGTCGCAGGTAATACCAGACTCCTTGACACCCACGACGGAAGAGGTTTTGCTCAGCTGGCTACGCGGATCCCGGATCCATGGCGATCTCGCGGCGCTAAAGGCGATACAGATCTTCAGCCGCGTCGATCGCTCCAACGCGCGCCACCTCCTCGTCTCATTTTGCCGCTGGCTGCCTCGCACCGGCCGGTCCGGTCTTATCGTCATCCTGGATTTCAGGCCTTATGAGAAGAAACGACTGACGGTCGCCCAGAAACGGAACACGGCTCACCAGAAATTACAAGAGGCGCGTGCTCGGGGAGCGACTGCCGAAGAGTTGTACGCGATCATGGATGAGGTGGAGATCGAGCCGCCGGTGAGCTATACGGATCCGGCTTACGTCCAGATGCTTGAGCTATTACGGCGATTTATTGATGAGTCCGAGATATTTCGCGGGTTTTGTCTGGTCGTGTTGACATCGCCTTCATTCTATGATACTTCGGAGTTGAGGAACTATACAACCTATAATGCCATCCAGACGCGGATCGGCCTGGAGGTGCGTGACGCGAACAGGGCGAATCCGGCAGCCGCGCTCGTGCATCTCGGAGCACCAAAATGAACACTCTACAGGCGTCTGCGCGAGGTGCGCTAGAAGCGCTGCGATCGGGTGTTCCCAGTCGCCATGCCGTCGAGCAGCTTGGCACGACACAAGCCCACATCAGGACCCAATTTGAGTCATCGCTCGCGGCAATAGCCTCCGGCGAAGCCGTAAAGCCGCTCGTACTCTCTGCCACGTTCGGGGGCGGCAAGTCCCACCTCCTGAACTATCTCAAGACGTTGGCCGCAAGCCAGGGATTTGTAACGAGCATCGTGGTAGTCGGTCCGGAAATGCCGCTCGGCATGCCGCATGTCGTACTGAAGGCGATCGCGGACGCCGCCGAAGCGCCAGGCCGAACCGGACGGGCAATACGGGAGTTGTCCAGTGACTTGAGCACGGGGTCATCAGACTTTGCGGAGCTGCGGCTCTGGGCGCGCGAAGCGGGACTTGAGCCGCGGTTCCCGGCGCTGCTGCATCTATTCGAAGAGTTTCGCGCGGATGAGGAGTTTCGCCAACGGATTCTTGGCGACTTCGAGGGAAACCCGATTCCGTTGAGGGAGATCCGGGCCAGACTCAAAGACCTCGGCCAGGCCGCCGGATACGCGCTCAAAGCCACGAAGAATGCCCTGCTGGCACACGATCGCATCCGTCTGCTCGCCCACTACTTTCGCGCGTGTAGGTGCAAGGGCTGGGTCATCCTATTCGACGAACTGGAGAGGTTTCCGGAATTCGCCGTCAAGCAGCGCCTTGCGGCGTGGGTGGAGCTTGGCTGGTGGGAGCACCTTGCGAACTCGACGAGTTCCGCGATTCTTCCGGTCTTCGCGATTGCATCGGGCCATATCGACGAGGCGATAACGAAGGATGCGCCGAGCTTTCGCGCCTCTGCATCGGATGCGGATATACAGGAGCGAGAGGATTTCGGCAGGCGCGGGATCGCCCTGCTGAACTCCGCGACGCGCATTCTATCGCCTACCAGGGAGCAGGACGAGCAGATCCTATTCAAGGTCAAGGCGATCTACGAAGAGGCGTATGGCGTCACCGTTGCGGGATCGCTTGCGCGAAAGCCGGGAACCAGCTCGACAATTCGCTCCGAGATACGACGATGGATCACGAACTGGGACCTGCAGCGCTACTACCCGGATTACACTCCTGCAATGACCGAGGAAAACGTGGAGTTCGACAGCTCCGAGATAGGTGACCATGTCATGGCGCATGATGACGAGGAGGCCGGCTCGTAGCAGATGCCGATAACCTACCGCCAGGCTCCGAAGTCGTCGCAATCACAATGTGCCGCGTACATCGACGTTCTATGGATCGCGAGCAAACGCACATTCCATGGTGCTCTGCTGGTGATGGACGCAAGGGGTCAGCCACTGGAATTCGTGCACAACACCCTGGCAGCGCCGTCCGGTTTCCTCTGGCCCGCCGAACAGGTGCGTCTAATCGGCGTCGCGGAGTTATGCCACTCGCTATTCAAAGCGTGTCGCCTCGAGCCTCTGCTGCTGGTTTGTAGAGACTCCCTGGGCACACCCGACTATTGCAAAACCGCAATCGCGCCCTCGATTCCATTTGCGCAGATCGGGAAATCGCCCTCGGATGATCAATTCGCATGGGTCTGGGTGAACGGCCAGCCTCCCCAGGCGTCGGCCGCCTTCATACTTGCACAAGACCTGAGGAGCCATGGGTTTGTCGCCGAGCCCTTCCGGCGAGTCATGGCCGGGCTAGTCGAACTCTATCCCGATGTTCAGTGGGCGGAAACTCTCGATGATCAGCACCTCGACGACTAACCGGCGCCGCATACCACCCAGGCTCCGGCTCTTCGGACTTGTGCCGTCGCGCGACCTCCGCCCGGATGCGCCTGCTCGGGTATCGATTCCGGGCCCGGAACTGGCGCAGCCCCGAGACCTTCTGCCGGAGACCTGGCATCTCAACTTTGCAGACGGGTGTCGAATCGAGCCATTTTCCTCAACCTCCGCCCACAGCTTGCTTATTGGTTGGTTTAATGAAAAGCCCATTAGCGCCCGCGGTCAAGGAACCGCGGAAAACGGATCGACGGATGCCGGAGTCGCGGCTCTTCCTCCACGTGATCTGACGGCGCTTCGCCTGGCCGCCGTACTGCAGCCACCCCTGGAAGCGCTCCTTGATCCGAACTCCGTGCTGGACTGGCCGCATCCGTTTCACTCGTTTCAGCGCCACGGCATCGAGACCCTGCTTGCACGGCGCGAGTTGCTTCTCGCCGATGATATGGGCCTGGGGAAAACCATACAGGCGATTGCCGCCCTTAGAATTCTCTTTCACAAGAGCTCCATCACAACCGCCCTAGTCGTCTGCCCGGCTTCCCTTGTCGCGCAGTGGATGCGTGAACTGAACACGTGGGCGGGTGATCTTAAGGTTATCCGTGTCGCTGGTTCTGGCCAGGAGCGCGGCTTGCAGTGGAGCCTCCCGGCACACATTAAGATCGTCAGCTACGATACGCTTCGCGGCGACGTGCTGGATGTGCGCGATAGCCAGGCCCTTAAGAGCACATGGTCGGTGGTAGTTCTGGACGAGGCGTCTCGGATCAAGAACCGTGAGACAGGTATCAGCATTGCATGCAAGAAGCTGCCGCGGGATAGGCGCTGGGCGCTCACTGGCACACCGCTTGAGAACCGTGTGGAAGATGTCGAGTCGATTATCGAGTTCCTGCTTGGCGATCCGGGCAGCCGCCTGCCCGCGGTCCGCGGCGGACGCAGCCTGCGGGCCGTTCTAAGCGAACTGCAGCTCCGGAGAAAGAAAGATCACGTGCTCAAGGAGCTTCCGGCGAAGCAGATCATAGAGCAGGCGATCGAGCTGCTTCCAGGTCAGCGTCGCGCCTACGATCGAGCCGAGCAGGAAGGCATTGTCGAGCTCGAGCGCGCCGGTCCCGCGATCACTGTTACTCACGTATTGGAACTCATCTCACGCCTGAAGCAGATCTGCAACTCAGACCCGGCCACGGGGGAATCGGCCAAGATCGACGATATTGAATCGCGGCTTGGCACGTTGGTGGACGAAGGTCATCGAGCACTTGTATTCTCTCAGTTCACCGATAGCCGTTTTGGTGTTGCGCACATGGCGCACCGGCTTGAACGGTTCGCTCCACTGGTCTACACCGGCGCCATGTCCGCCGGCAGGAAGGATGCGGCCGTGGCGGCATTCACCTCCGACGATCGGCATAAGGCGCTCATTCTCTCTCTGCGGGCCGGTGGTGTAGGCCTGAATCTGCAGGCGGCATCCTACGTGTTCCATCTCGATCGTTGGTGGAATCCGGCCATCGAGGAGCAGGCGGAAAGCCGTTCCCATCGTATGGGGCAGATGTTTCCGGTTACGGTCTTTCGATACGTATGCATCGGCACGATTGAGGAGCGGATCGACGCGAAACTGAAAGCGAAACGGCAACTCTTCAGCGAAGTCGTTGACGACGTGAGCCTGGACATATCCAGCGCCCTGAGCGAAGAGGAGCTGTATGGCCTATTTGGCCTGCACCCGCCGCAGAAAAGCTCGGCGCCGCAAGCCCCAGCTATGGTGGAGTTTGCGGAACTGGCGGGTGAGCAGTTCGAAGCGTGGCTGGCGGCAGCTTTGAAGCGGTTGGGTTTCCACGTAGAGGTGACCGCCGGACATCGCGACGGCGGCGTGGATATCGTCGCATCGAAGTTCGATGAGCTGCGGATTGAGTCGAAGCTGCTGATACAGTGCAAGAACCAGCGCGAGCCGATGGGCATCTCCGCCTTACGCGAACTGAGAGGCGTGACGCCGGCACGGACCGCGGGAGTGACCGCGGTCGCCGCCAGCCCGCGCGGTTTCACCGCCGACGCAGGCGCATTCGCGCGCTCCAACGGCATCCTCCTATGGGACGAGGCCACCTTGCGGCAGGTGCAGCAGCAGGCGAATGCTGTCTCGCATTCGATCGACCATATGGGGTAGGATTTGCGCACCATACAGCGGGCGGAGGAGCATCCGAATGGCGAGTCGCGTTATCATTCTTGTAGGCACGATGAAGGGCGCATTTCTTTTTCAATCCGACGAGCGGCGGCGCGAATGGAAGATGACCGGCCCTCACCTCGCAGGATGGGAGGTCTACAGCCTGCTCGGCGACAGCCGGCATGGCAACCGGATCTTCGCTGGGACCAGCAGCTTTGTCTATGGAACCACCATCCGGGTCAGCGACGATGTCGGCGAGACGTGGAGGCAGGTCGAAGGCAGCCCTCAGTACTCAGAGGCGAGCGGATTCAAGCTGAACCATATCTGGCAGATAGCGCCTGGTCATCATTCCGAACCGCACACATTCTACGCCGGCGTCGACGAAGCGGGACTGTTCGTCAGCCGGGACCGCGGTGAGACCTGGACGGAAGTATCGGCGCTGACCCGGCACTCCACCCGGCCAGGATGGTTTCCCGGCAACGGTGGCCTCTGTCTCCACACAATACTGGTTGACCCCGATAACCCGAAGAGAATCTGGGCGGCGATCTCAGCCGTGGGCGCCTTTCGCACCGACAACGGTGGCGAATCCTGGACGCTGTGCAACAACGGCCTGCCGCCGGTAGAGACCGGCGAGGACTATCCTGAGATCGGGCGGTGCGTACATAAGATAGTCCTCGATCCCGACAGGCCGGAAACGCTGTATATGCAGTACCATGGGGGCGTTTTCAAGTCCATAGACCGCGCGGACAGGTGGCTCCCAATCGAGAAGGGTCTGCCAAGTAACTTTGGCTTCCCGATCGGCGTATCGCGGTCTGGTGATCTTTTCGTGGTTCCCCAGGCAGACGACGAGTCTCGTTTTCTACCAGGCTGCAAACTGGTGGTCTACCGTTCGCACGACCATGGCGGCACATGGCAGCCCGCCGGAGAGGGGCTGCCTGTGACACCGGAATATGGCGGAGTACTGCGCGATGCCCTGGCAGTGGATCGGCTGGAACCGGCCGGCGTCTATTTCGGCACCTCGATGGGAGACCTCTTCTACTCCCGGGACGATGGAGATCATTGGGAACGGCTGCCCGGCCGATTCCCTCGAATTACCACCGTGAAGAGCTGGATATTGGACGACTAACATGGAAAAGGCAAAGATCGAGGTCAACGTGCCATCGATTCTGAGCGACTGTACCGGTGGCCGCTCGCAATTCTGGCTGGAGGCCTCGACTCTCGATGAGGCGCTTTCCACGCTGAACCGGGCGTACCCACTGCTCCGGGTGCACCTGTATGATGAGGCAGGGCGCACTCGCCGCCATGTGCTGATCTTCCACAATGGAGTCAACGTCGCGAGCCTGGAACCGCGCCAGGTTGCGCTCCGACCTGGCGATCAGCTGCAGGTGGTTCAGGCAGTCTCAGGCGGATGACGGCGCCATTTGCACAGCGCATGGATCGCGTCGCGCCCTCCGCGATCATGGAGCTCCTGAAGACCGCGGGAACGGGCGACTACATCTCGTTTGCCAGCGGACTGCCCGATCCGTCACTATTCCCCGTAGATGCGCTCCGCATGGCTGCCGACCGGGTACTGAGCGCCGACGGCACTGGAGCGCTGCAGTACGGCCCCGCGGAGGGCTTCCCGCCTCTACGCGAATGGGTCGCGCAGCGACTGCGGTCACGCGGATTCACCGCCAGCGCGGAGAACATCCTCCTGACGAGCGGATCGCAGCAGGCGCTGGACCTGGTGGCCCGGGCCTTTCTGAACGATGGGGATCGAGTCTGCATCGAGAGCCCGACTTACCTTGCCGCCCTGCAGGTCTGCGATAGCTACGGCGCTGCATATCGGCCGGTCCCGCAGGACGAGCACGGCATGGACGTCGCAGCGGCCGGGGCCGCCCTTGTCCCGGGCTGCAAGCTGCTCTTCGCACTCCCTAACTTCCAGAATCCCACGGGACGGACGCTGGCGGTTGACCGCCGTGACCGCCTGGCCTCAGCCCTGGACCGGACGGGTACCGTTCTCCTGGAGGACGATGCCTACTACGACCTTCGCTATGAGGGAGACCCGCTGCCGCCCATTGGCAGTCTGGTCCGTGGTGGCGTTGCCCTCTACTCCGGCACTTTCAGCAAGTCCATCGCGCCCGGCCTGCGCGTCGGCTACCTATACGGCCCTGCAAGGGTCATCGAACGCCTCACGCAATTGAAGCAGATCACGGACCTGCATACCGGCTCGCTCTCGCAACGGCTGGTCTACGCGTTCGTAACGGATCACGATCTCGAGGGGCAGATCGAACGACTGCGGGCCGCCTATCGCAGGAAGCGTGACACGATGCTCTCCGCGCTCCAGGCGAACATGCCGGCGGCCGTCCAGTGGACTCGACCGGCCGGCGGCATGTTCCTATGGCTGACTCTGCCGCAGGGGATGGACGCAGCCGAGCTGCTCAACCCCGCACTCGTGCGAGGCATTATCTTCGTCCCAGGGGCGGGATTCCACCCTGACAATCGCGGCGCGAACACCCTTCGACTCAACTTCGTCAGCGCCTCACCGGAAAAGATCGAAGTGGGTGTGAGAATCCTGGCCGACGTAATGCGAGACTGGTTGCCGTAGTCAGCGACATCATCACACCAGGAATGTATGCGGCCATCGGGTCAGATATCAGGGCGGTCGTGACAACAGAGAAATGTGACTTCGCCTCTGCAAGGATACAGGCGACCATCGGCGGGGGAGCGCTGCACGGAGATGAACGCTAAATCGTCTCAACTCGAAACGTGTTGGTGTGGCCCGGCGTTCCAACGGTCGAGCCGATGGCAATTACGACCGTCTCGCCTGCCTGGATCCAGCCTGCAGTGACCGCGCCCCGGATGACGGCCGCCATCCGTTCGTCCGTGTTAGTCGTTGCCGGCACGAGGAGGGGACGAACTCCCCAGAAGAGCGGCAGGCGGCGGTAGGTATCCTCCCGGTGCGTAGCGGCGATAATGGGAATACGTGAGCGTACCTGGGCGAACCGCCGCGCCGTCTCTCCAGAGGTCGTCGAACAGAGGATCGCCCTGGCGTTCAGGTCGCAGGCGATTTCGGCAACGCCCTGGCTGATGGCCGCCATGCGGTCCTTCGCGACAACGGAGAGCGCCTCTCCGAGCATCCGCTCATAGGGCAGATGCGCTTCCGTATACTCGGCTATGGCTGCCATGGTTTCCACGGCCCGAACCGGAAAATCGCCCATGGCGGTCTCGCCTGAGAGCATGACGGCGCTGGTTCCATCGTAGATGGCGTTGGCGACATCGGAGACTTCCGCACGAGTGGGACGCGGAGCGTGGATCATGCTCTCCAGCATCTGCGTGGCCGTGATCACCGGCTTGCCGCGCGCGTTGCAGCGCCGAATGATCTCCTTCTGGAGCACTGGCACCTGGTAGAGCGGAGTCTCCACACCCAGATCACCTCTCGCCACCATAACGGCGTCTGTCGCGTCAAGGATTTCGTCCAGGTTGGCGACTGCCTCGGGCTTCTCGATCTTGGCTATAATACTCGCGCCAGTCCCCGCACTTGCAATGGCCTCGCGGACGGGGTTCAGGTCGGTGGCGCTGCGCACAAAGGAGACTGCGATCCAGTCCACTCCGCTGCTCAGACCGAATGCCACGTCCCGCAGGTCTTTATCAGTAAGCGCGTCTATCTGGAAGGCGGCTCCCGGCGCGGTGACACCTTTGCGCGACAGTAGAGTTCCACCGTGCCGCACCCTGCATCGCACCTCTCCGCTGCCGCACTCGAGAACTTCCATCTCGATTTGGGCATCGTCCATGTACACGGTGCCGCCGGACGCCAGCGCGGCGAGCAGGCCGGGGAGCGGAACGGGAATGCGCGGCGGCGGGCCGGGTTCATAGGCATCGCACGACAGCAGACACTCCTCGCCTCGCCGCAGTTCGACGCCACGTCGTGGCAGCTCGCCGACGCGCAGCTTCGGTCCGCACAGGTCCTGTAAGACGGAGAATGGGCGTCCGAGCTCACGTTCCAGCTCGCGGACCAGGGCGATACGCTCGCCGTGCCAGGCGTGGGTCCCATGGGAGAAGTTGAGCCGCGCCACGTCCATGCCGGCTTGGGCAAGCGAGAGCAGCCGCTCCCGACTGGCGGACGCAGGTCCGATGGTACAGACGATTTTGGTCCGTTTCAATTACGGCCTCCTTTTTGCACAGACCCGTGGCCATTTGCGCCAATGATACGCCAATCGAGTTCCGATTGCAATACACGCTACAATGGGCCGTCCCGGTGCCTGATCTGCGCCAGCCCTAGCAGGCGCGGATGCAGGTTCACTTCAAGAACTGTTTTGAAGAGTTTCAATAGCTGCCGCAACTATCCTGCGACGGTTCCGGTCAAATGGGGATGAAGCGCGCGCAATAGCCGTATCGCGGATCAGCATAGCACCCACGAGAGCTTGCGTGAACCGCGGCGAGTGCCGCTCAGGAGAATTGGAAGCGTGATGGCAGACTCGAAACCTATCAGAGTTCACGGAGAAATCAGGCTGCCCGGCGGCCAGTCCGATGCATTTCAGTGTCAGATCGGCATACAGGCCCGGGGCTGCGCCTGCTATCGGTACCATTGGCACTCTCAAAACCGCTGGGCCTATTGGCGTCCGGATCGATCCACTGGATGAAATGCACGCACAAGTTGCGAGTGTGACAGCGGCCCGATCAGATTAAAAGAGTAGATCGGGCCGCTTTACGTTTGCCCGGGGGTGGTGCCAGATGGGACGGCAGATGATTCCAAATCTTCAATGACAGGGTTCGATTCCTTGCACCCCCGTTAGGGCAGGGAGCAGGTTATAGATTATAGGTTTCGGGAGTCGATGGTCGAGCAAACGGCCGATAACCGTTCGATCCAGGTCCGATTCCTGGAGGGACTATCGGATATCATTTCGGGCAGATGCAGTAGACCAAACTCAAACCAATTCAGGCGCGACCGTCCGGTTGCCCGCTGAATGCAGACAGTACAGGCGTAGTTGGAGTTGTAGCATAGCGGCTAATGCATCTCCCTGTCGAGGAGAGGATCCCGGGTTCGAGTCCCGTCAACTCCGTTCATAGTTGGTCGTTCTTGGAAGGTGACCGGTCGGCCCCGGAACCCGTCTCGAAAACGGGGGCGCTCGTTCTGGGCGCGAGGTTCGATGCCTCCGCCTTCCGCTAAGTGACCGAATTAGCTCGGCTGGCGCGAAGTAGACGCGGCCACGTGGAAGCGGCGTCCCGCCGCCCAATTAAAGTCTCTCGGTGCCGATCACTGGTGAGAGGTGGCTACGACGTGGAAGCGGCGTCCCGCCGCTGCAGTATCGACCCGTTTGAACTGGACGCGGTCGCCAGGGCGTGCAGCACAACGGTTCGTGCGCCTGACTTATAATCGGGTGATTCCCGTTCGACTCGGGACGCGCCCATGCGGAAAGGAGAAAGTAGTGGCGATGAAACGCCAGGCTCGTAAACGCGAGGTACGGGCTTGTGGCGCAACGGCAGCGCGAGTGGCATTTAACCACAGGGTTCACGGTTCGAGTCCGTGAAAGCCCACCAACGGACCGGGGATATCTGCCTAAAGGTCAAGGGAACCGGTTCTTACCCGGTAGCCATACGGCCCGTGGGGATCGAGGTTCGAGTCCTCGTGCCCCCATCACAGCGATTGTGCTGCTCCCGGATGGTGCAGTGGCAGCACGCGAGGTTCTGGCCCTCGTAACGGTGGTTCGAATCCATCTCCGGGAATATGAGCATCGTGCAAGGTCATCGAAAGACCGCCTCTGTACCGAATTGGTAAACGGCGCTCGCAGCAAAGGAGATGTCTGGTGGTTCGATTCCGCCCGGAAGCTTATAAGCGTGAGTCGGTGCATCTACACGTTCGCGTGTTCTGAAGAAGTCCAGAGGACATCTCGCCGACACGCCAATCCATTGAACCGGAAAAACTGATCAGGTTTCGTCCAGGCGGCGGGCCAGACGCCCGGCAGTCTCGAGCAAGCCGTGTGCCTTTAGTGTTTCCACATAATCTGTTGGCGTCTTAGGCGGACGCTTCAAGGAAGCGCGATGGTCCCTAACACCAGAGAGAAAAAGGTCTGGCGCGTCATCATATAGAGCCGCCAGGTAGGTATCGGGATGCGTCGCCCGAATCTGGTGGGATCTCAAAGTCGATTCGGGGAAATCTGAGAGGTTAAACGTCACAATCGTGGATGCGTTGGCTTCGATAGCGGCGGCAAGCACGTGGCGATCGTTTGGATCGGGCAGCGTCAAAGCACGGATGTGCCTTTCATAACCGATTACCAGGCACTCATCGTTAATCAGGTTCATCAATCGCCGCGTACGTACAAGTTGTGCAAGTGACAGATCGGGATTGTCCGCCAGGACGTTTCTGATCCATTCATCATGAATCTCCTCCGTCCAGCGCGGCTGGAACACCATTGCGGCCGCTAGCCACATGAAGAGGTCCCGCAATGCAGGTGGGTAGAGGACGCACGCGTCCAGTACCGCGACGATCATTTGTAGAGGCCTAAGCTTTCCGTCTCCGCTACCAGTTCCTCCATTACTTTCTTACGTCGGGCGCGTTCCGCGTTCAGATAGTTCAGCACGTCGTCGTACCGAACGCGTCGATGGGCTCCGACCTTTCGATAGGGCAGTTTCTTTTCGTCCAACATCTTGATGAGCGATGGGCGAGAGACGCGCATGAGTTCAGCTGCCCTCTGCGTGGTTAGTTCGGCGTCTACCGGCAGAACGGTCACCGAATGACCCCTGGCAATTGCCTGCAATGCGGTGACAAGGAATCGAACAGCCGAACCAGGCAGGGGGATCTCGACGCACTCAAGATCTTCGGTATGAACGCGGATCGAGCAGGCACGCTCGGCGCCATCCGCGAGCAAAACCGCTAGCGCGTCACTCGATGTACGAGCAAGTTCGGTGTCATTGGCGGTCGGCGTTACGGCTTCGTCTGGTGTCTGAACAATCATGCATGGCTCCTTGGGCATATTCGCCTACAAGATATTGTGACATTCAAACGAAGCAAACGCAAGACGTGAAACCAACGAACTGTAGATGGTCCGATGCCACAGCTGGAAGTCAATTAGCGTCTTATTGCGTGGTCAGTATGGTGAGACCGAAACGGATCACGAGGGCTTTGCCCTTCCTTGACGGTAGATTCCTCCTCCTTAGTGCAGTGGCAGCACGCGAGGTTCTGGCCCTCGTAACGGTGGTTCGAATCCATCTCCGGGAATATGAGCATCGTGCAAGGTCCTCTTGCCGTGCCTCTGTACCGAACTGGTAAAACGGCGCGCGCCGCAAAGGAGATGTCTGGTGGTTCGATTCCGCCCGGAGGCAATTGTCTCGTGGTTCGTTCGGTGAATCAGTGCGCCAGACAATACCGTCGTGCACCAAATAACAGTACAGCAACTCCAAAACGTTGAAACGGTGTTTAGTCGGTCGTCACCGTGTCTCGTCCCTCTTTTCGTCACCAGGTGGCAGACTTCTCTCAAATCTGAGAAAACGGTTCTCAATCTCCAACAGCAGGATTCTCCGTTCCGAAGCAGCCCCTTCGCGATCGCGCTGAAACTCATTTGCAAGCCGCTGAACCACGTCGGTCAGACGATCCACCTTCGAATTCAGGTCTTTGAGTTCTTGCCGAAGTTCCCGCCTATCTTCCTCTAGCTGCTGAACGCGCCTTGCCAACGATGATGAACTTCTGGCCAAAATCAACGATCTGCTTCCACATAGAATTATTGAGCTTTCGACCAGTTGCTCACCAACTCCTCCAACCTCGCCAACTTTGCCTCGGTCGTTGCTGTGAGAATCTGCGTTTCGATTTTGAGACGATCGCTTTCGATGCGGACTCGGTCCATATCCTCCTCAATTGATCCCATTTCTGCCAGCAGAAGACGGTGAGTTGCTTCACAATCCGCTTCGGTCTGAGTGCCGGATTTGGCCAGAGTATCGCTCATTTCATATCTCCTGTCACACTTTGTCGTATGCTAAGGTCCGACGTCAACAGCAGCGCAATAACAGAGACGACCGCATTGGCATAGACGCTCTGAGTTTCACTCCTGCTCCGTCCGATGCTTCTTCGTGAGAATTTGGGCGAACTTCCTACCGGTGTTTTCAGAGAGATTGGCGTCCCAGAAGCTCGCAGTAGCCACATACCCCTTAAGCGCCTCCGCCAGGCTTTGTACGTTAGATCTGTCGCCAATTGGACCCACGACACCTTCATCAATTAGCTGGATCAGTCGGAATCGCTCGATCGGAGCATGTCTGAGATAAACTTGAAGCTCTTCGCCGGTCCCTTAGATTACTTTCGGCTGTGCCACGTTATCCACCTCCAGATGCAAATCCGATACATTATGACATGGCGCGTAGCATCGCCGCCATAGGTCTCCGCGTAGAGTTCAGGATTGAGCTAGAGTGTCGCTCTTGCTAAAGGAGTCTACACCAGCTCTCTCGAAGTGGCGTCAATGTCTTGGACCGCGGCGAGATCCGCAAGGACATCGCGAGAACTGCAACTTTTCAGGAGGCGAGATGCGAGATAAGATTCACAGCGAAAATGAGGCCTACTCCACGCTGCTGTACTGGTACGTGTCGAGATTCGTCGAGCGACTGCGCAAGCTGCCCGCGGATCGTTGGGACTGGACCTTCGCACCACCCGCGCCGACGCCGCGAATCCTGGCGACGCACTGCTGGCAGTGTCTCGTGGGCGATCGGCAACACATACTGGAGCCCAACGCGCTGCTTCATCCTGATGTTCCGGAGGCGCCGGCTGATACAGATGCACTCTGCGATGTTTTGCAGGCAGAGGCGGAGACCTGGCGCGCCCTGGTTCTGGGCCTCACGCCGCAGCAGCTCGATGAGCCTCGACGTCAATTCGGCGGGCCGGAGATGAACGTGCGCTGGTTCGTCTGCCACATGATCCAGAACTGCATCTACAAGCACGGCCAGTTCGCAACGATCTACTTTGCGTTGGGGCTAGACGGTACGGAGCCCTACGACTGCCCCTGGCCCAACCGCCTCTACGGCCGCATGCGCGAAGGGACGCTGAAATAGCGCGATGTTCGCTTCTGTGGACGGACACGTTTGAAGGGCGCAGCACCGCGCACGTGCGCATCCTGGTTCGTGGTAAGGCAACGCAGTGGCGGCAGGTTGACCTATGAAGTTCCGAGGCTCCTCTTCGAGATCAGATCACCACAAGTAAGGGACCAGGCGGTATCTCACCTTCCCGCGATACTCGTCATAGCCCGACAATTGCCTCGATAGGAACCTCTCCTCGTCCAGTAACCGCACGACAATGACAACACAAAGCGCCAATCCGCAGACCAGCGCCCACATTGAACCAAGCGCCGGCGGAGTGGCCGCGAACAGCAGAATTGAGCCGGTATACATCGGGTGCCGTACCAAGGCATAAGGTCCCGTAGAAATTACTTGCTGATCCGGCTTAACCTCGATAATGCTGGAGGCGTGGCCGTTCTCGCGGAACACGAAGAATATCAGTACGAATGCCGCCACGACGAGCGCGTTGCTGATCAGTACGAGCACCACGGGGACCGTCGATGCGTGGAAATGGCGTTCGATTCCAGGCAAGGTGAGCATGGCAACGAAGAGCAGCGCTGCCACCGACTGGATCCGCTTCTGACTCGTCTCCTTCTCTGCTCCTGCGCCCGCAGACAGTCGGCTCTCTATCAAGCCCGGATCTGTCTTCAGAAAATGCAGAGTGATCAGCAGCACGGAGACCGAGAAGAGGGACCAGTAGACCCATGCCTGCCAGAAGTGTATTGTCCCGGCCGGCAAGAAGAATAGGATCGCCATGCCGATCTGGAACTTGACGACGCCATCGAGAGCCTGCACGGTCAATTCGCTCATTCTCACTCCGCGCGAGCCCTGGCCTGGCATGTTCACAAATCAGTCGCTCGTAATGACGTAGCGTCGGGCTTGCCCATGTAGGCCTCGGTGCCCTACTCGGGACCAATAACGGGTCGCCGCAGGCTCTCCGTGTGTCAGAGCCGCTCGGGATGGCCGGCGACGAACTCCGGTTTCGTGTCGCGCAGTATCTCCAGCACGTTCCGGCGATCTTCGGGCGAGAGACGCGCGAAGTCCGCGCTCGTATCCTTGCCACTGAGCACCTCCCAGAGGCGTTGGTAGACGAACTGTTTAGCCAGGCTGGGAAGGCCATCAAACGCCTCTGAATAGATCAGATAGCTGCAGGGATAGCGCAAGAGACGGCGCTTGAGGTCGAGCTGTCGCAATGATCTCTGCTGTTTATCGTGGGGCCCCTGAGCGGCGAACTGCTCGGCAAATCCGGACATGCCTGTAATCGGCTCGGTCAGGGGCTCCTCACCGACAAAGAGCATCGCCTTGACCAGCGGCTCGCAGACGCTCTTGATCCGGCTCATCGTGCTCTCCGCCCGATAGTCAGGGGGCCGATTCAGCTCCTTATTGAGCATCTGCTCGTAACGGAGGGCGATTCGCGTGTGGTAGCTGGCTTTCGTGATGAGGTTCTGAAGGTGCGTCTGGTGCTCGGCGACCATAAGAGCGACGATATCACTGTATCGGCCAAGATAGTGGGTCGGATCGATATAGCGGCTCAGGTTGGTTATGTTCGCGCCTTTGTCCATGTCCATGGCCGCCGTGCCGGAGGCGCCCTGGACAAAACCGTTGCCCATGTGCCGCTGCGCGCCGTGCTTGCCAGTGACGTACCATCCGCCCCATCGCTCGCGGAGCGGGCTCTGATCCGTTGTCAGATAGGTGCCGGAGGCGAAGTCCGGCTGCCCGTCGGCATGAGCGTAGACGGACCGCATCATCTGACCGGGGACGCCGCCGGTCATCGCGGACGTGTGGCACTGAAGGCATTCGTAGCTCTGTCGCACGAACCTGGGACGCTCTCCCTTGTGCTGGTCCAGAATGTAGAACACGGCACCGAGCTGTGGGTCGAGGGTCGATACTTCGACGAGCGAGCTGCCCTGAACGTACCCGACGAAGGTGTTGTCGTTGAAGTAGAGTGCGCGCGGCGCGTAAGGGTCGATCAGGTCGCGCTGGAAACTCGTCTTCGAGAAGACCAGCATCTGGGAGGAGATCGGGATTCTCAGCTCCTTTAAGAGGGCCTTTAGATAGCCGCGGTCACTTTCATAGTCGAGACGTACGCGTCCTGCGTCAATCTCCTTCTGCAGCCGGACTATCGGATCGTGAGAGGCCGTCTTTAGATACTGAATAACCTCGTCATCGCTGTCGTCGGAGGTTTGCATCGCGACGGCCAGCCCAGCAAATGGCAGAGCAACGGCCATCGCAATCGCCGCCGTCATAACGCACCGGCGCAATCCACTACTTCCTTTTCGCGCCATTCTGAACTTGGTTCCAATCGAGGTTGTATTTCGAGGCTGTCGAGCACCGTAACGCAATGGAGACTCGCCCTCACCTGGTGGATTAGACACCGGAATCGGGTCGATTCCAGGATACCTGGCTATGGCAGCGTCGTTCCGTCGGACTGACGCCAGTCTATCTCGTACTCCACCGTGAATATTATCGCATCAGATTCGGACCCGTGCCAGTCCGATTTGTAAGCAGGGTGCGCGCTAGCGGCGCAGCGGGCACGCTCGTGGACGCGGCTGAGCTTATGGCATTGTGAGGTGGGATCGGCAGAACGAGAGGTACAGGCTCTGGCTCGGGCGGCTCGTGCGTGCCTTCGGTAGTCTGGAAGGTGCCCGCGGTCCTTGTAGTGCGCTGTTCGTATGCAAGTTCCCCGGAAGATTCTATGAACGAGAAGATCCACGGTGAAAACGCAGCCTACTCAACGCTCCTCGACTGGTATGTCTCCCGCGTCGTAGAGCGACTGAGGAAGCTGCCCGAAGAGAACTGGGATTGGACCTTCGCGCCGCCTGCACCGTCGGCGCGAAAAATGGCGACTCACCTGCTGGCAGTGTCTCGTGTGCGACCGCCGGCATATATTGGAACCCAACGCCCTCCTCCATCCCGATGTTCCGGAGGCGCTGTCCGATCCCGTCGCGGTCTGTGATCTGCTGCAGGCAGAGGCGGAAACGTAGAGCGCCATGCTCCTGAGTCTCACACACCAGCAGTGGATGCCGGTACTGCCCTTACCGAGCGACAGTCAACGCCCGGCCCGTCGCCACAGATGACAACTACTTCTCCCACCTCAACCGATCCGATGAACCGCTGCGCACTGAGGACGCATAAACAGACCTGCGCCTGCTGCGGGCCGTCTCCGCGGCCTGTCCCCTGGAAGCATACAGCCAATCCGCACCCATGGGCGGCCATCAAGGGACAGCCGAGATGTGGTTAATTTGCCAGGAGTTGGTTGGAAGCGCACAATAAGAGCTGCTGGACTGCCGGCGCGCCATTCGGGCGCCGGATCGTGCAGCGGCCTGCCGACCCTGCGGCGGTACGGCGGCGGCGAGTTGTTCTTCTTTCTCCCTGAATCTATGGGGGTTTCGGCGGAAATGTAAGGAAACGAGGCGGAAGCGGTCATGGCTTCGTCTTTAAGGGAGGTCTCAGCAAGCGGGTACCGGCGCTAAGACGGTGGGCCGACACAGCCCTGCGGCAACCATAGCCGCGCGGAGTCCCGTAGCCCTATATCTTGCGCCGAAGCAACTGTCCTACATGGCCGTAAAGGTCTCCGTCCAGGCTCTCGAAGGTGTTGTGTTCAATGTCTTCCCACTCTCCCAATTTGCTCGTCCATCGGCCGGATTTGAGGAGGCGTGCAGCGTGGGTCGGAATTCCTGCAGCATCCACGTAAATCGCCACATCTTCAAAGCCAGGTTCAGGACTGTGGTCGTGACACGGTTTATATCCGAGGAGTCCAAATGCTGCAACGAACGCTTCGATCGTTTCTGCACGTGGCGCCTCCCGAGGCCAGTACCCGATATCATAAGCGTCCGGCCACCACCACGCGGTGTCGTCGTCCGCTGCCCACGCAATGCAGTTGTAGTCTGTCGTCGCTGGACTGGTGACCTTATATTCCATGGAACGCAGACGTGGAAAGGTCTGTTCGATGCGTGCGCTCACTCGATAACCCGGTGGTCGCGCCCCCACTGAACCCAGGCGGCTGCCATCTCGGGTACCCTGCCCTGCTGCTCAGCCTTTATCGGGTTTTCACCCGTGATGGCGCGTAACGCCCAGAACCAGTGACCAGGATGCACTTGTAATTCGGTCAGAATGTACGGAACGACTTCGGGACCCAGACCAATGATTTGCTGATATGCAGGGTGCATTGCCTTCTGGGAGATAGAGGAAAGAGGCGCAGTCTCCAGCTGCCACAGGGAGGTGAGGGCATCAAAGCGAGTACGAACCGATTGCTTCTCCGGCTCGTCTTGCAACTTGACCGAAACCTCTACTTCTGCGCCCTCGGGCAATTCGAGCGCTGTGAACTCGACCCGGTGGCCTGGCTGAACGGTCGTTCTGAGTTTTACCGCGGTGTGCATAGCTGCTTACTCCCTATCTATATTATATCATGATCTGTATGTACCGGAATTTCGAATCGAAACGGCGCTCGCTGCAAACGAGATGCAAGGCGGCTCGATTCTGCCCGGGGGCTTGGTTTTATTGGCGCAAAGCATTCACCCGTGTCCGTCCCAACGGGCGGCCCGCCACGGACCGACGAGATGTGGTGACTTGCCCGAAGTGGGTTGGAAGCGCACAATTGGAACTGCCGGACGGCCGGCGCTTCCATCGGGAGGCTGGTCTTGTGGCAGCCTGTCATCTCTGCTGAGGTACGGCGGCGCTACATGGGAAGCCAGGACCAATAAGATTCCAATTCGTTATGGCATGGCGGGCTGACCCCGGGACGGATAACGACGTGTTCGCTCACGCGATAACCTTGCGGTCGCGCCCGCACTGAACGCTGGCGACTGCCATCTCAGGTACCCTGCCCTGCTGGCCAGCCGTGATCGGGTCTTCAGCCGTGGCGCGCAAGGCCCAAAATCAGTGGCCAGGGCGATTTTGGAGTTCGCTAAGGATGAGTGCGACGACATCGATAGCAGCGGCTCTACTTCTCAACCGGCGACGGCGCGGAATTGGAGGAACCGGCGGTGCGGTAGTGGCGCCTGCAGGCGCCAGGTGATACGCATGGGTCGAGCGGACTCATGACGAACGTACTCGACGGGTCCGCAACAGAAATAAGGCGAGGTCAAGCCATCGTCGCGCTTAGCTTCTCGAACGAATAGTAGGACAGTCGAGTCTTGCGAAACGTGTTCGATGTACCGCTTTCCGACCGTAGAATCGGGCCGCGTCGAATTTTGGGACTCCCAGTGGAAGAGAGTGGGACTAATCGGGTAGTCGTCGTAGCGTGTGGTGGCTGAATATTCTGTCTCCGTCTTCTTAAGCGTGACAAAGAGCACATCGCAGCGCAAATCAGGAAAGTAGGCCACTCCTTGACGCATCGAGGATGGGTTGCGAAGTCCAAATGCAGTCATAACCTCGTCCTGGCTATATTGGCCATGTGTGAATAGCGGGACACATTGGAGAGAAGGTGGCCGCAACGGGACAGCGCCGGGCTCAGACTCGTCTGCCAGTCGCACGAGCAGCTCAGAGATCTCGGCGCGAAGCCAGTCTTGCATCCAAAGAAGATCGACGGCCTGCTGAAGGCTATCTAAATCGATGTCGCTCTTCAACGCATAGACGAGCATATAAAGCTCACGTTGCTTGCGGCAGTCCATGTCGGTCAACCGGGGCTGATGATCCAACTGTAAGGTCGATGCAAGCGAGCGTAGCCGCTGCTCATCGACCGCGTGAAGGATCCGAACGAGGCCCCGCCCCATCTTCTGCTCGTCCGGGCTTGCCGTACCTTCGAGGACGCCGCTTCCTCGCTTGATTGAGGTATATGTCCGGTCGGTACGATATAAGTCCGAGAGTGAAATGCCCGTTTCTCGCACGAATTCCATAAGCGGATAGTCCGGCCGACCCGTAGATAGGACGCGATACTCCGATACAAGCTCCTGGGTCCTGGTCGGTAAGGCAGCCTTTATGTTCTGTAGCACGCGGTCCCGTGTAACCCGATCCAGTTGGATATGGCAACCCGAGGGAAGCATGGTGAAGCCGTGCTCTACCTGCTCTTGGAGCGCAGTTCGTGATAGACCGGTTACCAGACGGAACTGGCGGTCAAACCTAAAACTCCGATTCTGTCGGCCGACAAAGTCAAGCACGGTTGCGCAGGGTTTGCCCTCGCAGAGCCGGAGGCCGCGTCCAAGCTGCTGCAAAAACACGGTCGCGCTCTCGGTTGGCCGCAGGAATAGAAGTGTATCCGCCTCCGGAATGTCGACACCTTCGTTGAACAGGTCTACCGTGAAGATGACGTTGATTTCGAGGTTCCGAAGCTGCTTCACCGCGCCGGACCGCTCATCTCCCGTGGATTCGCTGGTGAGCGCAATACTTGGAACTCCATGTCTACGAAACAGTTCCGTCATGAGTTGGGCGTGTCGAATGCCTACGCAGAACCCAATCGCCCGCATCTTGCGCCAGTCCGTGACGATTCGGTGAATCCATTGCAGCACCATTCCCGCCCCATCTTCAATTCGGTCCAGATAGGCTTGCTCGAGAGCATTCGCAGCGTAGCGACCGCGGCTCCACGAAATGGACGACAAATCGATCGTGTCTGCAATGCCGAAATACTGGAACGGGCACAGAAGTTGATCCTCAAGCGCATCCCAAAGCCGCATCTCATAGGTGGTTCGGTTTCCAAAAAATCTGTTGACGTTGACCCCGTCCGTACGTTCAGGCGTCGCGGTAAGACCGACCAGCAAACGAGGGCGCAAGTGATCTAGGAGTCTCCGATAGGTTGCCGCCTCGGCGTGGTGAAACTCATCCACAATTGCCAATTCGTACCGGTTCGGGCCTACGGTTTCCAGGGCGGTCTCGTGGAGCGACTGAATTGAAGCGAATACGTGCTGTCCCTCGGTCGGACGCGCTCCGGCCATCCACAGCTCACCAAAGGAACCGTCGCGCAGCACGGTCCGAAATACGCTGAGCGATTGGTTCAGGATCTCTGCTCTATGTGCGACGAAAAGAAGAGTTGGGCGATGCGCGTTTGTACACTGGCGCTTATAGTCAAGGGCTGCAACGACCGTCTTGCCCGTGCCGGTCGCGGCGACGACCAGATTGCGATTGTGCCCGCGCTCGCGATCGGCTGTCAGGGCTTCCAGGATATCGACCTGGTGTGGTCGCGCGATGACATCGAGGAACTGCATCGGGGCGTCGGACGCGGTTCCGGCGCCGCATGCCCTCAGCGCGCGATCAAGCTTCTCGCCGTCCGACGATGGGTCGTAAGGCTCGAATGCGTCATCGCTCCAGTACCTTTCGAACGTACTGTGAAACCGGTCTAGAACCTGCGGCGTCTCTGACCGAGAGAGGCGAACGTTCCACTCCAGACCATCCATCAGCGCAGTATGTGAGAGATTCGACGAGCCGATCAGCGCGGTATCGGACCCAGAATTACGCCGGAAGAGCCAGGCCTTGGCATGGAGCTTCGTGTTAGAGGGCGGACGCTCGAACGTTACCCGGATCTGGACGCCCCACGACGCCAGCGCATCAAGGGCACGGCGCTGCGTTGCGCCCATATACGTCGTCGTGATGAGGCGCATAGTACCGCGTGAACATATTCCGCGAATCTCTTCCTCCAAGATTCGTACGCCGGTGTAGTTGACGAATGCACAGATCAGATCGATAGAGTCGGCAGACGCGATCTCCCGTTTCAACACAGCAGCGGCGCTCAGGCGTTCGTCGTCGTTGACGAGAAGAGCACTCGTACTTAACGGAATAATGGGATGGGGTAACGCTCCGGCAGGGCGATCCGCGGGTCCTATCTCGGACAGGAGCTTCGGTGGCTCGGCGACTAAAAGACCTCGGTCCCCCTCGTCCGTAATCGCGCCGAGCGCCGCGTTACAGAGATTCGCCTGCGCGCGCAGGCGATCCGGAGCGTCCTGCTCCTCGACGAGGCGGAGGAGGCGTAACAACGCACTTGCACCGTGCCGAGCGATATAATGTGGCGACTCGGCGCTGTCCGGTGTGCGAAGAGATGCGCGAAGTTCCGGTGGAAGCTGGGTCAGTCGCTCGGAGAGGCGCAGGGTTAACAGCGTGTCGTAGATACCGGGGAGAAGTTCATCGTCAGGCAAAGTGATCTCCAACACCACTCGATATCGATGCCATCGTCGTGTGCTCAAAACTTGCTCGACCGATGACACCACGCCGAATTCGCCGTGGGTGAAGATTGGAGGCGCTATGCAGAAACCGAGATTGATCTACGCGTCCAACCTGTCGCCGCGGAGCTCCGTTCATGCCGGTCCGACAGATGACTGTGCGTTGATACTCGGAACCTCCGTGAGGCTCCAATGTTGTCTCCCTAAATCTTCACGATTCGAAAGCGCCAGATCAGAAAGCCGGACTCTCCACGTTCACTCCATACCTTCTGTACACGGTAAAGTCCATCATAGCGTAGGCCGTTGGACGGCGAATACGGAGATTTGTGTTTCGCTCCTCGGATTACGCGAAGTGGCACACCGTGGACCGCGCTGTATTGCAGCGCTTGGTTCCCGCGTGTAAGCGTTTGATCGCTGGTCTGCTCACCCGTAGTAATGTCGTTACCACCCTGCCCAGTATAGATGATCACGTCACCGTTATCGATATCGTCTTCGTACCCGCCTGACAGCACGATCGATTCGGCGCCGCACTTTCCGGTACCGCAGATGCCAGCCATTGTCGGACGGTGCACTCCTGAGCGAGATAAGTCAGCCCTATTCTCGAAGGTAGAGCCCGTGGGATATCCGGCAATTTCGCCAAAAATTGCCTTAGCGCTTATTGCCTGAGACCGAGCAGTCTGCGCTGTAGTATGCAAAACAAATGGTGCTGCGGCGGGATTGGGCGCCGTAATCGTCGAAGTTGATCGTGCTAACGGCGGTTCGTGCTCTTGGAGCAGGGCCTCATCTTTGAGCCGCAATCGCAGAATGGCCTGTCTCTCGCGCGCTATGGCTCCAGACTCGGGCGCGTCAATGTACTTCAACAAGCGCTCCGCGCTATCGACGATACGGTAAGCGTCGTCTGCCTCGATATCGTGTTGGTGTGCCCACTTATTGCGCCACTCGCGCAACTCGCTTACAAGGCTGCGCTCCGTGTGACCCATCGTGGAGGCGAAGACCGAGTGCCACTGTTCGCACATCGTAGATAGCAAATTGGCCGTATCCCACCGAAGTGCACCGTCTTGCCATGGAACCCTGGGTACGGAATCCGCCCAGTCACTTTTGTATTTGGACTGCAATCTCCGTTCAACGTAGGGTGCGAGACCGGCTTTCAACAGTTCCATGACTTTTTGAATACGTTGTGAGTATGTAACGTCCATTCAGTTGCCTATTCGGTTCTGCTGCGCTAAAAGGGATACATCGCCATGTGCTGTACGATTAGCACAGGCACGCATTAGGATGGAATGCTCTCCCAAAGCTCGAGCCGTTGTGTTTCGTCGTACCAGGACGGGCTGAGATCGTTGTGCCGGCTGCTGTCCTGAAAGCCTTCCGGGATGGGGACATCAAGCGACCCGAAGTCGGGGAATTCGTAGCGGTAGAGCGGAACGTTCGGCGGCTTCATGGACCGTGTTTTCCTGTTCTTTGGCCGATCTGGGTGCCGACGCGGCCAGGGATGGGTGATCCTATTGCGACCATTGTACCCGAGCGGAAGTGCGCGGCAAACTCCGGCGCTTACGTTCCTTCACCGATCTTTTTTTCTGTTTGGTGAGCGCACTCCTTCAGCGCCATAAGCCATCGGGCGACCACTACGCGGTATAGCGCTGCCGGGAACGGACCGCCGCTAGCGGGGGCAGCAGAAACCGCTCGAGCAGCGTGATGACTTCCTGCAAGGACGGAGCCATGTCCTGAAGAACCGAGCGCCGGCAGAACGCACGCCATTGCGCCAACTTGGAGGCATTGGCGCTGAACTCCTCCGAAAGGGCAACTGGTCGCCATTCTGGTATCGGCGTACCACGTCGCGCAAAGGTCGCCTGGATGGCTTCTGATAGCGCCGCGCCCTTGAATGGAAACGTTCGCGCCAGCGTCCAGAGATCGAAGAAATCCTTCATCCGGCTGTTGTCGAGTTCCAGGGAGACCATGGCCTCCAGCTTCTCCGCGACGACCGTCTCCTTGGGAAAGGCGTGTAATCGCGGAGCAGGCCGTCCTCAGGACAAACAGCCCGACACTCGATCTATAGCCAGTTGAAGTCAGACCGTATAGAAGACTCTACCTGGTGTTTACCGCCTCTAGCGGAGCGTTCGACTCTCCGGATTCGACTGGGAGGAAACGAACGTCGAGTTTCAGATGTAGCGCATTTGCAATCCGCTGGAGCACGGCAAGGGAGTGCCGGCTATAGTCACCGTCTTCCAGGCGAGCGATTGCCGGCTGCGACGTGCCGATGCGACGTGCGAGTTCTTGCTGACTTAGTCCGGCGGCGGTACGCGCCTCTACGATTGCCTGCGATACCCGGGCGACAGCTCGCTCCTCGTCGAGAATAGAGGTATACTCGGTATCCTCGCGGTACCGGCGCCGAAGTATTTCAGACGCCGTGCTGCTCTTCTTCAACATCAGAATCCTCCCCAGGCGGATTATAAACATGCTGCCCCGGGTCTCGGAACAGTTTCTGACGACGGGCCAGGGCGACCTTAATGTCCTGCTCAGGGACCTCGCCTTCCTTGGTAATGCCATGGAGCAGGATGGCCTTCCGATCGTGGAAGCAGTAAAGGATCCGATATTGCACGGTGCCGGATCGTGCGCGCAATTCGTATAGCCGTTCTCTGAGTGGTGCGGCAGCAGGCCGGCCCAGGGTATATCCCTGATTCTCAAGGAGCTCTATTCGAGCATGAAGACCTGCTCGTGCCCTTGGGTCTCGTAATTCAATGAGCCACCGAAGGACAGGCACATCGTCATCGGAGTTCTAGTAGAAAATTACGTCTACCGGCGGCATATGCGTTTCCCCAATGACAATATACCATATTTGGTATATGGCTTTATTTGAATGCGAACGATCTAGCGGTGTAGTTGCTTTCCGTCATATCTGCGTGCTCGCCGTATGGCAGGTTATCGGCGCACGGTCAGTCCAACGGCGAGCCGGAGACAAACTCGTTGACTTCTCCCTCTCACTTCGTCCTGGGCGCGTCTGCTCCACCGGATCTGTTCTGATAGACCCGCACGTAGTCGATCAGCATTCGTTGTGGGAAGGTCGTCGTGGCGTCCGGGCCGCCGGGGTAGCGGCCGCCGACGGCGACGTCGACGATGAAGAAGAAGGGATGGTCGAACACCCACTTCTTGCCGGGTAAATCGGCCGGTGTTCGCGTCTCATAGACCTTGCCGTCGACCGAAAACGCGACGCTCTCCCGCGACCAGAGAATGGCGAACGTATGGTACGCGTCCTTAAAGTACTTGCCCTCGGGCAGCGTTGAGTACGCGTGCAGTGAGCCACCGGCATTATAGCCCGGACCGTGAAGGCTGCCCTCGTTCTTGCCCCACCAATCCTTCTTCCCGATGTTCTCCATGATGTCGATTTCGCCGCAGCCCGGCCAGCCGACCTTCGAGATGAACAGATCCGCCCCGAGCAACCAGAACGCGGGCCATATCCCCTGGCCATACGGAATCCGGATACGCGCCTCGAAATAGCCATATTGGAACATTGCCTTTCCAAACGTCTGCAGCCGCGCGGAGGTAAATTTGCCCGGTCCCTCTGAAGACGCCAGAATCTGAAGCGCCTTGCCGTCGGTGGCATCCGGATCCGCGACGATCTGGGCGTGCTCCACGTCGGAGACGTAGTTCTGCAGCTCCTGATTGCCCCATCCGTTCGCCCCGGTCTCATGGTTCCAGAAACGCGCATCCGGAGCCGAATGGAGCGCCCCGGCAAACTCGTCGTGCCAGACCATTTTGTACCCAGGAGGCGCCGCTACCGGTTCCGCGGCGACGGTAACTGCTCCTGCTATGAAAAGGAAAGTGGCTAGTCCGGCGGCCACCGAGCTGCTCCGCGCTCTACCGAAAGTCCTCATGCCGGATCCCCTTTCGACTGACGTCTCGTCTGACGGTTTTAGCTTCCTATGGGCACAATGCACAACAAGCCATTAATAGCGCCCCAGTACCTCGCATCAGTCCTCGACTGCCGGTGCGAACGGATTTTCATATCGCACGCCCTCGATTACGGACATACCCGGCAGGCCTTCGGTGTAGATGAGATTAATCCCGTTTTCCCTGGCTGTCGCCCAGATTAGAGAATCC
>JBBQVV010000008.1:0-40406 GCA_038211235.1 Chthonomonadales bacterium | reverse complement strand
CCAGGAGAAGGCGTGAGATGCCGGACTGCCTTGACCGGATGGCCTCGCAAAGCGGCAGCATGCTCGACGAAGGGCGATTGACGAGACCTGAGTCGCGGTCCAGAAGCGCCTCCACCCGCGACTCATCGCCGAGCTTGATCGCGGCGATGATATTGGACTTCGATAGCCTCACAAGATGCTGCCGGAGTACCCCATTGACCTGTCTATGGTCACACGGATAGCGAAGGTCCGAGAGTGGCGCTCCGGCGGTGAGAAGCTTCTGTACCGAGACCACGTAGTCGCCATTCGGGTCGCGGAAGTTGTCAGCGCCCCAGATGCAGGCGGAGAGTGGACGTCCTCCGAACTCGTTCTTCGCCTCCAGCGATGCGCCGTGGGAAAGCAGCAGCTCGATCAGGTCTGCAAATCCGCGAACCGCGGCACGGTTGAGTGCCGTCGACTGATGGTCCCCGAGAGCCTCGATATCGAATCCGAACTTCAACATGAGGCGGACGGCATCGGTCTTGTGCGCCCAGGCCGCGTCGGCAATCGCGCGCATCCGGTCCGGCGGGGCGGTTCGCACGATGTCCGGATTGGCGGCTACGATCTGAGATACCTGCGCCTCATCCACGCGAAGGAACGATGCGATCAGCCGGTCAACGTCGGAACTGCGCGCGGCGAGGATATCGAAAACGGGCCGGCTCCCAAGTTCGGCCGCGAGAAGGAGTGGGCTGCGTCCGTTCCTCAGCGAATACATGTAGATATGGCCGCCTGCCGACGATGTCGTCCTGAGGTTGCCCTCTCCGACGCAGGCGTGCATGCTCTCCGGATCGGCTTCGAGGGCTCGCTGTACGAGGGCCGCGTCTCCCAACTGAACCGCCATGAATATATCGACCTCCGCGCCGCGTGTGATAAGGTACGCGCATATCTCCGGTCGCTGCGCCGCCATCCATTGCGCCGGAGTGCTTTCGTGGTCGATGTCCCGCATATCGATATCGGCGCCACGATCCAGAAGCAGCCGCGCGACCTCGATCGATCCGGCAAAGTGGAGCGGACCTCCACCGTCGCCTCCTCTCGCGTTCACCATGGCGGGATCGGTATCGAGCAGCTCGGTTAGCCGGCCAAGTCTATTGAGACCCGCAGCCGCCCAGATGTCTACCGATGCGCCTCGTTCAATCAGGAACTCCGCGAACCCGGGATCCGTGTTGTCCAGCACTCCGAAGCCTCCGGCCCACCACTGCGAGCGCGCGTTGACGTCGGCTCCGTAGCGGATCAGCAGGTCGACCATCTCGCGGTCCTGGCGATCCGCCGCGTTACGGATCGCGGGAGAGTCGAACGAAAAAAGCGGGGAGTTCACCTGGTCGCGCAGGGCAGGCACGGTGCGCAGCAGTGTGCGCAGCTTGACCTGATCGCCGGACTGCACGGCCCGCTTGAAAGCGCTGAGAGCCGCCTCGAAGTCAGGTCGCGTCTCCTCGACGTGTCGCTTCATTTTCGGCCAGCTTGAAAAGCCGTATTCCCGCGCGAGCACATGCTGCGCTTCGCTGAGCTTCAATCCCCTGGAGAGTTTCGCGTCCGGGGAGGCGCCATGTGCGCGGGGAAGCTGAGAATGAGCGCGGCGAATTGCGTCCGGGTCACTCGCCTTGAAGAGCTTCACGAGGTCTTTGGCCTGGCGCTTCAACTGCTCCAGGCTGGGGAGGGCAGGCAGAGTTGTGGTCATGACGACCTCCTTTCCGTGCGCCTGTTGTCCGCTCGATCAGGCAGAAAGAAGGTTGATGAAACATGAGTTCGGATCGAAAGGTGGGCTCGGCCCTTCCCGCGGACACGGTTGCGCCCTCAGCGCAGCACCATTATACCTCAACTCTCAGCGGCAGGCGGATGCGGGTCCGTGTGTCAGGTCGTCGCCCGTCGCTCGGCCGGATGGCGCCTCAGTGATTCTGCCTGGCATATCGCATTGCAATCGCAAGAGCGGCCTGCAGGCCCGGCGAAGGCTCCTCTTCGCCTCCACAGTTCGTGATGGCAGCCACCACGAGATTCGACTTCGGAAAGATCGCCAGTTGGGAACGCATGGTGCCGTTCGATCCGTTGTGTCCGTGAAACGTCTCTATCCCGGGATTCGACTCGATCCCCCATCCGCATGCGTACAGAAAGGACGGATCTCCCTCGTGTTCGGGTAGACCCTCGTGGAGGCGCCGGATCGTCGCCGCCTTCAGCAGTCCATCTTCCCCGCGCAGCCCCTTAAGATGCTCCGCTCCGAATCTCGCCAGGTCACCTGTCGACATGAACATGCCGCCTCCCGCAGGCGCAACGAGGTACTCAAGCGGTCCGGACATATCGGCAGGAGTCAGGCCCCCAGGTCCTCTCTCGTGGCCGGTGGGTCGCGCCGCCGGCAGTCTGTCGATGCCGGTAAAGCTGTGCTTCAGTCCCAGTGGCGCGAACACCAGCTCCTTCACCAGGACCTCGTAGGGCTTTCCGGTAACGCGCTCGGCAATATGCCCTAAGAGCGCATACCCGGCATTCGAATAGGCGTTTCGCTCGCCCGGCCTGGCGATTGGCGGCCTGTTAAGGATATCGCGGACATAACGCGCTCGCATCGCTGTCGGCGTCCTGGCCGGTCCCACAATCTCGATCACGCGCTCCCGTGTAAATCCAAGATCCTGCGGAATACCCCCGCGATGCCGCATGATCTGCTCGAGAGTGGCGTTTTCATAGTCGTGATTCATCGGCACGCCCTTCAGCGCCTCGCCCAGCGTTTCGTCCCAGCGCAGCTGATCTCGCTCGATGAGGCGCGCGATTACGGTCGTGCAGATCGGCTTGCCGATGGACCCGATACTCCACGGCTCGTCGGGACCGACGGCCGCCCGCCCATTCACTGTCCTCACACCGGCGGTCGCGGTCTCCATTCGGCCATCGCGAATCGAGGTTATTCCCATAGCTGGGAGATTTCGCCTTGCCACGAGCAGTGCCGCAAGCTGATGCAGGTCGCTCCACTCTCCAAGCGGCGCCACTGTACGAACCGGCATGATGCGCACCGATCGGATCTTCATGGATTCGGTGACCGCGATGGCGACGTTAAGCCGGACACTCTCCCGGTCGACCAGAACGGCGCTGATCTCTCCAGCCTTTACACTCGGCTCCGAGTCGATGTGGAAGGGCGCGCCCTGCGTGGCGAAATCCGACATTCGTTCCGTGCGCGCGCTCAACGGAACGTCCTCCGTAGCGTTCGCTTTAAGGAACTCACGAATCGTCGCCTGGCTCCTAGAGTTCAGCGCCTCCAGAAGCCGGCCGACGAGGTCGACGGCGACCTTCTGCTGCGGCGGCTGCCCTATTGCGCAGGCCGCGCAGAGCATCAAGAGAATCAGTGAGACGGTCTTCATCAGGTAGCTCCTCGGAGAGTGCATGCGGACTAACAAGAACTACGGAACAAATAACTTGAAAAGTTGCATATTTTCACGGTATTATCATGCCGCCACGGATCTTGCTGAAGTGAATAGGAGATTCTGAGGGAGGAAGACATGGGAGCAAAGCCCAGGGAGACGAAGGTATGGAAGAGCTCGTTTTGAGCGCCAGGCAGCTCGAGTGCCTGGCGTCTCCGGCCTGCAGCGACGTGGTAGAAGCTCTCCGAACGTTGGAGCCGGCGTCCGCCACGGAAATCGCTCGCAAAATTAAACGGTCGCCGGCGACGGCACTCTACCATCTGAGGCGCCTGCTCGAATGCTCCCTTATCCGCGAGGCGGGACGCCGGCCCACGGCGCGCAGACCCGAAGTCGTCTTTGCGCTCGCCGCAACGCGCCTGCGGCTGCCGGAGTCTGCGCCTGGCTCTCCGGAAGAGATTTTCACGCGTCGGGCCGTAGTCGCGGGCCTGCGGAGAGTGATCCGAGGTTACGAAAGAGCGGCCGCCGCGCCGCCGGCAGATGAGACGACATTTCAGGTGATTCGCGCGCAGGTCCGTCTGTCGCCGGAGAATGCGGATCGCTTTCTGGAACTGATCGAGAGCGCCAATCGGTTCGCCGAGAAGAACCGCGCGGAGGGCGCCCCCGTCCTGCACTGGACCTCCGTCCTCTATCCCGATACTGAAATCGGATAGCGCATCCGCCCCGATCGACCGAGTACTTGTTTCAAGTCGGGATGAACCATGCGATCCATGGTACAATCAAAACATGTAGGTAGACTTCGCAAGCGGCCAATACCGCCAAAAATCGCATAGGATGAACGGCGGCCATGCGAGCGGAGGAGCAACTGGACTCATGGATGGCTGAGGACTCTGGCGGAATTCGACACGATCAGCTGTTCAAGGATCTACTGCGCGCCCTCTTCGGCGAATTCATGGAGCTCTTCTTTGCCGATGTCGCCTTGCGCCTGGATCTCTCGAACGTAACGTTCCTCGACACGGAGACGTTCACCGATATTCCACGCGGAGACCAGCGTGACGCGGATCTGATCGCTCAGGTGCATACCCAAGACGGGGAACCAGAGTTCATTCTCACGCACATCGAGATCGAGACGAAGAGACGCAGCAGTTTCCCGGAGCGAATGTTCGACTACTTCTGCATGCTCAGACTTCGGCACCATCGTCCGATCTATCCGATCGTTGTCTATCTATCCCCAGGGGCCGGCGGATTGACGACGGAACAGCATGTCTGCTCGGTATTCGACCGGCGGGTAAACGTATTCACTTATGACGCGGTCGGACTGCCCGACCTGCAGGCAGACGACTATCAGGACCGCGACAACCCGCTGACTCCGGCGTTGAGCGCGCTGATGAAGCCGAGTCGTGTCGGCAGAGTGACACAGAAGTACCAGAGCCTGCTCATCATGGCTCAGCTTCGGATCGACGACGCGCGGAGGGCGCTTTTGACCAATGTGGTCGAGACCTACTTGAGTCTCGACGCTCAGGAAGAGGCAGCGTTCAATCGGTTAGCGGCGTCGCAGGAAGGCGAGGAGATTCGGAAAATGATCTCAGTCTACGAACAGAGAGGCATCGAACAGGGTATTAAGCGAGGCATCGAACAGGGTATCCAGCAGGGTATCGAGCGAGGCATTGAGCACGGTATCGCGATTGGAGAGCGCCAAACGCTTCTGCGCCAGCTCGTGCGAAAGTTCGGGGAGCTGCCGAATTCGGTTCGCGAGCATGTCGAGGCGCTCAGTGACATCGAGGAGCTCAATCGGCTGGCTGATCTGATCCTGCAGGCTTCCACACTCGAGGAAATGGGGCTGAACGAGCGTTGAGCTGTATCCGTCCCAGTACCCCTGTGTCGATTCAAGGGCTGCAACGGAGTTCCATTACCCACTCGCCGCCCGGTCACCAGCCGAAGAATCGGTACGGGTCATCCCACTCCTCCGGCGTATCCAAATAGAGTCCGTCAAGCCACCGTCGCTCGGCGACGCTTACGGGAGAGCTAAACCGATCCAGGAGCGGGGTTGAGGACTCCACACCCATGTTCGACAGCAGGCGGGTCGTCAAGAACGAGACCCGGCGGAAGGTCCGTTTCAGGTTCATCTGCTTCTTCTGGTCGAACTTCCATGGCGCAAGCTGGCTGAACACGACGTTTGTCTGCTCCACATGCGCAAGAACTCCGTCGCCGACGGGCGTTGCGCCCGCCGTAATCAACGGAATCTCGCGGGGATCGCGGTTGTGGACGTCCGCCGGGCAGACGCCTGCAAGCCAGGATCCCGGCTCCGGAGCATCGAAGAAGGCCGCGATGTGCTCTGCACGCCTCGTTCGCACCTCGGCTGATAGAAAGGCGTTTGCCTCTGCCTCGTCCAGGCCGATGGCCAGGAGACGTCCCTGGGTCCGGAGCCAGCCGCGGACGGCGTCTGAACCGGCGTCGAGCGGCCGGCCGGCGCCTGGCCCGAGTACCAGCGCGGCTTGAGGCCCAGGGATCTCCTTTCCCAGGTCGGCCGGCGCGAACCCCGCCGCCTCCAGATGCGCTTTACCGGCGGGATCACCGGCGTAGAGGCAGGTCCGGCGCGACCCGGGCTTCCAGGAGGCGGCATATCCGATGACGTTCCGGAGGAGGCGCTCCGCCACGGGATCCTCCTCGGTACGCCCCGTAACGTCCATTTGGCAGAACAGGGCCATGCCTTGACCTTCGCGGAACTCCATCAGCGGACTGTACTGTAGACTGTAACCGCCGTCGATGATGGGCATGAAATCACCACGCGCGGGCTTCTCGATCAAGATCGAGGCGACGTTTCCACGGCAGCCGCAGCGCCAGACGCGCGTCACGTCCATGCCGCACCACTTGACCTGGGGCGACATTCGGTCTGCTATCTCGTACTTCAGCCGCGGCGTACTGATCGTCGCCTCGCCTCTCCAGTCTCGCAGGTGCTCTGCGTCCAGGCCGGCGAGGAGCGGGTGGCCCTTCATTCTCGGGTAGGCCTGCCGGAGGCCGTACTCGGCAATCCTGAAGCCGAATCGCCGCTCGAGCACGTCTGCCCGCTGTTCAAAAACGATCACCTTCAAACCTTGTCGCACACGCCGCACGTCCGGTGCGGGACCGTCCATGGTGAGCGCTCCCTTACCGACGACCAGTATGTCGAATCCTGAGAGATCGGCGCCGGCATTGACAGCCCGCGTCTTCACGCCGATGGAATCGAAAAGTCGGCTTGTCTCGCCGGCCGGATCAAAGAGGGCGATCTTTGCGGCCGCGGTAGGAGTCGGAAGAGGCGGGGCAACATGCAGTTTGAAAGTGTCCTGCTGTACTTCCCCCGTACTGAACCGGACGGTGGCGCCCAATTCCCGCTCGCCGGGCAAGGAGCCTGCCGGGAGCTTGAGGCGAATGGGGACGCGGGACTGATCGCCCGCGGGGATGGTGATCCTGGCAGTGCCGTCTGGGACCGTGGAGGAATGAAACGTCCAGCTGCATTCGGCCGTCACCGTGGCGCGGGAGTTGTTGATTACAACAAGCTGCTTCTCGATCGTCTCTCCTTCCAGGAAGTTGTGGTCCTTGCTCGTGAACCGTGCCGGTTTGCCGCCGATGTAGGCAAGCAGCGGCCGGTTGTTGCGGATCACGGCGGTAGCCGCTTCGGTTGGAACCCAGTCCGCTCGATCGAACGCCAGGAGCCGATCCTCCGGCCTGTCCTCCAGATAGTCCGGGCTAAATCCCGGTCTCTGGAGCCGTGACCAATCCACGGACAGCGGCTTGCGCGTCTTATCGACCCCTTCGCGGAGCCGCCAGTACATCGAGTGCTCCCACGGACTGAACGCCGAAAGGCCCCACGTGCGGTAGGCGCGCCAGTTGTCCGTGATGTAGCTCGCAAACACCGGAAACTGCTCGTCAATCGAACTCGAGCCCACCTGCGTCGGGTAGTCCCAGCGGTGCCACAGCTTGCCCGCACGGAACTGCGCGGCCTCCCAGCGCAGGTTCGCCCGCTCTCTATCGCTGATCTTGTACGCCCGGTCGCCATAGAACTGGGCGTTCCACTCGGCCAGGCAGTACTCCCAGGGAACCACCGCGCTGCCCCACTCGCGCTTACCGTTATACCACCCGCGGTACATCGTCCAATCCCACGAGAACGGCACGCCGTATTCGCACAGGAAGGCCGGCTTTACGCCCTTCGCAGCCCAGTGCTCGAACCAGTCGGAGAGCTCCTGGATCGGGGTAAAGTTGACGTAGAAGTTCGCCGTGTGCATGGAGCCGAGGTTGCCGGACGAGTGGTGATAGACGACCCGGCTCGTGTCGAACCGCTTCACGATCGTCTCCGCGCGAAGCGCCAGGCGAAGGTTTTTCTGTGCCCATGAGTCGCGGTCGCCGGCAATGCCGTCGATCATGTCCGGATTCATGTCCTCGACGTAGCCGGTCGCGTTGTGGCTCATCGCATAGGCGACGACCGAGGGACGGTTCTGCGCCGCGCGAACATAGTATTCGGCGTGTCTTGCGTAGCCGTTGGTACGATCGGCATCCGGATCAGTCCACTCGTAGTGCGAGAAGTGAGGCTGAGAGAGCGCGACGAGCATTCCGGCATCGTCCGCGGCGCGAAGGATCTCCGCGAAGCTGAGGTGTGCGCCTGGCTCGCAGCCGTAGTTGTGCGTGTATACGAAGTTGATGCCGAAGCTCTTCATACGAGCCATCGTCTCACGCGCGCCCTCGTAGCTCGCCCACGCAGCGCCGACCTGAGCATTGTCGATTGGGATCGCGGAGAGGAAAAGTCTGGTGCCGTTCAGATAGAAATCGCGCCCATCGATCCAGAATTCACGGAAACCAAAACGCACCGGGTGTGCCACATCCAGAACCTTGGGACCGGCCGCGGTGAGCGACATCTGAATCGTGTACTGGTGTTGGGGTGTGTGGAGGTCCCACAGTTTGTCCGGCTTCCACTTCTCCTGGAACGTAATCCGTCCGTCCTTGAGGTCGCCCGCTCGAAACGGCCGGCTCGTGAACTCCCGAACTACACGGTTGCCCGCCCCGCCGTCCTGCTCGCGTATCCGCGCGGTGAGCCGGTAGGATGCTCCAGGTGATAGTCCTTCCAGCGCGACGTCGAAGGCGATTTCGCGCTGGCGAACCGAGGTGTCAACCTTAACGTCACCGATTCGCGCGTTCCGCGGCGTACTTAGCAGGGTTACGTCGCCACACAGCCCCCGGCGCTCCACCTGACCCTTCACCTGTCGCGCTCCCGCGGTATCGGTGTACGAAAGCATGACTGCCTGAAGTGGCAGAGCCGTTACGAGCACCGTGAGGAGGTGCGTCGCGCCAGGACGGCAGACTGAGGTGAGATCCAGCTCGCCGCCGGGAAACCGCACCTCGCCCGCCCCCTTCCCGTCGACAATCACGGTTGCGAGCGAGTTGAGAGTCTCGAACGCGATCGCGATCCGGCGGCCCGCCCACGTCGCAGGAACGGTGAACTCCCGCTGATACCACGCCATCGAAATGTCGCCTAGCGTCACGTCCTTCCACTCCGGATGGGAGAAGATGGTCTGGCAGTCCTTGTGCATATAGTCCGTAATGCCCGGCCAGGAGCCTGGCACCTTGAAGTAGCCCCAGGTGTGCGCGGCGTTCACGTCACTGAGCGCGGGCTGCCAGCGCCATAGGCCGTTCAGGCAGATCCGCTCCCGCGTGGGCGTCTTCTCGGAGTAGGCAGACTTCGGGTCCCAGATCGCTTTGACGCCGGCCGGAAGCGGCGCGTCCGAAGACACCGTGGCGTTCTCAGTCTCTGTTCCAGCTGTCGCGCAAACTTCCGGGAGCAACAGCGCGCCGGCTGCCAGGCTAGATCGTTCGATCAGCTCACGCCGCGTGATCGGGATCTCGTTTCCAGACTCCATTTACCCGCTCCAATCGTGACTTCTGAACTCGGTTAGCAATTTGCATCCCAATTCGCCAGCGGCTGCTTGAATCACTCCTCGGCCCGGGATCCGGGCGGGATGTCTATCGTACCCATGGCGGCCATTGGCCGGCGAGTCCGCAATTGATGCCATAATGTATGATCAAGATTGCATCACCAAGACGATAAGAAGGGGATTACATATGGCTTCACAGTTCACATTGAACCCGATCCAGGCTAAAACGAAAGGCGCGGTCAAACAGCTCCGTCGCGATGGGTTCGTGCCTGTGTCGATCCAGCACAAGGGGATGCCCACGGAGCACTACCAGCTCGAGGCGAAGGCGCTGGACGACTTCATCCGGCGGTATGGCGAGGCCACGTTTGTCGATCTCGTGACCGCATCAGACAGTTCGCACCAGCGCGCGATCGTATGCGGCATCCAGCGAGATCCGCTCAGCCAGAAGCTGCTGCAGGTGACGTTCCAGCAGGTACGCCGCGATGACCGTGTAAAGACGCATGTGCCGCTGCATTTCCTGGGAGAGCCGGAAGAGGCGAAGCTAGGCGCCTACATGACGCAGCACGCGCTGGATTCACTCGAGATCGAATGCGCCGCGGACAGCCTGCCGGCTCAGATCGACGTCGATATCTCCGGCCTTCAGCCGGGACGCCCCATACGCGTCTCGGATCTTCCGGCGCATCCGCACTACCGGATCATCGCGCCGCCCGACACGACGCTCGCCTCACTCAGCAGCACGCAGCAGGGTAAGGAAGAGACCACCGCGGAGGTCGAGGAGGCTGTCGTCGAGTAGTACGGTTGCCATCTCATGTTCGATGCGGCCTGCTTCGAAATCGAGGCAGGCTGTAATTCGTTTCCCCCTTCCGGCAGGGGAAACCGAAAGCAAGAGCGAAGCGTAACGGCTAGAGTTATAGCGCAGGTTACTACTAACGATAGGGTCTGTTCGGATTCGTACACTGTTCTCTTTACCAGTATTGGCACATGCCGGTCCCGCACCTTTCCTCACTCGACTATCTCAACAGCTGCATCGGCAAGATTATTTTCCGCGTCAATGCCTATTTGACGCACAGTTGACATCGGTTTGACGGTCACTATGTACACTCCTCATACAGCCTCGCCGCAAACGAACAGGATATGTGCCATGCAAAGTCCGTGGCGAATCAAGCTTCTTGGCGAGCTAACCCTTCAACGTGGTCAGGAACCTCCTGTTCGCTTCGATACAAAGCAGACGGCTGCTCTGATGGCATATCTCGCGTTCCATCATAACCGGCGGCACTCGCGAGAACTTCTGGCGGAACAACTTTGGCCAGACGAGGAGAACGAAGCGACCCGGAGCCGACTCCGAACTGCAATCTGGGCCCTCAGACGTATCCTGGAATCATCAACAGTTCCGACGGGAAGCGTTCTTATCTCGGAACGATCGGACCTGTCGCTCGATACGCATTCAATCCTTACGGATGTTGATGACTTCGAACAGGCGGTTAGGGCGGCAAATCAGGAATCCGAAGCGACGAAAAGGGCGGAGCGGCTCTGTCTGGCCGCGGACCTGTATTCCGGCGACCTGCTTCCCGGCTGTTACGAGGAGTGGATTGCTCCCGAGCGGGAACGCCTCGCCGAAATCTATCGACAAACGCTGAATGAGACGGCCCTCGCACTGTCCCACACAGGCGACCTCGCGAGATCCATCGAGTTCGCCCGCCGTGCCGTGAACGTGGACCCGCTTCAAGAGGACGCGCACGCCGCGCTGATCTCTCTGTATGTTCGGTCCGGGCGACGCGCGGATGCCAGACGACAGTACCAGGAGTTGGAGCGCGTGCTGAGGACGGAGATGGGACTCGAACCGTCCGGCGCGATTCGCGAATTGCTTGAACCGCCGAGGAATCCGGCCATTGATGAGATTTCACTCAACACACAACCGGTGTCGCAGCGTAAACCGGTTGTGTCGGTGCTCAACCTGGAATCGGAGGGAGGCGCCGTACCATTGAATTCGCCGTTCTATATCGATCGCAAGGTCGACGTGCTCTTTGCCGAAGCCGTTGTCAGACAGGACAGCATCGTCCTGGTCAAAGGCGCCCGCCAGATGGGCAAGACATCGCTTCTCGCTCGCGGTCTACAGAACGCGCGCGAGGCCGGGAAGAGGGTCGTCCTGACGGATTTTCAGCAGTTCACGACCGATCAGTTGCAGTCCGCTGACAGCCTGTTTTTGGCGCTAGCACGCGACATTGTGGACCAACTCGATCTCGATCTCAACATCGATGACCACTGGCACCCAGGTTGGGGTTGGAACGTAAACTTTGGACGAGTTCTCCGCCGTGAGATCCTTTACCGCGACTGCGAACCAATCGTTTGGGGATTAGACGAGGTAGATCGGCTTTTCGGGCGGCCCTACTCAATGGACGTATTCGGCCTGTTCCGATCCTGGCATAACGCACGCTCACTGGATCCGGCTG
Source organism: Chthonomonadales bacterium (assembly GCA_038211235.1). GTDB lineage: Bacteria > Armatimonadota > Chthonomonadetes > Chthonomonadales > Chthonomonadaceae > DATGJU01. Next base: position 28,706 of record JBBQVV010000008.1, on the reverse strand, counting down.
GGCCCTGGGCTAGTCTGACGATGGCAATCGCCTATGCAACGGAGGCACATCTATTCATCACAGATCTCAATCAGTCGCCCTTCAATGTCGGCACGCGCCTATCGCTGTCCGACTTCACCGCTGACGAGGTAGCCGAGCTGAATCGCCGTTACTCCGAACCTATGCGAGATAAATACGAATTGAGTCGATTTATGGCCCTCGTCGGCGGACAACCCTATCTTGTCAGGCAAGGACTGCACTTCCTCCGGGAGTCCGGCGTGAGGATTATGGAATTTGAATTGGTTTCGGATAGAGAAGACGGCCCCTTTGGCGACCATCTGCGCCGCATGCGCAAAAGTCTCGTTCAGGACACACCTCTCACCGCCGCCGTTGTCTCCGTCCTTGGAGGGCAGCCGTGCCCGACCAGCGAGAGCTTCTTTCGCCTGCAGAGTGCCGGCCTCCTGGCCGGGTCTTCCGCTGCGACTGCCAGCCTGCGATGTGGCCTGTATCGACGCTACTTAGAGAGAAACCTCCTGTGACGGCGAGGTACCCTGTTAATCTCTATATACCTGTACAAGCGCTCCCGAGCGATGCATCCTGCTACGTCCCCATCCAGTCAAAAGGAAACCTAACTGAGGATCCGTTGCTTTGATCGGCTCCAAGTCAAAATCCGTGTCGTCCATATCGTTCGTTACCGGCGGAACGCTGCCGATATCTGCTTCTTCGTACGTTAACCGGCGCGCCGACGCGGAGATCCTCGGTTCACTCCTTGGCGGTGAGTTCTGTTATGTACTCGATAGCCGGCAGATGGGCAAGTCCTCTCTGATGGTGCGTACCGCCCAGCGTCTCTCAGAGCAGGGCATCATCAGCGCTGTTGTGGATCTGAACGCATTCGGCAGCAACCTCACTAGCCAACAGTGGTATCGCGGCCTGCTTAACCACGTAGGTCAACAGCTAGACCTTGAAGACGAACTGGATGCATTCTGGGAGGATAACGATGCACTCAATCCGCTTCAACGCTGGCTGGACGCGCTGAAGCGCATTGTGCTGCCGCACGCAGTCCGGTCCAAACGAGAACAGCAAAGTGACGTAGATCTGCGTCCGGCATTAGTCATCTTCGTCGATGAGATCGACATGGTTCGCTCGCTTCGGTTCGCCTCCGACGATTTTCTGGCCGGCATCCGCCACTGCTACACGTGCCGGGCAGTCGATCCTCTTTGGAACGATGTGTGTTTCTGTTTGCTTGGCGTAGCGTCTCCTTCCGCGCTGATTGCCAATCCCCGCGCGTCGCCCTTCAATGTTGCAAGGCGAATTGAAGTACAAGATTTCAGCGCTGAGGAGGCCGCTCCACTTGCACAAGGGCTTGGCCGGCGGGGCGTTGTGCTCCTGCAGCGCATACTCTACTGGACGAGCGGGCATCCGTACTTGACGCAGGAACTGTGCCGGGCAGCCGCCGAGTCGAAGGTCGAAACCGGCGAAGGTGTGGATCACCTCTGTGACTGTCTGTTCTTCACCGAAGAGGCACGGGCCAGCAACGATAATTTGACATTCGTGAGTAACAGTCTGCTCAAGAGCGAAGTAGATCTGATGCGGCTCCTGGACCTGTATGAGCAGACCCGTACTCTGACGCAGGTGGTCTACCAGGAGACAAATCCGCTCTGTGACGTCCTGCGTAAGTCAGGGGTGGTTGCAGTTAAGGACGGTAGATTTGCGGTCCGAAATCGTATCTACGCACATGTGTTCGACGAGACGTGGATCGAACAATACCGCGATTCTGATGAACTCGGCGGGCGGCACCGCACGGGGCGCCTCAACGAGCGTACGATACCAGCAGCAATGACTGGCCCGCCTCCGCATAACTTGCCGGCAATGATGACCTCGTTCATCGGTCGCCAGAAAGCAATCGCGGATATCAAGCAGCTGCTGTCCGAGGGTCGCTTATTGACTTTAACAGGTTCAGGCGGGTCAGGCAAGACGCGGTTGTCGATCCAGGTTGCGCAAGAGCTATTGAGCGACTACCCGGATGGAGTCTGGCTGATAGAATTCGCGGCGCTCAGCGATCCGGCATTGGTTGTGCAGACGATCGCGAACGTGATCGGCGTGCGAGAAGAGGTACACATTCCGCTCATTCAGACGCTCGCTCGCTCTCTGAAACCAAAATGCATTTTGCTCGTGCTGGACAATTGCGAGCACCTATTGACTGCTGCTTCCTCGGCGGTCAGCGCGCTGCTGCACGCGTGTCCTGACATTCGTATCCTCGTAACAAGTCGTGAGGGAATGGGAGTGCCGGGAGAGCTCCAGTTTCGAGTTCCTTGTCTCTCTCTCCCTCATGCAACGTGTAACACCTGCGTCGCCGAACTCTGTGACTGGGAGGCGACACAGCTCTTTGTAGAGCGCGCACGAGATTGCCAGCCCTCGTTTGCTCCCACATCGCGCAATGTTGCGATGTTGGTTTCAATTTGCCATAGGCTGGACGGCATACCTCTTGCCGTTGAACTCGCGGCAGCGCGAGTGCGCTCTCTTTCTGTCGATCAAATTCACAGCGGACTCGACCAGTGCTTCCGTGTGCTCACGGAGGTCAATAGAGCCGTTTTGGCCCGACAACGCACACTGAAAGCTACTATTGACTGGTCGTATGATCTGCTCACGGAGGAAGAAAAGGCCCTGCTTTGCCGCCTGTCTGTCTTTGCGGGCGGCTGGAACATTGAAGCCGCCGTAGCGGTGGGCGTCGGACACGGCGTGAGAGACTCTGATGTGCCGGGATTGCTTAAGAGCCTGACCGGCAAGAGTCTTGTTGTCGCAGTCGAGGACCAGGCTCAGACGCGCTTTCGCCTTCAGGAGACCATCCGCCAATATGCGCGTGATCGGATGCGGGAACGAGGGGAATCTTGGGTCGTCCGAGAACGGCATCAGGCATACTTTGTCACGCTTGCGGAAGAAGCTGAACCGGAGTTAACGGGGCCGGGCCAGTCAGAATGGCTGAACCGCCTGGAGCGGGAACACGACAACCTTCGCGCTGCGATGGAGTGGAGCAATCGAGACTCGGCACTGCGCGTGGCAGGCGCAGTTTGGCGGTTTTGGGAAGTTCGGGGCTATTTGCGCGAGGGCCGCGAGCGGCTTGAGGCTACATTGGCGACATGCGTGGATCAGACAAGCGCGACCTCACAGGCGAAGGCACTCAATGCAGCAGGCGAGTTGGCGCGGTCGCAGTGCGAGTTCGCTGATGCGAGAAATCTGCATACCCAATGTCTGACGTTACATCAAAAGCTCGGTGACAAGCGCGGAATTGCCACCTCTAATAACAATCTGGGTGTAGTCGCCTTTTATCAGGGCGATTACGCCGGAGCGAGGTCGATGTATGAGGAGAGCCTGAGCATTCGGCACGAATTAGCGGATAGCCATGGAATAGCCGAGACACTGCACAACCTGGGCAATCTTGCTGGTAACCAGGGCGATTATTCTGCTGCACGCAAGATCCACGCCGAGAGCCTCGAACTGTTTCGCGCGCTGGGAGACCGAGGAAGCATTGCCCGGGCGCTGCTCGGACTCGGAAGTGTGACACAAAACCAGGGTGCATGTATTGAGGCAGGCTTGATATACGAAGAAAGTCTGGTTATCCTACGCGAATTGGGAAACAAGTCAGGTATCGCGTTTGCACTTCATAACTTGTCGAGTATCGCCATGAATCGTGACGATTACGCGACGGCGCAAGGTTTATCCGAGGAGAGTCTGGCGCTTAAGCGCGAGCTGGGCAACCTGCGCGACTGCGCTGCCTCGCTCAACGCACTTGGCGACGTTGCCTACGCCCGCGGCGACTATGCTTCCGCGCGGATACTACAGTCGGAGGGTCTCGCGATACAACAGGAGCTGGGAGACAGGCCTAGCGTGGCTTACTCGCTGCACAACCTTGGAATGATTTCATTCAGTACTGGCGACTATTGTGAGGCGCGGTCGCTCCTTAAGCAGAGTCTGGAAATACTTGGGGAACTGGGAGACAAGGGTGGATGTGCCGCATCCCTTGAGGCGTTTGCAGCACTGGCCGATGCAACGCGACAGGAGTTTCGAGCACCACGATTGTGGGGCGCGGCGCAGGCGTTGAGAGAGAAGATAGGCTCGCCTCTGCCCCCAATGGAGCGATCCCGTTATGACTGTCAGGTCGAGCGTGCCCGATCTGCGATGAGTGACGCGGACTTCGCTTATGCCTGGTCTGTAGGCCGCACCATGTCCGCGGATCAAGCAATCCTACTTGCGCTCAACGAAACATCGGAGCCTCACGCCATGATGTATCCTCTTGCTGATGGGCTCGTTCTCCCACAATAGAGGCCTTGCATGGACGTCGACCACGTCGCTGGCTTGAAGCACGCACAGAGTGGACAGGCCGGGCATCTGTGCCGAAGCGGAATATCCGATCGGACCGCTAGCCGGAGTCCAAGAGCGATTGCATCGGTTCGGCTAACTCATGTGACCTTCTGAAGATTTGATAACTCTTCCACGTTCATTTGACGCCGCTCTGTTATCATGACCTCAGCTTCCGCAAGACCACAGCTTCCACAAGGGTCGGCCTCGTGGGCTCCTGGCGCCCTCCGAATTCGCATGACGAGCCAACGCATACTAATATGGGTCTCAGGCATCCTGATTGTCGGTCTGCTTGCGTGGTTCATTCTTGCAGGCAGACTGCGCGCCGGTACTACGCCAACGGCCTATGGACGGTTTACTGGACCCGAGATACTAGCGCTTTCGGAGCCCATGTGTCTGCTGCTGGCATCGCGCGGGACCGTGCTCAACCTATCGGCTACGCCTACATCCGACAACGCGATTGTTCGCACGTGGAGCGTGGAAGCCGTGGACCAGCAAGGACACTCAGTTGTTCATTTGACCTGGGATGCAACGTCCGGAGACCTCATTTCGCTCGGTGTAATTTCGCAACCCACCGACGAGCATATGGCGATACCTATGGACACACACGACGTATCCGCCGTCGCCGCGAGTTGGATGTCCTCGCTGAGGATATCCGCCGACACCGGGCGATGGGAGCCGGATGGCACCCCAACGAGGCAGGGCAGAATTTGGACTACCCATTGGCGCGCGGATAACCAACGGGCGATCGTGCGGATAGAACACACGACCCATCGTGCCCGGTTTATACTTTGCTGGCGGCTGGCTGGGCATTCGAAAGCGCAGTCAATCCGTTAGCCATTACAACAAGGATGTAACAGCTGATGAAACGACAATTCCGATACGTGCGCGATTACCTATTTGGATTGTCTAGAGTGGCGCGAGCGCCACACGTCGCAATGGAACGGATCGAGATCGTCATATGTGCTCTACGGTGGAAATACTCGACACAGCGATGTCGTCGAGGCATGTACGGGAACAGGAGAATTGCCATGTTACGCTTCCGACCAACCCGAATTGTTTTGGCCCTGCTGCTGCTGGTGACACTCGGCCAGTGGTCCAGTGCAGACCGCAAGCCAGAGTTTCGCTATAAGTATGTTTCGCTCAGTCAGATCACGCTGCCGCCCGGGTTCAGCTACTTTTTCCCTTCGACTATTTGCAATGACGGCCGGGTTTGCGGCACCGTGACTGACGTCAACTATGGCGACGAACATGTCGCCTTTTACAAAGACGGCGTCGTAACAATCGGCCCGTTCGGTGAGGGCATTACGGTGAACACCGCCGGTATTGTTGGCGGCTTTGAGATCATTGATCACGTGAATTTCGTCGCTCAAGCCGCCCTGTTCCGCGGAGATCATGTAGAACTGATTCCACCGCAGCCCGGCGAGACGTTTGCCTTTGTATTGTCGCTCAACGATCCTGGCACGGCCCTCGTCGAGTCGGACGACGCATTCGGGCGGTCGACCTACGTTCTTTACAGCGAGGGCAAGTCGACTGTTCTCGACTTCGGTCCGTCCATCCTTTCCACGAGGTTCTTCGGCCCCCGTGCATTGAACAATCAAGGGGTCATCGCCGGTACCACGGGCAGCCTATTCGGCGGAGCCCGGGGATTTCGCTTCAATCCCAGATCAGGAGAAGCGCGGCTGTTGAACCCGGTGCCGCCAGATCCGCTTGCGTGGGGCCTTGGCGTCAACAACCGTGGGGAGGTGCTCGGCTATTCGTTCAATCAGAGCCCGTTCCCGAATTACCTCGAACGAATTGGTGTCTGGACCGTGGATGGAAAGTTCAAGACCTACTTTGTCGAGGGAACGCCGGAGTTTCCGACGGTCAGCAACAGTTTGCTATTCAATGACAACAACCTGATCGTAATCACTGCCGCGGGGACCCGCGGTGGGAGTGTTCCGACAAGCTACATCGTGCCCAGACCCGGCATTAGATTGGATCTTACCAAACTGGTGGAGAACCTGCCGGCGGGACAAAACCTGTCGGATATCTTCGACCTGAACAACCAGGGCAGTATGCTTGGTACTAGTTCCAGCGATTATAGCAACTTCCTGCTGGAGCGGATAGGCGCTGGTGATCATTAGTTCGTAGTTGAACTGCTAAGACGGAGTATCGAAGTCGCCGGGGACGCGCCACGATGTTATGCTCATATGCTCGCGGCGCGACCCCCCGGTCGCTAACTCCGCCGAACCATCGACTTCGATTCGTCCGCCCTCGCAGACACGGGAGAATTAATCGCCACGCGCATAATCCGTGCCAGGATTCGCCTCCGGGAACGCGGAACGTCATCTGTAGGCCGTCCGGTCCAACCGGCGGGGTCAGCAGAGACGCACATCTCAAGGGACGACCGGTGCTTCTGCAGCTCATAGGGATTGTCGGGATACTTCCTGCCCTTTGTTGCGCCCTCCCTGGATATGGGCGGGGCAGGCGAGAACTACGAGGCGGATGACGATTTCGGGGACCTGAAGGAGGTGCGCGCGCTGATGTACGAGAAGCCGCCCCCCGACCTCAGCTTCCGCAAGACCACAGCTTCCACAAGGGTCGGACTCGTGGGCTCCTGGCGCCCTCCGAACCCTCACTCGTTTGCCGAAACGGAGCAAACCGATGCATTGCTTGCGCTACGCCAAGATCCTACTGGCTCTATTTAGCTTCACCCTGCTGTGTCTGGCCACTTCACGTCCGGGCGCTGCACCACCACCACCAGGCCGGTACACGTATCTCGCGGTACCTGGCGCACTGGGGCCGGGATTCACCGGCGCTTCCGGCATTAACAACCGCGGTCAAGTCGTCGGATTCTACTACGGCCAGGATAATGCAAGCCACGTCTACGTGTACGATAGAGGCGTCTACACTACCCTCTCATTACCCGCCTACGCTTTCCCTACCGGCATTAACAATCGAGGTCAGATTGTCGGTAACCTATACGGGTTCATTGGCTTCGTCTATCACGAGGGCGTCACTACATACTTGCACGTCCCTGGCGCGACGACCACTATTGTCAACGGCATCAACGACCGAGGTCAGATCGCAGGCTGGTACACCTCCGGTGAGGACTACCTCGACCATGGCTTTGTCTACGATAATGGGGTCTTCACCACGATCGATGCTCCCAATGCGTTCGTGACATATATCTTCGGCATAAACGATCGGGGTCAGGTCGTTGGTTACTACATCGACAACGATTTCACATTCCTCCGCGGCTTCGTTTGCGACCAGAGTGGCTTCACCGATCTGTTTCCCCCTAGCGCGGAGTTCTTGTCGGGGCAAACCTTCCCAAGCGGAATCAACAACCGCGGGGAGATCGCAGGAAACTACAATATCGAGGCAGTGCCGGACAACCTGAATCAACATGGCTTCCTCTATTACGGCGGCCACTTCGCCTCCTTCGATGCACCCGACAGCGGTACAGGCGACTACCAGGGCACGCTCATCCACGGTATAAACGAGCGGGGCCAGATTGTCGGCAATAGCTCTAACAGCAACGGGCACGGCCACGCCTTTCTCCTGACGCGCTGAGGCCGCGCCGAGGTGACCGAGATTGGGCCGGTTGCTTGGCGATCACCGGAACGATCTGCTGGTCGGGCGCCGCGGCCATCTTTGACAGGAGTTTGATCGAGATTAGACGCTTGTTTGATGGCGGTTCCATATACTCTGACTATCACAAGCACCAACTCTTTCCGTGGAGGTCTCGAAATGTCGTTCCTTCGGTCCTTGCTTCTGTGCGTCGTGGTAGCGGCCGGATTGGTAAGCCCTGTCACGTCAGCCAACGCCCAATACTCCATTGACTACGTCATTAGTCCCTACAAACCGGCCCTACTTGACAGCTGGTTCTTCGGCATCAACAACCGGGGTCAGGCGACGGGTTATGCTCTGACCCGGAACGAACAAGGGGCACTTGTGCAGAGCGCGGTGACCTATCACCGAGGCGATCTGCAGGCGCTGGGTTCGGGCGATTACACCAACTATTATGCTAACACGGGCTTTGCGATCAATAACCATGGCGCCGTGATCGGCAACCTGAACAATCAGCCAACTCTCTTTACGGCCGATCATGTGCAAATTCCGATCATCATCCCGGGCTTCACCGTCGACGTCACCTCCTCATTGCCGGGCCTGCGGGGGATCAACGATTTCGGCACCGTGCTCGTAAATGGCTACCTGGGACTTCCCGCTGACGTATCCGAACGATACGGGTATTGGAATACAAGAGAGTTCCGTGCGCTGTCGATACTGGACCCGCTCTATCCGAACGTTCTCCCGCCTGACCCCAACGATTATAATAGTGGCCCCTGGTCGTTTGCGTACTCGCAGGGAGCCACCGGCCTGAACAACAGCCGTCAATTCGCGTCCGGCGTCCGTCAATTCAATTACGATCCCGGGGACCCAAGCGATCCTAACGATGACACATACAGCGATCAGTTCATTCACGCGTTTGTCTTCAACGGCAGAGATCGGTACCACTTGCTTCAGTCTCCGGAGCCGGGCGACGAGTTAATGCCGATCGGCATCGATCAACGCGGGTCGGTCTTCGGCTGGGCCGGCGCCCGTCTGGCCATCTGGAACCTGGACGGGAGGCTCTTGTCGGTTCTGCCTGACCCGCCGACTCCTATCCGGCCATTTGGCTTCGGCGCATTTCCGACGGTACAGCGGAACAACCTCGGTCAGGTCGTGGCAATAACTTCGGCCGGCATCGCCCTGTACGATCCGCAATCGGGCGTCTGGACAGACATTACATCCTCGATCGCCGGACTTGACTCGGGCAGTTTCCATACGATCCAGGGTTTCAACGATCGAGGCGAGTTCGTCGGACTGGCCACTCCACCGCTGCATCCTACCGGAGTGTTTGCGTATGTGGTCTCACCGACCAGGCGGTAGAACTAACCGCAATGGTTGGACTTCTAAGTTGCGTACGGCTGAGGAAACCGCTTCGCCAGGAAGACTCAACCCGCCTACTCACCGAACCGCTGAAACAAAGTATCTTAGTCGCCGGAGTCGTACCGCGATGTTGAGATCACATGCTCGCGGCGCGTCCCAACGTTCGATGAGTCCGCGGAACCACTACGGTCGAAGCCACCACGCTTACAGACACGGGAAAACACCACGATGATATCCATGACCTGGAGAGCTGAACGCATCCGTACCGCTCTCCGGTACGCGGGAGCGTTTTGCCTAATGCTGTCGATGCTTTCCGGTGCAGCCGGCGCCCTGGAAGTGACGCCGAAGTCGCATGGCGCGAAGACCGGAGCGGGGAGTGCCATACGGGCCGCGACGAAGACGGAATCCAGTCTGACTATGGTGACCTTCAAGACGCCGGAAGGCCAGATACGGGTCGCATTGCCGGCGGACATGCGGCCGGGCGACGCGATCGTCGTGAGTGTCACGCTGGAACCCAGGGGCAGCCAAGAGGGCGATCGGCAGGGCAACCTTGGCGCGCTCGGAAACTATTCCCTATCGCTCGCGGGGCAGACTCGTCCCGTGCACGAGCCAACCGCAAAATGGGACCTGCCGGCGGATGCGAAGACCGGGTCGCTCGTGCTGGTACTGACAGACGCTTCCATGCAGGAGGCTGCGCGTGTCGAATTGCCGGTTCAGGAGACGGCGGCGGCGCCCGCCAAGGCCGATGCGCAAGCATCGGAGCGGATCGCAATGCCGACAAGGGGCCAGCCAGGTCGTCCGATCGTATTCAACCAGGCGTCCATCGGCGGCAAGGAGGACGTGCACGTTTACGTCGGTGACAAAGAGGCTCGGCTGCTCGCGGCTTCACCGCGCGCACTTATCGTGGAGAGCCCGCGCGACGTGCTCGGAAAGACGAAAATGCAGGTTAAGCGCGGAACGGAAGTAGTAGCGGAGGGCAGATTTCGAAACGACCGGGTCAGCAGCGGAAATCCATGGCCGTTTGTCATCGCTCTGGTAGTCATTGGTGGTATCGTCGTCGCAATCAAGGCCGCCGAGCTCCAGCACGATTTCGGCCATTTCGGACCTGTAGTCGGTTTTTAGGGCGCCGCCCTCGATTTGTAAGGAGCTGATTCGAGCGGTACGGAGCCTGTTCCGATCAGGTTGAGGATTGGTGGCGGCCCTTCCACTGGCCGCCTCTGCCGGTGTGCCATCTCCACGCGGACAGCAGCGTGGCAATCAGGTAGAGCAGCGCGGTAACAGGCAGCACCGCTGCCCACCACGGCGACTGACGGTAGAAGCGGACCATCGGCAGGTAGAGCAATGTCATGATGAACCATGCGAGTCCCCCGCAGACTGCCGTCCACCTACCCGCGACGAGCAGCACAGGTGGCGCGACATAGACAATGAGGAGCCCCGCGATACAGCCGAGGAGTCGTACTGTGGAGTAATTCAGTTGGGTATACGCAGTCCTGGCGACCATATGGAGGATCTCGGACAAGCGGCAGTATCGCCGGGTGCTCGTAGAGTCACGGCTCAGTCCCAGCCAGATCCCGTGGCCACCACGCTTGATCTCGCGAGCCAGCGCACAGTCGTCGATCAGCTCATAACGGATGGCCGCCAGACCGCCGATACGATCGAGCGCGGCTCTCCGAACCAGCATCGTTCCGCCGGCAGCGCCCGCCAACGGATCCGCCACATCATTCACTCGTCGGAACGGATAGAGCATTCGGAAGAAGAACACGAATGCGGGAATCATCAGGCGTTCCGCCGTGCTCCCGCAGTGCAGACGCACCATGAACGATGCAAGATCGAAGTCATGCGCCTCAACTCGACAAACCAGCTCTCGCAAAGAGCTCCCTCCATGAGAGATGTCGGCGTCGCTGAATAGGATGTAGTCCGCATTGTCGGCTCCCGATAGCCCACGCTCCACGCCCTGATTCATTGCCCAGACCTTGCCGGTCCATCCGGTGGGCAACGGATCTCCCGCGACGATCGTAAGGTCGTCCGTCCGGTCCATTCGATCGGCGATAGCTCGCGCCGAGTCGGCGGTCCCATCCCGGCACTGATCGTCCACCATTACGACTCGAAACTTGCCGGGATAGTCCTGCGACCAGAGAGAACGCAGGGTCTCGACGATCCCCGCCTCTTCATCGCGCGCCGGAATCACCACGACGACCGAGGGCCAGGTCGGCGGTTCGGGCGGAACCTCTTCTCTTTCAATACGCCAGAAGCTTCCATGCCCCAGCCACATCCAGAGCCATATTGTGAACGAAAGAAGGGAAACCCAAAGGATCATCCCTTGACCGCGCCTGAGGTGAGGCCCGCGACAAACTCCTTTTGAAGGGCGAGAAACAGTACGACAACCGGAAGAATTGAAAGTAGGGTGCCTGCCATGAGCGATCCGTACTCCTGCTGGTACATGCTCATAAGCTGGTTCATGGCGATGGGGAGGGTGAAACGCTCGGAATGGTGGAGCATGATCTGGGGCCACAGGAAGTTATTCCAGGCGCCCATAAAGGAGATCAGACAGAAAGCGCCGATCATAGGGCGCGACACCGGCATGACGACGGACCAGTAGGTGCGGAACTCCGAACAGCCGTCGATTCGCGCGGCCTGCAGCAACTCGTCCGGCACCTGTGTGATGGACTGCCTAAACAGAAATATCCCGAAGACGCTGACCGCCCCTGGAACGATCAGGCCCGGATAGGTATCCACAAGGTGCAGGCGATAGATCAGCTCATAGAGAGGCGCTAGAACGACCTGACCGGGAATCAGCATCGTGGCCAGCATCAGCACCATGATCGGCCTCTTGCCCTTAAACTCGTATTTGGCGAGTGCGAATCCAGCGAGCGACGAGAAGAAGAGCTGCGTGATCACGATCGTGCTTGCAACAAAAACGCTGTTGACCAGGTAGCGGAAGAAGTCGACCTTCTGGAACAACTCCTTAAAATTGCCGACTGTCCAGCGGGAAACAGGCGCGAAGAACTGGTAATGGAACAGGTCGTCCGGACCCTTGGTGGACGCTGCGACAAGCCACACCAGAGGAACGAGCGTCAGCGCCGCACCCAGAAGCAGCATGGCGTACACAAGCCCGCGGCCCGCCCACAACCATCCGTTTGCCTTCATCGTCGTCCCCCACGGCCACGTGCGACGCAGCACGAATGCATGCGTCGCACGCTCATTATCACGCATATTTGAGGCCGCGTGCAAGGGAGATCGAAATGAATCACCGCGACAATGCCTCGATGCCGCATTGGCGTCGAGGCATTGTCTGGGATCGTTCGCTGCCTGTAGGCCGCCGCTACCTGGCGCCCTTTGTCATCACATCGAGTTTCTCCTGCAGAAGCTCGATCAGCTCGTCGAGCGAGATCCGAACGGTATTCGGCGACAGCGATTCCACGACGGACATTGCGATCCACGGCACTGGACCGATCGTCGCGGGGGCGCCGGGAATGGCCTGTATCAGTCCGCCGGGAAGCGCGGGTTCTGGTTGAGGAGGCGACAGATTTGACGGCGTTGCCGGCAGCGCCAGTACGGCGGGTGGACTCTTGACTGACGCCGGCCCGGACGGCTCACCGGGTGGAGGGACGCCGGCCGGGCCGGATAAGGTCACCTCCGGATCCACGGGCGCGATTACCGTTCTCCCTCGCTTCCCACTCTTCTGGTTCCGAACCACAGGCATGTTCGGCGCAGCGGAGACAGCCGGGATCGGAAGTCCGGAAAGGACTGTGCCGAGCGGAGCCGCGGCATCTTGCCCCAGCAACCGGCGGAGGACATCCGCCTTCCCGCGGCCCAACCGTCGTGCCAACGCGGTCCAGACCTTCAGATGTGCATCTTGATAGTAACGCGCCGCATCTGCTACCGTTACGGCACTGCTCGGCGGCAGGGGAGTGCCCGGGGATGCCTTAAGCAGCGCCTGATACTCCTCGCGCATCGCCATTTCCGGATCGACAGTAGGAGCAGACTTGGCATCGCGCAGTCCGCGCAGCACATGTATCGCGTTAGCGATGTCGGAGGTGGAAAAGCCTGCCGATACGAGCTGCCTGAGGACCACGATGCGGCGTACAAGACTGATGTTGTGCGATGCATTATTCTTCTGAAAGCGAAAGTCGTTGTGAAACTTCGAGTTAGGCGGGACTTCCGGTTCCTGCTCCTCTGCAACGCCGCTGAGCGCCGGATCGGCGCTCAGACTATCCTCCGGTGCGCCATTCGATGGAGCGGTCGTAATGGGCGCGGGCGTTGCCGGCGCTCCCGGACCGGAAGTTGCCCCGCTTCCAGCCTCCTGGGCCGACGCGGGAATTATGATGGCAGTCAACAGTGCCATCACTGTGATCATTCGTTGAGGTGTCGAGTATTTCATATGGGGATCCCTTTCTAATTCGCTCCGTCCTAGCGGAGCTGCAGCTCACTCAATAACATCTATTGAAGCGCCATGGCGCAGTATGCCCAGGACTGGGACATATCGCCGGCCCGCTCCGCGTTTTCGCTGGCCGCCATGGCTGTGTCTACGTCCGCATGCAGCGAATAGGCGCATCCATAAGCATCCGCTGCATGGCTGAAGTCGCCGAGCAGCGCGTACGTTGAACCGATCTCACTCCACGTTGGCTGCGCCGTGTCCGCCCATTGCGGGCCAACGGCCCGGGCGAGATTTCCTGTCTGCAGGGCCGCTCCACGCGCAAGGAGTCGCGCAGCAGTGAGTCCAGTGCCGACTCGTCGGCGCTGATGGCTGCCGCCCGCCAGGTGGACCAACCGTGCTCTTCGGTTCGCCAGGCGGCGGAGACGCTGTAAGAGGGAATCAAAGTGCGCGGTTCGAATGGACGGCGCCTCCACCGGAGCGACCCAAGGCCGACTCGAAGGCGCCGGAGCCGCCAGAGCACTGCCGCGCTTCAGATGCTCAGCGCGCACCGCCGCAGCGACTTCGCCGGCTGTCGCTCGTTCGGGATTCGCAGGGCGCCGGGCCCGACCATCATGTCGGTAGTTGAGCCAGAGTGCCAGAACCGTGACCGCGCCGGCAGCCAGCACGAAGCACCGGACAACTGGCTGCACCCGAGAAAAGCCGATGCCGGATGATATCTGTCGGGCGCGCTTAATGCGAACCCTCAGCGAGGAGTCGAAGTCCGATGAGAGACTCGGCGCGGTAAGGCTTCGCGAAAGCGTGGAATGGACCGAAGACAACTCCCGCCAAACTCTGTCGCACTCCGCACATCGCGCCAGGTGCCTTGCCAGACAACCGGTCGGAGCACTCGCGCGGCCAAGCACAACGGTTCGCACGAGCAGTCGGCGCTGAAAGTAGCAGATCGGGCCCATACGTTACCTTTCACTTGCGAACCGGCGCCGCAGTCGAGCGAGCGCCGTTGAAAGCCGGCCCACAACCGTGGTCTCCGGTACGCCCAGCGCTATTGCAATTTCCCGATGGCTGCGTCGCGAGGCGTAGTGCATCAGTAGCGGCACCCGCAGGTTTTCGGGCAGGGCTGCGATGGCGCGCTGCACCTCAAGCCCCCGTTCATAGTTGAGCAAGAACAGTTCGGGGGTTGGACTGTGGTCGGGCCACGCCTCGTCAAGCGGTTCCGAAGGGTGGCTCCGATGTCGCCGAACGGCATCGTGACAAAGATTGCGCACGATACGCATGAGCCATGCCGGCCAACATTTCGATGCCTGTATGCGCGGTAAGCCGACGAACGCCCGGACAAACGCGTCCTGTACGATGTCTTCAGCTTCGTCGCGGATGCAGATGTGTGCTGCCGCATAGGCGAACGCAGTATCGCGATACCTGGCGGCAAGTATGGCGAACGCATCGGTATTGCCTAAGCGTGCCGCATCGACAAGCCGCTCGTCGTCGTCCTCGCACAGCGACTGCTGTATCGCCATACTCTGCATGCTCGAGCCTTCCCCTGCTGTCCATCTGCTCGCTCTCACTAACAGAGACTCGACGGAAGGGAGAGTAATAACGGTAATTTATGCTCCGCCATAATAACTCAGATTGGCCGCGTGAACGACTCGGTCACAGCTACAAGGCGTGTGCGAAGTACAGCCCGCCACCGAGTCCCTCCAGATCGACGAAGAACGCCTCCTCGCCGGCGCGCAGATTGACGAGCCACCCCGTAGGGGTCTTGTGCGGAGGCTCGACAAGACTCCAGACGACGCGGGTGTCCAGCATCCCCAGACAGTGCAGCCATCCTGCGGCGCATTCCGCCGCATCCCCTGGAGAAAGGACGCTAATTCCGTTCTCTGGCGCTGGACTCTTGCGGCCCACGGTCGTGAGCTTGGCGGTATCCGCGTCCCAGCAGAAGACCGTGTCGCGATCTCCGCTGGTGTCGGCGCACAGAACCGACCAGATGCGGGCGGGAGGGCGCCCGGGTCTCGGGACCTCGTAATAGTCTGCCGAAATAGCCACGTCGTGAGAGTTAGGAGAGACAAGCGCAGTTAGGCGCAAGGCGTCGCGCGCTGCCAGATCCGCGGTATAGCATCCGTGCGGTGTCACCGCATTCTGAGTTCGGCAAAACCGCACTCCGGCGGATATCGTGCAGCCGAATCCCAGTGTGCTCAGAATTCCCATGACCAGGACCCTGTTTTGTATCCGTTTCAAGTGTGTCACTTCCTGGATGCGTCGACCGTTTGCCTGCCGTCGGCCTTCGACTACGCCGCCGACATGGATTACATCGGCGGAGTAAATCGCAATAGTAACAAATAGGGCATCGTGGCACCGCGCGCAGCACCGGTTAGTTTGTCGGCGTTCCTAACAACAAAGACTTTGTGGAACGGGACTTAGAACGGCTATTTGCGAGAAGTCGGAGAGATTCTGGAATGTTCCTGATCATATGGGGCAGGCGCCAAGACCGACAGAAGATGCATTCGAGGGGAGTTTCGCTGCCTACCGTCGAACTACCATTCACTGCGCCGGCTCTCACCGGCTGAAATTCGAAGGGAAGACCGGCCATGTCGGTGGATCATCGGAACGCCCAGTCCTATCTGACAAGCCTCTTGAGCGCCAGGAGCCAGGAAGAGCTGATGCGGCAGCTCGCGCCGAAGTGTGATAACCCGGCGCCGCGCGTTTCCGGCGGTGTCCGTCTTACTCAGAACGTGATCGACGCGCGCTGGAAGCTGTGCGGAGTCTCCGAGGCGGAGCGTGACAGCCTCCTGGATGCCCGGACCTTCGACGAGCGTCAGGTCTATCAGCACCACATCGAGAACTTCATCGGGACCGTGAAAGTTCCAGTCGGTCTGGCAGGTCCTATTCGCGTCAACGGCCTATTCGCCCAGGGGGACTTCTACCTGCCACTCGCCACAACGGAGGCGGCGCTTGTTGCATCATACAGCAGGGGCGCTCAGGTAATCAGCGAAGCCGGCGGCTGCAGCGCGGTGCTGCTGAATGAAGGCATTCGCCGCGCGCCAGGATTTGCCTTCCGAAACGTGGGAGAGGCGGGACAGTTCGTGGTCTGGGCGCTCGCCATGAGGGAGACGTTTGGCGAATTCACCAGCAGCAGTACTCGATACGGCAAGCTCGCTGACATGCAGGTGACGGTGGAAGGGAACCACGTCTACCTGGCGTTCGAGTTCACCACGGGCGATGCAGCCGGGCAGAACATGGTTACGCTCGCCACGGAGGTGATCTGCGACTACATCGGGAAGCACTGCCCGATCCGGCCTCAATATCAGTTCCTGGAGACGAATCTCTCAGGCGACAAGAAGGCGAGCGCTCAATCGTTCGTGAGCGTGCGCGGCAAGAAGGTCTCCGCGGAGGTCGCGCTGCCGGCCGAGCTAGTACGCAAGCGACTGCACACCACGGCGCGGCGCATGACGGACTACTGGCGCATGTCCGCGATCGGCGGCGTGCTGAGCGGCACGATCGGCGTGCAGGGTCACTATGCAAACGGCCTCGCCGCGCTCTACATCGCGTGTGGGCAGGATGCCGCGTGCGTGGCGGAGTCCGCGGTCGGAGTAACCCGCCTCGAGGAGACGGATGGCGGCGGCCTCTACGCCGCCGTTACGTTGCCGAATCTGATTGTCGGTACGGTCGGAGGCGGAACCGGACTGCCCGCGCAGAACGCATGCCTCCAGATTCTGGGTCTCGCCGGCGCGGGCCACGCACAGGCGTTCTCGGAGGTGTGCGCCGGCATGGCGCTTGCCGGAGAGATCTCGATCATCGGCGCGCTGGCCGCAGGGCAGTTCGCGCGCGCGCATCGCCGCCTGGCGCGCGGCCGGGCGCCCGCGCCTGAGCAGCACGGTACGACCTCTGGGCCGAATGAGGATCGGAGCGATCCTTGATCACCGCCGCGCGTTCGCGCTGGTGGATCTATCAGCGCGAACGGTTTCCGCTATTGGCGCACGGCCCGCTGGTCGCAGCCTTCAGCTTCTCCGGCGTATGCTATTCGATGCTGCTTCGCGGCGAATCCGGCGCGCCGCGACCGGCATCGGTTATCACTGCGTTCGTTACCTCACTGCTGTTTTTCCTCCAGCTTCGAATCGCCGACGAGTACAAGGATTTTGAGGAGGACAGCCGGTTCCGGCCTTATCGGGCGGTACCGCGAGGATTGGTCCGGCTCGGCGAGCTAGGCGCCATCGGCGTCGCCGCCGGCATTGTACAGATCGCATTGGCGCTCTGGCTCCAGCCAGGAATGATTCCGCTGCTCCTACCGGTCTGGCTGTACCTCGCGCTGATGTGCCGGGAGTTCTTCGTCCGGCGGTGGCTAAAAGCCCATCCATTTACGTATATGTGGACACATATGTTGATCATGCCGCTGATCGATCTCTATGTGACGAGCTGCGACTGGCGCGGCGCAACCGCGCGACCTCCAGATGGCTTGATCTGGTTTCTGCTGGTCAGCTTCTTCAACGGGATCGTGCTTGAGATCGGCCGTAAGCTCCGCGCTCCAGCGGATGAGGAGCCAGGAGTGGAGACCTATTCGCTCCTGTGGGGTCGGCAGATCGCTGTGGCGGGCTGGCTGTGCGCGCTGGTCATAACGGCCCTATTCGCGGGACTTGCCGCCACTCGCATCGGATTTCTTTTCCCGGTCGGCTGCCTTCTCACCACGCTGCTTGTGCTCGCCGCGCTGATCGCGCTGCGGTTCCACCGACGGCCGGAAACGAAGCATGCAAAGGCTGTCGAGATGTTCTCCGGTCTCTGGACTCTGTTAATGTACTTGAGCCTTGGCGCAGCGCCCTGGTTGCTGCGGTTTTACTTCCACCGATGAGAACCGGGGTCGCCCTCCAGGTCCAGCGCGTCTGACGCGTCCGAACTGACCGACAAGCAACATGAGTTCACTATGACCTACATCCTATGGCCCAACCAGGCGGAACCTGGTGCGGACCTCGGCGGAAAAGCGAGAGCTCTCGCCGAACTGCAGCGGGACGATCTACCGATCCCGGCCTGGTTCGCGCTTACGTCGGCCGCCTTTTTCGACAGCCTTACAACCGCGCAACGGCAGCTTGTCGAATCTGGCGATATCCATGGGACTGCCAGGGCGATGCGGGAAGAGATCCGACTTGACGCCGATCCGCTAAGCGCGCTGGAGGCAGCGTTAAAACAGCTCTGTCCGAAAGGCGAGCCCGTTGCAGTGCGTTCGTCCGCAAACGAGGAGGATGGCGCCGACCACTCGTTCGCGGGCCAGTTCGAGAGTTTCCTCTACGTGTCCGGGACTCCGGAGACGGTTGCCGAACGTGTTGCAGCGGTGTGGCGCTCCGCCTATAGCCCGCGCGTGCTGGCATATCGCCGACAGCGCGGCCTGCCGGCGATGCCGCGGCCGCCATCGGTGCTCATCCAGAGGATGGTCGACGCGGATCGCGCCGGGGTGGCCTTCGGGGCCGATCCCGTAACCGGGCGACGCGGAACTGCGGTGATCGCGGCCGTCTGGGGCCTCGGCACTTCGCTCGTCTCCGGTGAGTCCGACGCGGACACGTATCATGTCGATCGGTCCGGCGCCATCTGCCTCCGCGGAATTGCGATAAAGCGCACAGCTCACTGCTCCGCGCCGCATAGTCCCGAAGGCATAGAGTCCATCGCGGTTCCGGAAGCGGAGTCCGTCCGGCCCGTACTAACCGATGAACAGGTACGCGCGGTTGCGAATCTGGCGCGACGCGCCGGACGCCGAAGTGGCTGCCCGCAGGATATTGAGTGGGCGATCGAGGCCGGACGACTTTATCTCCTGCAGTCACGCCCGATAACCGCTTTGCAAGGCATGTCCGATCCCGACGGCGCACTTAACCTTTGGGACAATAGCAACATAGCCGAGAGCTACAACGGTATCACCACTCCTCTGACCTTTTCATTCGCTCGTCGGGCTTATGCCGAGGTCTATCGACAGATGTGCCGCACGCTCGGCGTTCCGAAGCGTGTGATCGCGGCGAATGACGCGGTATTTACGCATATGCTTGGCCTCATCCGCGGACACGTCTACTACAATCTGCTGAACTGGTACCGGCTGCTCGTTTTGCTGCCCGGATACGCCTCCAATCGAGCCTTCATGGAACAGATGATGGGAGTGCGGGAGGGCCTTCCGGACGAGATGGCCGCGGAGGTTGCCGCTCCTGGACGCGGTGCGAGAGCGTGGGATCGCCTTCGTATGGCTATGACATTCGTTGGCATTGTCGCTAACTATGTCCGCCTTCCGGGCCAGATTCGACGATTCCATGTCGAGCTCAATTCTGCCCTGGCGCCCCCGGAACCCTCGCTCGAAACGATGCGAGCAGACGAGCTCGCGGCGCTCTATACTGGAATGGAGCTTCGCCTGCTGACGCACTGGGATCCACCGCTTGTCAACGACCTGTTCGCCATGATCTTCCACGGGCTGCTAGGTAAACTGACTGCTCGCTGGTGTGGGGACGCTGACGGTTCGATTCGCAATGATCTGGTGCGCGGCAGGGGCGGCATGATAAGCGCGGAGCCCGCCGAGCGTGTTCGGGAGATGGCCTCGGCGCTGTCCACCGATCCCGAGATGGCGGAGCTGCTTAGGTCAGGGAGCGCGGGCGCAGTGAAGGGCGCAATCATTCGCCGGCCGGCCTTTGCGGCGCGCTACGAGTCTTATCTGGATAAGTTCGGCGACCGCTGCCTGGAGGAGTTGAAACTGGAAAGCCCAACACTCCGCGACGACCCGACTCCACTCCACCGCGCCATAGGCCGCCTTGCGTGCACTGGCGAAAAAACCTGTCCGCAGATGACGCAGATGGGCGCAGATATAATTGACAGGAGGGAGAAGGCGGCCGTAGAGAGCGAGACTGAGGAGGACTTACGGGCTAAGGACTGGGCAGCGAATGAAATGGCAGCCAATCGCTTCGGCACAGCATTGACTAACCCACATCCACAGTACGATTCTTCTCCAATATCCGGTCCCTTCCCTCATCTGCCTTCATCCCATATCGGCCGTAGGGCTGCGTCATCGGCGGATAGAGTTCCACCGGTGCATCGGCCGCTGTTCAACTGGGTGCTGCGAAATGCTAGAAATCGCGTTCGCGATCGCGAGAATCTTCGGTTTGAGCGGACGCGGCTGTTCGGCCGGGTCCGTCAGATATTCGTAGAGATCGGCAAGCGTTTCGCGGCGGATAGCGTCATTTTATTCCCGCAGGACATCTTCTACCTGGAGGTTGACGAGGTTCTGGGTTTCATCAAGGGGACGTCCACCTGCACCGCTCTGCGCAGCCTCGTCGCCGTGCGCAGAGCGGAATTCGACGGCTATCGCAAACTGGAGCCGCCGGCCGACAGGTTTGAAACACGCGGCGCGGTCTACGTCGGAAATACATTCCGTGCGCACGGCCGCGCTGCAGCACCGGCTGCTGAGGACGGAAACCCGGCGATTATGCGCGGCCTGCCGTGCTGTCCGGGAGTGGTCCGCGCGCGTGTCCGCCTCATCCTGGATCCGCGCGACGCGGAGATTTCACCCGGCTCGATCCTGGCCGCGGAGCGGACGGACCCCGGCTGGGTGATCCTCTTTCCAGCCGCTGCCGGGCTGCTCGTGGAGCGGGGCAGCCTGCTCTCGCACTCTGCGATCGTGGCGAGAGAGATGGGCATCCCGGCGATCGTTTCGATTCCGGGCCTCATCCGGCGGGTCGCAGACGGCGATCTCGTCGAAATGGACGGCAGCACGGGCGTCATCCGGATCCTGAAGCCCGACCCAGTCCCGGAACAGAAGGAGGAAACTGCGGGACTCCTGACGGACGGAATGCAAGAAGATGCAAAGTGAGGCGGCCGCGCGAGCCGACTTCTCGCAGATCCGGTACGCGCAGTGCTGGGAGGATGCGGATGTACTGCTGGAGGCGCTCGACATCCAACCGGGCGATTCCTGCGTCTCGATCGCCTCGGCGGGTGACAACACGCTGGCCATGCTGAGCCGCTCGCCGGGACGCGTGGTCGCGCTGGATTTGAGCGCGGCGCAGATCGCGTGCCTGGAGCTTCGCGTCGCCGCGTACCAGGAGCTGACCCACCCTGAGCTTCTGCTTTTGATCGGATCGAGAGGCGATGGAGTTGGCAGCGCGGCCCGCCGGACCGAGATCTACAGCCGGTGCAGAAAGCTGCTCTCGCGGGAGGCACGCGCATTCTGGGACGCCCACGCGCTGGAGATAGCGGCCGGAATCGGATCCGCCGGAAAGTTCGAGCGCTACTTTAAGAAGTTCCGGGAATGGATCCTCCCTCTTATCCACCGGCCCGTCGTCGTCGAGAAGCTGCTGGGGGGAGGCTCACCGGACTGGCGGCAGCGCTTCTACGATCAGAATTGGAACACGTGGCGCTGGCGCCTGCTGTTCCGGATCTTCTTCTCCCGCCCGCTTATGAGTCGCCTCGGCCGAGATGCCGCATTCTTTCGATACGTCCATGGCAGCGTCGCCGATCGGATCATGACTCGCACGCGGCATGCGCTTACGGTGCTCGACCCCGCGGATAATCCGTATCTTCATTGGATTCTTACCGGCCGCCATGGCTCCGTCCTGCCATACGCGCTCCGCGTCGAGAACTTCGATGCGATACGCGCCAACCTTCAGTGCCTTGAGTGGCGCCGTGGATCGATAGAAGAGTTCCTTGAGCACGAGCAGATGCGGTCGATCGATCGGGCCAACTTAAGCGACATCTTCGAGTACATGTCGGAAGAGACGAGCGCCTCGCTTCTGCAGCGTCTTGCCGATGCCGGAACGTCCGGCGGCCGCATTGCCTACTGGAATATGATGGTTCCGCGAAGCCGACCGGAGCGAATGTCCCACCTGCTGCGTCCCATGACATCGTTGGCGGAGCGCCTTCATCCGAAGGACAGGGCGTTCTTCTACAGCGCTCTGATCGTGGAGGAGGTGGTCTGATGCCCCTCGCGGACGTGACGCCGCCTGGCTTCTGGATCGGAAATCCCCTTGCCGGGATACTCCTGACACTGCTTTTGCTAGGCCTGATGCTGGGCTGCCTCAAGGCGTATCATGTGAGGTTCGCTCCGCATCCCGAGCTGCTTCGTAAGCTTGTCCACATCGGCATGGGTCTTGTCACGCTCTCCTTTCCGTGGCTCTTTGACCGGCCCTGGCCCGTGATGGTCCTGGCGGTCGCCGCAGTCGCCCTGCTAATCGCCGTGAAGGCACCCGGCCCTCTACGCGAAGTGTTGGGAGGCGTGGTAGACAGCGTCGAGCGACCTTCACACGGAGACGTATATTTTCCGGTCGCGGTAGCCCTGCTGTTCTGGCTCGCAGGAGGCGACAGGCTCCTTTTCTGCATTCCCATTCTCATGCTGACGCTGGGTGATTCCATTGCCGCGCTCGTGGGCATTCGATACGGCCGGCTCCTATTCACGACAGGTCGGGGTCGCAAGAGTTTCGAGGGATCGCTCGCTTGCTTTATCGTGACGCTTATGGTTACGCTCGTACCGCTGCTGCGCTTCTCCTACATCGGGTGGGTTCAGGTCCTGCTCATCGCTTTGATTGTCGCGCTCCTGGCGACCCTGCTCGAAGCGATCGCCTGGGACGGGCTGGACAATCTTTTCGTTCCGCTCGGCGGCTTCCTGCTGTTGAAAACACATCTTCAGATGTCTGCGCCAACACTCTCCGTTCACCTGCTGGTCACGCTGGCGCTGTTCTTGTTGGTTGTGATGTGGCGGCGGTGCACCTCGTTGAACGATAGCGCTGTTCTCGGCGCCGCGCTCTATGGATACTGCGTCTGGTCCATCGGCGGCGTACTGTGGCTGTTTCCGCCAGTCGTACTGTTCGTTGCCTATCCGCTGATCTGGCCACGGACCAGTCGGGACGCGGTCCGGTCATTAACGATTGGTGTAGTCTTCAGCGTTGGAGCCGCGGGACTGGTCTGGCTGCTTGTCTCGGTTGCGCTGCGTCTTCCCGTTCTGGTATATCCGTTCACCGTTGCATTCGGCGCACAGATGGCGATGATCGGGCTGGCACGCCTCCGACATCGGTATCCTCACCTGCCAGGCCGCTTGCTGCTCCCGGCCAGTGTCGCCGGAAGTTGGCTTCTCCTGGTTGCGCCGGTTCTCATTGCGGAGACCCATCGCTCGCAAATCGCGGGGCGCATAACGGCATCCATCGCTGGTGTCGCAATCGCGGCCATTCTATTCGATCTGCTTCGCCGCGATCTACGCGACTATCCCTGCGATCCCGCCAGATGGCGACTTCAAGCGTTTCTTGGAGCGGCGGGATCGGTTGTCGGCCTCGCGCCGATCCTATGGAGTCATTAATCTACCGTGATGATCGACGTCGAACCTGTTAACTCCCCGGAGGAGGCCGCGGACCGCGCTGACGCGCCGGGCCTGCCGCCCTTCGAGTGGTCAGATATCGCACGCCATGGCGCTGACGCGCATTGGAGAGCCACGCGCGACGGAGAGACCGTGGCGCGCTGTTCACTATGGTGGACGACTAGTCCAGCTCTTGACGGTCAGCTCACTGGCGTCATCGGGCATTACGCTGCCGTGGATAACATGGCCTCGACGCGGCTTCTAAATCGGGCCTGCGCTGAACTTGCAGGGCGCGGATGCGCCATGGCGATCGGCCCCATGGACGGAAACACGTGGAGGCGCTATCGCGCGCTCGCCGATCGCGGGACAGAGCCGCTCTTCTTCCTGGAGCCGGACAATCCCGACGACTGGCCGCGAAACTTCGGCGTGGCCGGATTCACAGTGCTTGCCCGGTACTACTCGACGCACTGCGCCGACCTCACGTATGCCGATCCCCGGCTGGCACGAGTCGCGGAGCGCGTGGAGGAGGCGGGCATCCAGATTCGCGCCTTGAACGCGGACCGACTCGAGGCAGAGCTCGGCGCCATCCACGCGTTATCGCTCGTCAGCTTTCGCGAGAATCTCCTCTACACGCCTATCGCGGAGAGGAATTTCATCGAGCAATACGGCCCGATTGTTCCTGCATTGCGTCCCGAACTCGTAATGCTGGCGGAGCTTGAGGGTAAGCTCGTCGGCTTTCTGTTCGCAGTTCCGGACCTGCTGCAGGCCAAACGCGGGCGACAGACCGACACCATCATCGTCAAGACGGTGGCCGTCCTTCCCGGACGAGAGTACGCGGGTCTGGGCAATCTCCTGGCTGCGCGCAGTCACTCAGTCGCTTCCGACATGGGATTTACCAGAGCGATCCATGCCCTGATGCATGAGTCAAACAAATCGCTCGCCGTCAGCGCGCACTACGGCGCTCCATTCCGCCGATATGAGCTGTATTGTCGTCGCCTCGCTATTCGGCAGCGGTTACCTTGAACATCGCTCACATCCTCACCGAACAGGCCGCGATACGGCCCGATGCGCCCGCCATCATCGAACGACGCCATGGCAGGAACCGCGTCACGTCGTTCCGCGAGATGGAACGGGCCTCCTGCAGGGCGGCGACACTATTGTTGAGCGCCGGACTGCGGCCAGGCGATCGAGCGCTGGTGCTTCAACCCATGTCGTCCGAGCTGTACACTGCAATGATCGCGCTCTTTCGGCTGGGTCTGATTGCGATCTTCCTCGATCCGTCCGCTGGACGAGGGCACATCGCCGATTGCTGCAGTATTGCGCCGCCGCGAGCGCTAATATGCAGCGCGAAGGCGCAGCTGCTGTACATGCTGCCTGAAATCCGGCGAATCCATTCGAAGTTTGTAATCGGCCCTGCTCTGCCGGGATCGATTCCATGGTCGCGCGCCGATCGCCTCGACCCGGTCGAGATGCTGCATGCCTGCGATCACTCGACCCCCGCGTTAATAACGTTCACGAGCGGCGCCACGGGCCGACCGAAAGCTGCCATGCGCACGCATAGCTTTCTTCTGGCCCAGCACGCGGCCATCGAGCGGACGATCGGGCTGCCGGCGGGCACGGTAGATATGGCGACGCTCCCGGTCTTTACTCTTGCCAATCTTGCCGCCGGCCTCACGAGCGTCATTCCAGACGCCGACATACGCTCTCCCGGAACCGTCGATCCCAAACCGATCCTGGCCCAGATCGATTCGTGCCGGCCAACTCGCATCGGGGCATCACCTGCGTTCCTGGAACGTATCGCCGAGCAGTGCCTGGCGCAGAGTCGAGGAATTCCGTCGGTGCGGGAGATCTTCACGGGCGGCGGCCCTGTCTTCCCCCGGCTTTTCGATAAGCTCAGGTTAATCGCACCCGAGGCGAAGCTCGCCGCGATCTACGGTTCGACCGAAGCCGAGCCGATCGCCGAGATCACGCTTGATGACATCGCCGCCGAAGATCGAGCCGCTATGTCCAGCGGACACGGACTTCTCGCAGGTATGCCGGTTTCGGCGATCGAACTTCGTATCATCCGAGATCGCTGTGGTTTGCCGGCGCCAAACTGCTCCGAGCCGGAGTTTGCCGCGGAGAGTATGCCCGTAGATTCGCCGGGGGAGATCGTCGTGAGCGGCAAGCACGTACTGACTGGATATTTGAACGGCGAGGGCGACTCGGAGACGAAGATTCGTGTCGACGGAACGGTCTGGCATCGGACTGGAGATACGGGCTACCTCGATTCATCTGGCAGACTCTGGCTGCTCGGGCGGTGCTCCGCAGTCGTCTCGGACGATCGAGGCGTTCTCTACCCGTTCGCGGTCGAATGCGCGGCACAGAACTGGCCGCATGTGCGCCGCGCCGCGCTGCTGAGCCGCTCGGGGGAACGCATGCTGGCGGTGGAAGCCGAGCCGAACGCCGTCATCGACGTGGACGGCCTGCAAGTCGCGCTCTCCTGGGCACAACTGGAACGGGTCATAGTCGTGAAGAGGATCCCGGTCGACAGGCGACACAACGCTAAAGTGGATTATGTTGCCCTGGACGCAATGCTCTGAACACCGAACTCATCCGGAACGGCGGGAGCAGCCCGAAACCCGTTTCGTCCATGCGGTCTATCATGCGTCCTTTCGCAACTATAGTGCGCGCATCCTCCGCAATATTGCTGCGTTGAGCGAGGTCGAACTCGACCGCCGCATCTGAGGGAAACGAATCACTGAGTAGGAAATGGGCGCGTATTCAGGGAACGTGTAGCTGACAACCGGGCTCCGCGCATCCCTTGAATAACTCTAAATCCGATGAACATACGAACTCTGTTCCACACGACCTGCGCCCTATTATCGATTGCGCTGATCCTGCCCTCCGCAGCCGAAGCGCAGACACCGATCGCCGGGATCGAACTGCAGGACGCAACTCCCATACCGTCGAGTGAGGCACTTACAAATCCCGGTATGGGTCTCTACCTCGACGGCACCCTCAACGCCGCGGACATCCCTGTCGGCGCATGGTTCGCGCCCCTGATTCAGGTCGGATACTTTCGGGATGACTGGTCGGTGATCCAGCCGGCCGGCGAAGGACCCGCGGGATTCGACGCCTATTTCAAACCGATATTCGACCTATGGGTGAACCGCATGCATAGGCGCGTGGCATTCCGGTTTATGGCCGAAAACATGCACTCGCGGAGCACGTATGTCACGCCATCCTGGGTATTCGGCAAGGGCGTACCGTCCGTCAGGATGAAGGGGCTGTATACCGAGGAGCAGATCGACCCGGTCTTTTGGGACGAGCGGTTTCTGGCGATCCAGGAGAAGTTCATCGCGGACCTCGGAAGCTATCTGGACGGCAGGGCGGGCCTCGAGTTCATCGACATCGGCTCGATAGGCGAGTGGGGCGAGATGCACCTCGCACGCTGGACTCCCGATCAGCTGCTGCAGACCGGCTACACGCTGCCACGATACATTGCTGCGTATCGTCGGATCATCGATGCCTTCGCCCGGGCCTTTCCGCATACTCGTGTCTTTCTGAACGTCGGTGACTATGAGGCAATCAACGACTACGCTGCAATACACGGCACTCACTTCCGTCAGGACGGGCTTAAGCCTTCAGGACCGAGCGCCGATGTCGGTAACCGGTTCTTTAGGCCATATGCCCAGCGCGGAGTCATCTGCAACTACGAGCTGTATGCCGGCTACGAGGAGATGAAGCAGCGAGGATGGGGCATTCGGGAGACCTTCGCGAAGGGACTTGAGGATCCGATCAGCTACCTGCACGTTAACCTGATGAACTTCCGGCAGCTGCTGACGGCTCCGGAAGAGGTCAAACAGGCCGTGACGTACGCCGCGCGCCATGTTGGCTACCGCTTCGAGCTGACGCGTCTCCAGCGCAGCAAGGTGGTTCGCGTAGGCGCTTCGATTCCGGGCAGGATATTGCTCTCGCAGACCTGGATGAATACAGGCGCCGCGCCCTGTTATGCGTCCTACGCATTGCGATGGACCCTCGCCGATGGCAGGGGCAAGCCGGTCTTCGAGCAGACGGTCTTCCCCACGCATCCGACGACTCGCTGGTGGCCAGGGCAAGAAGTGGCCGTAACCGACGTGCTGAATGTTCCGGCCGGGGTCTCGCCTGGAGCCTATCACCTGAAGGTCGCGATGGTTCAGCCGGAAGCCCCATCGGTTAACATTGCGCTCGCCCTGGCGAACGGCGACGCGCATGGCGGTTACGATCTCGGGACCATCAGCCTCGAGCCCCGCGCCGCCGGGCAGAGCTGGACGTATCGCGAAGGCTTCGAACGGGGTGCGGGTAGCTGGACCGCGGCGCCGGGAATGGCGGTGAGTGCCGTACCCGGCGGACACGGCGGCTCGGCGGCTCTGCTGGTCGCCGGTACTCAAACCGGAACCGCCTGGAACTACGCCGCGTTCGACGTCAAGGCGCCTATCCTGCCCGCCAGCCGCTATCGGCTCTCCTGCTGGATGAAGGTCGACAGCCTGCAGGGCGGAGCGCCCGAGCCTTACCTGAAGATTGGACTTAACGATTCGAAGGGCAAGTGGATCACGAACGTCGAAACGAACCGATACGATATGCGGCATTCCGGCGACTGGCAGCGCCTGGTCGCGTACGTTGAGACCACGCCCGACACGGCACGCGGGCAGCTTGCCGTCGAAAAGGGCAGTTTGGAGACCATTAGCGCCGCCACGATCCGACTGGACGATATTGAACTAGAACTGTTGGAATCACCGTAATGATGACAGGCAGCATGTTGAGCGTTGG
>JBBQVV010000007.1:0-40450 GCA_038211235.1 Chthonomonadales bacterium | reverse complement strand
GATAGCCGCCGGATGGCGCACCCGGCCGGGGCCGCCATCGTCCTGACCGACCTTACAACAGGCCGGGAGTGGAAGCGGATCACGGTGCCGGCAGAAGCCTATGAGGTCCGTTTTCAACCCGCGGGGCGGAAACTGGCGGTGCGCTACGGCGAAAACCACACAGTCTACATCCTCGACCTCGACGGCGGCAAGACCATCCCAGCGACGGCGCCCGACTGGATCTCATGCCTCACCTGGCATCCCGATGGAACTTGCATTGCGGCCGTGTGTGGCGGCAACCATCACGTTTACGTCTGGGACGCGGCGACCGGCGTACAAGTCGCAGACATGGCCGGGCATAGGGATCAAATAACGTTCGTCGCGTTCAACCATCGCGGCAACCTGCTCGCCAGCGGGAGCTGGGATCAAACGCTGCGACTCTGGAATCCACGCACGTGCACGCAACTCCTGGTCTGCCCGACCGCACCGAATATGCTGGAGTTCAGCCCGGACGACCGTTTCCTCCAGACACTGAACTGGAACGAACTATGCCTTTGGGAGGTGGCAGACAATCGTCCCTATCGGGAGATGCGTCCGGATCCAGGCCCACATACTAACCCTCGGTTGTCTATTGGGGGCGTCGCCTTCAGTCCCGATGGGCGGCTGCTGGCTTCCAGCGACATACAGACGGTGAAGGTCTGGGACGCTCCGTTCGGACGCGAGATCGGCGCCGTGCCGTCCGGCACCAGCGCGTCGGCTGCCTTTTCGCCTGACGGTAAGAGCCTACTCACCTATGGTGGAAAGGGCCTTCTGCGGTGGCCCTTTACGCAGGGACCGAAAGCCGATGAGCTGCAGATCGGCCTGCCGGCGAGCCTGGACGATGCCCTGTCCGGGCTGTACAGTTTCTGTTTGAGTCTCGATGGTCGCGCGCTGGCAGCTATCCATGCCGGTCGAGGCGATGGCGTCCCGGATCACGCGCATCTTCTCGATCTGGCGGGCGCTTCCCCTCCGGTTCTGTTCAACGGCTATTACGGCGCTGCCTGTATTGCCATCAGTCCGGACAGGCGCTGGATCGCGACCGGAAGGTGGCAGGCGTTTGGCGTTCGGGTCTGGGAGGCGCTCACTGGGAAGGTCGTGCGCGATTTGCCGGTGCAGTCTCGCACAACCGTCGGTTTCACGCCGGACGGAAAGAGCCTGGTGACCGGCTCCGATAGGGAATACCGGTTCTGGGACGTGGGCACATGGCTGCCCGGCCTGCGGATCGCGCGGGAACCAGGCCTCGGGGGTCCCCGACCCCTGACCTTTAGCCGCGATGGCCGGATCATGGCTGTCGTATTCTCGGACTCGTTGGTCCAACTCCTCGATGTTCGGACGAGAAAGCCGATTGCGAGTCTGGAGGCTCCCAACGCCGAAGCAGTAGCGTGGTTATGCTTCAGCCCGGACGGAAGTCGCCTTGCGCTCGCCTGCGGGGATCGAATCCTGCTCTGGGACCTGCGGGAGATCCGCAAACGGTTGGCGGAGATGAAACTGGACTGGGACCTGCCGCCCTATTCCCCGTCCGCCGAACTGGTGACTGCGAAGCCGCTGCGCCTCCATCTGCAGGAGGAGGGGCTTAGGAAGGCGCTCAAACTGGTGGCGACGAGGAGAGCAATCGCCCTGGTTGAGCAGAACCCGAATGACGTTGAAGCTCTGAATGGCCTGGCATGGGAATATGTCACCGGACCAGAAGAGATTCGGGATGCGAAGAAGGCGCTCCCGCTTGCAGAAAAGGCCGCTTTCCTTTCTCCTACAGAGTTCTTTTACAAGAATACACTGGGCGTCGTCTATTATCGGCTCGGTCAGTATGACAGAGCGATCCCCCTGCTGCAAGCCTCGCTGCAAGGAGGCAATGGCTCGGTAGACGCGTTTGATCTCTTCTTTCTTGCAATGTGCTATGAGCGGCAGGGTAAGCGCGAACAGGCGCGGGAGCACTACGACCGAGCCGTTCGTTGGTGGCAAGGGAAAGCGGATATTCAATATGAATGGATCGAAGAGTTGACGGACTTCCGCACCGAGGCGCAGACCCTCCTGGGCATCAGCAAGCAGGAGCGCTGACCGAACCGAAGCGCGCCCATTCATCACCGATCTCAACCAAACGCCCTTCACTGTCGCCGCGCGCCTGATAATCACGCTTTGCATCATCGGCCCAATCTTGAAAAAGATCGGGTTATTTTTTTCGCCTCCCCGCAAATTTATTGGTGGTTTAGCGGTGGTTTTGCGCTGCCTTAATGGTCGACACATATACTACACCCATCACCAACGCCATTGGGCACATGCAAACCACGGAAAGAGAGAGGAAAGTAAAATGTTGCAGAAGATGATGGGCGGTATGATGATTCTGACCCTAGCGCTGCTGGTAGTGCTGACTGCGGTTCCCGCAACCGCACAAACATGGAACTGGGTTCCGGGCAGCCTGACAACTGTCGCAGCGAAGAGCTACGATGCCTGGGGCCTCAATAGCTCCGGCTACATTTACCACTACGACTGGCGCGCCAATCAATTCATACAGGTTGCGGGCACGCTTGTCAAAATCGATGTGGGCTACACCAACACGCAAGTTGAAGTTTGGGGCCTCGACAGCTCCGACTACATCTACCGCTACAATAGCGGCACCCATCAATTCAGACAGGTTGCGGGCAAGTTATCGCAGATCGCTGTGGGGCGGAATGAAGTCTGGGGTCTCAACCGTTCCGGCAGCATCTATCGCTTTGACTGGTTCACCAATCAATTCAGGCAGGTTGCGGGCAGCCTGACCCAGATTGCTTTGGATAGCAGCGAACTCTGGGGGATCAATAGCATTGGCAACATCTATCGGTTCAATTTCAGTACCGGAGCTTTCGTGCATATCCCGGGCACACTCGCCAAGGTCGGCGTAGGGTATGGTCTCACCAGCTCCGGCGACATCTATCTGTACAACTGGAGCACGTCGAGCTTCGAGCACATACCAGGCAAACTAGTCCAGATCGTCGAGGGCAACGCAGGAATCCTGGGTATAGACGCCGCAGGCAGCTTCTATCAATATGACGTTACCAGACATGTGTTCAGCCAAGTGGCGGGCAATCTGGCTCAGATCGCAATGGACTCCAATGGTAGGGTATGGGGCGTAAATTCGTCAGGCGGGATCTACTACACCGATACATTTATTCCGATCCATTAAGTGGACGTAAACAACCGAAGCGCGAATTCGTTTAAATTCTCCGGCCTGATCTGCTTGGATCAGGCCGGAGAATTTTGGCAGTGTAATAATCGAGCTTTTCGTTACTTCGAGTCCGGCGTTCCCACGCTTCACTAAAGCGCGTCAGAACCCATATAATGCAGAACGCAACAGTTGAATCGGTTATTGCCCGCCCGCTAATTCGATCCCTATAATGCTCTTTACCACTCTAATCGGGAACGCAGTATTATTAATTGACACAACCGCTAAGAGAAAAGGGACCTCTTCGTTCATAAACTCAACATGACAACGCGAATGGCATTCATTATAATGGTTGGTAGAATCTGGACACGAAATCGGGCGAAAATAAGTTAGACTCAACACGCCATGAGAAAGCGACATTCACCCGAGTACAAAGCCAAAGCGGTCCTCGAAACCTTGAGGGAAGAGCGGCCGCTCAACCAGATCGCATCCGATTTCGAAGTCCATCCGAACATGCTCAGCGCTTGGAAGTCTAGCGCCGTTAAGGGACTATCCAGCTCGTGTTTTGCTTGCGCTCTTGTTACGATGAGACGTTCCGCTCCTCGTACGAGCGTGCTCTGCGTCGCTCCGTATCTGATCAACCCCTACCAACTCGCTGGCCGAAAAACCTGCGAAACTGGTCGGCAATGATCTGCTCATCGTCCGGGTGCAGCATGCTGGGGTGCCAGGCACAATTGAGCGAAAAACCGTGTTAAGGAATTGAAATCGGGCTGAAACCCGGCTCTTCAGTGATAGAATCGGGGCCAAAGTGCGCCATTCCTATAAACTGCGCACTCTTTGACGCCGTTCCGCTCGTTCTGCGGGCCGATCAACCGCCGCAACCGAACCAGAAACGCCAAAGTGCGTGATCTAATGGCAAATGCGCACTCTGAAGGGCTTCAAACAGCGTCTCTTAACTCGGTTTTTCTCCCCCATGAGCCTAGTACCCCTAGATGGAACGGAACGAATTTGCCGGTACGGGCGTCGTGCAATGTCAAGCGTGTCTTGGGTGGTATCCGTACGGGTCCAGTACGGATCCGAAGGGCCCCTACGGCCGCCCGTATGGGCGAATGGACCTGCCCGTGCGGCTACGGGCTAGAGTTTCCTATGGCGGCGGCCAGCATGCGGATATGGCGGAGCTGTTCCAGTTCATCGGCGCGGGGCGGATCGGCAGTTAGCGCTTATGGATCTTGGCGGCGCCGGCCTTCAATAGCAGCTGTCGCATGGGCGAATGAGGCTTGCCGCGCAGCCAGTATAGACAGGTGCGGCCGCTGGTGTCCTTCGCGAACGGGTCGGCTCCGTGGCGAAGCAGCAGCTCGACGGCCGAAGTGTTGCCGTGCTGGACCATCCACATGAGCGTCGTGAAGCCCGCGCTGTTCACGGCGCGCACGTCCGCCCCGTGCTCGACCAGCATTTGCAGAACGTGCAGACGGTTGGCATCGGCCGCGCCGCCCAGCGCATCGTTGCCGAGGCGGTCCTTGTGGTTGACCTGGGCCCCGTGCCGGATCAGCGCCTCCACCGTCTTCAGGCTTCCCTCCTCGTTCGCACTCGGACCCCACACGTCGGCAGCGCACTGCAATGCCTGCGTTCCGGAGTTATCCGTCGCATTGACATCGGCACCCCTGGCGAGCAGCTCCTCGACCTGGGCGGCGTCCTCGTACATTGCACAGAATATCAGCGGTGTCTGGCCGTCTGCATTCGCGGCATTGGGATTGGCGCCGTGTATGAGGAGCTGATGGATTGTCGCCGCATAGGAGACCGGCCCTCGCGCAAGCTGCTTCTCATAGTCCGCCTGATCGCTCGCGGCGACTACCAGAGCGGTCGGCCCGGCGGACTCCGTGTGCGACGCCCCATGCAGCCGTTCCATCAGCAAGGCCCACAACGAGAGCTTGCGATGCCGTCGCGCGTTCGGGTCCGCCCCGTGACGCAGCAGGCGATCGACTTCGATGCTCCGGTTCTGCTCCACCGCGATCAGGAGGGCGTCATCGAGCTGGCGTTGGCGCCATTCTCGCCACATTGGCACGGTGGGAGCCGCGACGAGGAGCAGGAGGGCGAGGCAGGCGATGGCGAATCGGTTTGAGTGGCGTCGGGTCATGGTGGGGTGATTCGTTGGGGGTGGGCGGAGTCCTTCCTGCGGGCGGTGCAATGGAGGATGCGATGGGAGACGCATTGTCTTGAACTCGGATTAAGCAGATTTTGGGATGGACTATGATTGCCTGGTAATTTGCCGGGATTGCTTTCGTTTTCCGGTCGATCCGTGAGATCCGTGTTTTCCATGGAGTCGCCGGTGTGCGGTCACGACGCAAGGTCTCTCTTGCTCCGTCGAGATGAGATTGCGGTGCACTTGTAGGACCATGTGAAGCGGGCTTAGCCCGGCCCGGAAACAGGAGAGCGGACAGTAAATGGCGAACTCTCTAATCGGTGCGACACCTTGGTCTACGGCTGCGCGGCGACGGGCCATTTCGAGCGAACAACCTGTCATGCACGAGGCTGCCTTCCGGCGTGTTGGGCTGCCTATAACTGCGCGAGATACTCCGTACGAGCCTCGGTCATGATTTGATATCGTGATATGTTCGCCTCTGCGCCCTACGAGGGGAGCCTGATGGATGTTTTCGACCTCCGAAATCGCTTGATCGCGGACTATGCCTCGTATATCAGCAGCTTCATCCGCATCCGCGACGCGCGCCTTCGAGCGATTGGACCCAGGTCATTCGATATGCCACGCACATTTCGTTAGCGGTGCATACTTAGCCAATCGCCTTCCAAACCGGTGGAACCGTGACTACCTATTGGCTTGGCGCAACATTGCGGGAACTCTGATTCGCGTACTTTCATTTGAGCGCTGCTTCCGAGGAGTGGCGTCAGCAACAGCGCAACCGTTGGATTTCCAATCGACGTTCCCGGGGCATTGTTGGCCTGCTTACTTGGGGGGTACTGTTCCTACTGTTTTGATTATGTTGTGCGACAAAAGCTCAGTGGAACGAATATGGCGCAGTTCATCACCTACCAACTGCCCGTCCCAAGTCCGAGTGACTTCATTCACTCCGCAAACTCAATTGGCACGTTGCATTATGTCTGGATCTCCCCTCGTGTTCTCGAACTCGTTTTCACAGCACAGGACTTACAACCATTCGCTCGGGATTGCGGCTACGAAGGGCCGCCCTTCTTCTGGAACGAAAACAGACGGTTCCTACTGCGCTGCGAACTGGACGCCGCCCACTTCAAACTCTACGGCATCCACCGTGACGATGTAGACCACATCAAGGACTCATTCCCCATCATCAAGCGGAAGGAAGAGGCGGAGCACGGCGAGTACCGCACGAAGCCCGTCATCCTCGAAATCTACGATGCCATGCAGCAGGCCATCGAGACCGGTGTTCCTTACCAGACGCGGCTAGACCCGCCGCCCGCGAACGGTTGGACACCGCCAGAAAAGTTGCTTCAGGCAGCGTTCGCGTCAACCACGACCTACGCGCCGGCAACCAGCGAGCCTCTTATTGTGCGGGAGGAGCAACCAGAATTCGCGCTGGTATCCCCGCCGTCCAGCCCGAAACCGTTGCTCGACAAGTACGGCGGGATGATGCGTGTGCGGGTCTACGACCAAGCGGAACAGATCGTTCTGAACCGGGGCGTTGTAGTCGGGCGCGAGAAACGCGAAGGTGCGACTGCGTGGAAGGTTTTGGGGGAGGGTGAAACGGAGGCGCGAACCTTCGTCAGTCCGCCGTTCGTGTTGAAGAGGTTGAAGGGGAGGGCTTGGGCTTTCCTCCACGCGCACAATGACGATTGCCGAGCTAGCGTCACCGTCTACTGTAATAGACGGAAACTGTGGCGGATCGGTATTCTGGCGGACGTAGTTGGCCAGGTCCTCCAAGGTTGTCCGCTGAGAAACACGAGGGTAGAATACCACGTGCGTTGTACCGGGGGAGTGGTCACCGAATCACTCAACCGACGTCGCGATCCAGCTTCTACCTGGTAGATGTGGGCACAAGCAGTCTGAATGTGGGTAAGCACCCTTCGAGGCGTGGCGTGAACGTAGCGGCTAGAGGCGTGGTCCGACGGACCGGCCGAAGCGGGCATGTGGCTAGAGTGGACACAGTGGACTCGGTGGACGGTGCGGACTGGGCGCTGGGCGGCGGCAATACCAGTCGTGGAGAAGGTGAACGGCGCGCGATTGGTGAAGAACTGGGGACGCTGAGCGCTGAGCTGGAATGGGTGGGTCTGGTCTAGAGGATCGCAACCAGTCCATACTTGCAGTAGGAGGGTTCACCCTCACGCCGGCCCCGCAGTACGGGTTCAAAGCACTCGCTTGTTGGTCCGTACGGACAGGGAGAGGGTGACGGGAACCGGCCGATCGTTGAGGCAATGGGCCGCCTTGCGTTGCGGCGCTCGGGATGGCGCAGGGCTTGTAGAGGGCAGGAGGTTCACTATGGAGCGAAGGGCGTTTGGGAATACGGGCAGGGAGCTGTCGATCGTCGGGCTGGGCGGGGTTGTGCTTGTCGACGTGACGCAGGCGCAGGCGGACGCGATCGTCGACGAGGCGGTCGATCGGGGCGTGAACTATTTCGACGTCGCGCCGAGCTATGGACAGGATCAGGAGACGGAGCGGCGCCTGGGACCCGCCCTGAAGCGGCACCGGGACAAGGCGTTCCTGGCCTGCAAAACCGGCAAACGGGACGCCGAGGGCGCGGCGCAAGAGCTGCGACGATCACTGGAGCATTTGCAGACCGACCATGTCGATCTCTATCAGCTTCATGCCATCACGACTCGCGAGGATGTCGAGCGCGCTTTGGGACCAGGGGGCGCGATGGAGGCGATCGAGGAGGCCCAGCGGCAGGGCATGATCCGCCACATCGGGTTCAGCGCTCACTCCGTGGAGGCGGCAGTTTATGCGCTCGACCAATTCCCGTTTGTCTCCGCGTTGTTTCCAATTAATTTCGTGACCTTCTATGAGGGTAACTTCGGTCCGCAGATCATTGCCAAGGCGCAGGAGAAGGGCGCGGCCCGCCTAGCGCTGAAATCGATGGCGCGAACCAGTTGGAAGGAGGGCGCCGATCGGCCCTTCCCGCACTGCTGGTACGAGCCGCTGACGGATCCGCGGCTGGCGGAGCTGGCGCTGCGGTTCACGCTGTCTCAGCCGATCACCGCGGCCGTGCCGCCGGGCGATCCGAGGCTGTTCCGGCTCGCCATGGACATTGCCGTCCGGTTCCGGCCGATCACCGAGGTGGAAACCGCAGAGCTACGGTCGTACGCGCGTGGCCTAGAGCCGATCTTTAAGGCGGCGTAGGAGGCCGCCTGGTGGGAGTTTATCGATCTGGCCCGGAATTGCGACGAGACAGTCCGGCGACGGAAGCTTGCGGAATCCTTGCAAGCCCGAATCATTCACGAGCAGGTACCTGTAGGGGCAAGCCCGTGTGGTTGCCCTCGGTACATGAATGACCCCGTCTAGGCGATTGGGAACGGTGTAAAGTCCGGCAGATCGTACGGCGAGTCAAACTTGGTTCGGAAAGTGTTTGGAGCGGCTGCAGAGAGGTGCGCCGTGGACGGCGCAATGGCCTCATGCCGGGCGGCTGAACGAAGGCCGGCTACCTGGGCGACGCTTGCATCCCGGTTTGCCGCCAAGGCGTCGCGGCATTCAGGAGAGAGCGCGTCGGTGCTCCCTGAGGAGACCGGTTCGGGCGTGATCGGCTCAGTCTGAATGGGTGCAGTGACTGCTGAGGGAGTGTCGAGAGAGCAGGGCGTCCGGATTCCCCGACTCACACGAAGGATCGACTCGTTCGAACCAGGATCGTGGCTGCCAGGCCGATAGGGGTCATTGGCTCCGCCTGCGCTGCTCCGGATCGTATAGCTCACGGGTTACACTCCATGTGGTCCGTTTCGGCCGAAATCCATCCGGCCGTCTGAAGGCCTGATTACGGCACAGGGCCGTGCCATCGTCTCCTTCAGTAATGGTAATCACTCCGTTCTTCCCTGACATACATCTGCCGACGATTGGCACAAGTGCGAGGATTGACGCCTGCGCGGAGCCGCAGCGGGAAATCCGGTACTCTTTGCAGGCTGTGGGGCTGGGTTGTTGGGTACTCGGTATCGGGTATTGACTTGGACCGGTGTGGTAACGTGGACTCACGTCGCGCCGGGAGCGCTTGGTCAGCAGGTAGAGTATGGGAGCTATTGCTTGCGATGGAGATAGAACAGACCCATGCGGTGAAACAACCTGCCGATCCAGGGAATACCGGATGAAACAGACGCTGAAGGGCCGAAGCGAACCTCGAGAGGCGGACCCGGAAGTGTGCCTGCGACAACGGCGTGGCTTGACGGACCTCATTCAGGCGAGGCTGGAAGCCCGTTATGGCATTGCCGAGTGGTGCCCACGCTACGGCGCCGTGGACGAGCTGATCGCCTGCATTCTTTCGCAGCATACGTCCGACGTAAACTCGCTGCGTGCGTTCGATAAGCTTAAACGCGCGTATGAGACATGGGAGTCGGTGATGGCGGCGCCGGTAGACGACGTCGCCGACACGATACGATCGGGTGGGCTGGCCAACAGCAAGGCGCGGCGTATCCAGGAGGTCCTGAGCGAGATCGTGAACCGAGAAGGAAAGGTCTCGCTGGAGTGTCTGGACACGATGACCGACACTGAAGCGCGGGCCTATCTGATGAGCCTGCCTGGTGTCGGTCCCAAGACCGCTGCGATTGTACTCAGCTTCGCGCTTGGCCGGCCTGTGATCCCGGTGGACACCCACATCTTCCGCGTCTGCTGGCGATTGGGTCTCATTGAGAAGAGGATCGGCGAGGCGAGAGCCCATGATGCACTACAGCCGCAGGTCGCGCCCGACAGCGTCTATCGGTTCCACGTCGCGATCATCCAGCACGGCCGCCAGGTGTGTAAGGCGCCCAGGCCGAGGTGCGGCGAGTGTCCGCTGACAGACATCTGCCGTTACTATAGTGAACGGGTAGAGACCACGATAACGGAGTGAACATGCTGTCGGATATCATAACGAACGGCGTTCAGAGTTACGCCGACAACGTGGCACTGATCTACCAGGATACGCTGATCACGTACGCGGAGCTCGGCGACGCCGTAGACCGGCTGGCCGCGGGCCTGGCAGAACTGGGAATCGAGCCGGGGCAGCGAATCTCGCTGCTCCTGCCGAACTGCCCGCAGTTCGTGTATGGATACTATGCCGGAGCTGCGTTCGGGGCCGTCGTCGTTCCTGTCAATCCGCTGCTCAAGCCCGGGGAGCTGGAGTTCATCTGGAACGACGCCGACGTGCGGCTGGTGATAACCGTGCCGCAGCTGCTTCCCGTGGTCGAGGCGGCGCGGCGCGGCGTTTCCGGGCTGCGGCACGTGGTTTGCACGGGAGACGCCGGCGAGCTGCCGGGCGGCGATATGGGGGCGATATCTGGCTTCGTCGCAATGGACGACCTGATGGCGTCCGGAAGCCAGGCCATGCGAGACGGCGTCTCGCCCGCGTTCGATCGTGAGCGCGAACAAGACTTACACGAAAACGACTGCGCGGTCGTGATCTACACGTCGGGAACCACGGGCCGGCCGAAGGGCGCGATGCTTTCGCACCGCAACCTGATGCGAAACGTAGAGCAGGTGCGCGAGCGGCTTCACTTCACTTCGGAGGATCGCTTCCTCACGCTGCTGCCGCTCTTTCATGCCTTTGCCGCAACGGTCTGCATGAACGTCTGCCTGGCGGCCGGCTCCGCCTCCCTGTTGATGGAGAGCTTCCAGCCGGCGCGGACGCTGGACGCCGTACGCCGCCACGGCATCACGATCTTTCCCGCTGTGCCGGCGCTCTTCAACGGGTTGTTGATGGCCGCCAAGTCGCCGGAAGAGCTCGCCCCCGTTCGCTTCTTCGTGTCCGGAGGCGCGCCATTGCCGCCTGCGACGCTCGAGGCGCTGGAGACACGGTACGGTATTCCCGTGCTCGAGGGCGACGGACCCACGGAGTGCAGCCCGGTAACGACTGTAAATCCGGTGGAGGGCCCGCGAAAGGCCGGCAGCGTCGGACCGCCGGTGCCGGGCGTAGAGATCGCCATCGTCGATGACGAGGACCAGCGTCTGCCGGTCGACGTCGTCGGCGAGATCATCGTTCGAGGCGACAACGTGATGCTTGGCTACCTGAACCAGCCGGAGGCGACGGCAGAAGTAATGAAGGGCGGCTGGTACCATACCGGCGACCTGGGCAGGATCGATTCGGACGGTTATGTCTACATCGTGGACCGTAAGAAGGACATGGTCATCACGTCCGGCCTTAATGTCTACCCCCGCGAAGTGGAGGAGGCGCTACTTACACATCCCGCGGTTCATGACGCAGCCGTAATTGGAATACCGGATGCGATGAGGGGCGAGGCGGTCGTGGCCGTGGTGGTGCGGAAGTCAGGAATTGAGGCAAGTGATCGCGACCTGCTGCGCCACTGCAGAGGACGGATCGCCAACTACAAAGTGCCTCAGCGGGTTATATTCCGCGATTCACTCCCGCGCGGAGGTACCGGCAAGGTCCTGAAGCGCCTGCTCAAGAAGGAGATGGAGATGGAAGTGGCCGGGGACGAGCAAGTTTAACCGACATTTAATCGTTGCATAA
Organism: Chthonomonadales bacterium; assembly: GCA_038211235.1. GTDB lineage: Bacteria > Armatimonadota > Chthonomonadetes > Chthonomonadales > Chthonomonadaceae > DATGJU01. The sequence goes on along the minus strand of JBBQVV010000007.1, from coordinate 28,666 downwards.
CGTCGCCTTAACAAACAACCTCTATAATGGACATCGTGCTCACTCTCCGAGTCACAATCAAAATGGTCTGATTTGAGGGTCCAATAGCGTGCACCCTCCTTGCCGGATGCCCTGAAGCATTCGGCATTTCTTTTTGGTCGTTCGAAGAGCGCCTGCAGTATAATAGGGATACCATGAAATACCTCACGCAGATACTCGATAAGCCCCTGGTTTCCTGCGATGGCGAAAAGATCGGAAAGATCGTAGATGCCATCGCGACTCTTGGTGGCCGATTGCCATCGGTCCGGGCGCTGATCGCTCGCATCGATGGCAGCGAGGTCTATGTGCCGTACGAAGATACAAGCTTTGACGCGGATCCCGCGGGAGCGACCGGGAGCGGCCAGATCCAGAGTGACATTCGTCTTTCGAAGCCGCTCGACCAGATTCGACGTTATGAACCACACAGCGAGGACCTGCGGCTCCGCCGAGACGTGCTCGATAAGCAGATCGTGGACGTGCAGGATTATCGGGTCGTGCGGGTAAGCGACGTAAGGCTGGCGGAGTGCGGCAAGCACTACTGCGTCGTGGGAGTAGATGCGAGTCTGCGGGCCACGCTGCGCCGGCTGGGCGCCGTGAGCGGGCCCATCGAGGCCGCCGCGCGCCTCATCCGCCGCCCTCTGCGCTCAAACCTAATCGCGTGGGACGATGTGCAGACGCTGGAGCCCGGGTCGGCCGGTGGCCGCATTCGTCTCAAGGTGTCACACGACAAAATCGGCCAACTCCACCCCGCCGACATCGCGGACATCGTCGAGCAGCTCAGCCCGCAGCAGGGCGCCGAGGTCATCGAAGCCCTGGACACCGAGACCGCGGCCGAAGCTATCGCGGAGGCCGAGCCCGAGACGCAGGTCTCCATCATGCAGCAGCTCGACGATCAGACTGCCACGGAGATCATCACGGAGATGGAGCCGGACGACGCCGCCGACCTGCTGGACGATCTTCCGGACGCATTCAGCGATGAGCTGCTCGGGAGCATGGGGCGGGAAGAGGCCGAAGACGTCAAGGAGCTGATGGCCTACGATGAGGACACCGCCGGCGGCCTGATGACGACTGAGCTGGTGGCGATACAGGCGAACCTGACCTGCGAGGACACGATCAACCGGCTGCGAGACCTGGCGCCAAAGGCTGAAACCATCTACTACGTCTATGTGGTGGACGATGAAGAGCGGCTCGTCGGGGTGCTCAGCCTGCGCGACCTGGTGATCTCTCCTCCGTCCAGGGTGGTCAGCGACGTGATGGTGAAGAACGTGATCCACGTCTACGTCGAGGATCACGCCGATCAAGTTGCCCAGATCATCGGCCGCTACAATCTCCTCGCCGTTCCCGTCGTAAGCCCGGATGAAAAGCTGCTTGGAATCATCACTGTAGACGATACGATGGAGCGGCTGCTACCACCGGAGCGACGGCGTCGGCTGCCGGTGCCAGCTCTTACCTCGGACGATTAGCGAATGGCCCATGGATGATGCGACGGACCAGTCCAACGCGATCGATATCTCGGTAAAGGCGCTCTTTCGAGAGTGTCCGGCCGTCGCGCTTCGACTAGCTGGTCTGGAGGTGCCCGCATCGGCGATCCGCGTGGAAGACCCGAACGTCAACCTGCCGGAGCTGAGAGCCGATCACGTGTTCGTTTTGCCAGTCTCGCAGGGCATAACGGTAAGCCCGGTGTTTTCCGGAGCGGAGGAGATTGCCGTCTATCTGGAATACCAGTTACAGCCTGATCAGAGCGTGTTGACGTCCTGGTTTGCAAAGTGTGCAGGACTTACGCGACAGATGGGCATTCCAGTTGTCCTAATGGTAATCTACTTACAGCGTGGAGAGCGAGCGACGTTTCCGGACAACTATGGTGTTTCAATAGGCACTCTCACTACGCAATTCAGCTTCACAGCGGTTCGACTTTGGGAATATGCAGATAGGATACGATCTGGAGAGTTGGCCGAGCTTGCGCCGCTGCTTATATTGTGCGAGGACAGTCCAACCGAACAAGTTGTCCGGTTGGAAGTGGACCTTATACATAATGCTGGGCTGCCACGCGGAATCGAGGCAGACCTTCTTGGTCTGGCACTGCGGATTGCATCACGGCAGTTTCCGCGAAGCGTGCTGGAAAATCTCTTTCAGGAGGATCTGGATATGATACGTGAAACGGGGATTATTGAGGAATGGATCGCGGATGGCGAGGTCCGCGGCGAGGTCCGCGGCGAGGCTCGCGGCGAGGCTCGCGGCGAGGCTCGGGGGAAAGTGCAAGAGGCGAGAAATCTTCTTGTCCAGTTGGGAGGGAAACGGTTCGGTCAGCCCGATCCTCAAGTCACGGCGGCAATAGAAGCTATCGATTCGGCAGAGATCCTGGAGCGACTGGTTGTGAGAACGCTGGATGTGGAGACCTGGGGCGAACTGCTGGCATAGACCGGTTGCGAGGCAATAGACCATGAGTAAATCCTGTATAGCGCTCTCCTTTTGGCTTGCAGCCATGGCGTTGGCCGCCGTTGGCCGCGCCGGAGCGCAGACGTGCTTTCCCATGATCATCTCGACGTATCCCTCCGGAATCGAGCGTGGAAAGACGCTGGTAGTCACTGTTAACTCGGGCACCGTCAATGGCGGAGGCGGTGCTAACCTGTATGGCGCTTATAAAGTGATGATGGAGGGCGAAGGCGTTCAGGCGGAGATCATGCCGCCGGAAAAGGGCTGGCCCAAGAGAGACCCGAAGACGCCGAACGCCGTGCCGGTCGTCGAGTCCGTTTCCATGAAAGTATCGGTGGCGCCGGACGCGCCCCTGGGGACGCGCGAGTTTCGGATCGCCACGGCCCATCACGGCGTCTCCACCATCGGACTGCTCGTCATTGGCGACGAGCCTGAGATCATGGAGACCGAGCCGAATGACGATCCCGAGCACGCTCAGCAGATCTCCATCCCGTGCGTGATAAATGGCAGGTTTCAAAAGGGCGAGGACGTAGACTGGTACAAGTTCAATGCAGCCGCGGGACAGGAGATCGTCTTTGCCGTACGGTGCGCACGCCTTGAAGACAAGATTCACGATCTGGCTCCGCATGCCGATCCGATGGTCATCATTCTCGACTCAGCCGGGCACGAGCTGGCGCGGAACGACGATTACTATCGCGCGGACTCACTGGTTCACTATCGGTTTGAGAAGGCCGGCGAATACCGCGTACAGATCCGCGACGTGAACTATCAGGGGAGTCCGCACTGGGTGTACCGCCTGAACGTGACATCGCGCCCCTACGTGACTTCGGTCATTCCGTGTGCGGTCCAGCCCGGCAAGGGCCAGGACGTTCGCGTGCTGGGATGGAATCTGGGCGGCGCTCAGACCGCGCATGTCGATGTTCCGGCGAACGCTGGTCCGGGCATGTGGGGCGCCTCTTTGAAGCTTCCCAACGGCGCCACGAACTGGGTTCCGCTGCTCGTTTCCGATGCGCGCCAGGCGGGCTTCGACGGCGGCGCAACGGCGCAGCCGGGCAACAAGACGATCGTCGCGGGCCTATCGACGCCGGCTCCGGTCGCTAAGGGCGCTCTCGCGGTCCCGGGAGGCGTTAACTCATGGCTAGGCGCGCCCGGACAGATCGACCGTTATCCGTTCCATGCCACGAAAGGCCAGGCGCTTGGTTTCGAGGTGACCGCGCACCGGATCGATTCGGAGCTCGACTCCGAGATCACGGTTCGCGACTCGAAAGGCGCCGAGTTGGCAAAGAACGACGACGCCTTCGGCAAAGACTCGCGCCTGGACTGGACGGCGCCGGCGACCGGGGACTACAGCATCGAGATCCGTGACATCACCGGCCACGGAGGACCGACTTTCTTTTACAATCTCACCGCCAGTCCGCTGCTCCCGCGGTTCCGAATCAAGTGCGACACGGACCGCGCCATGCTGGCGCCGGGTAACCGCACGGCGTGGTTCGTGATTGTGGAGCGACAGAACGGGTTCGCGGGCGAGGTCAAAGTGCAAGTCGACGGTCTCCCTGCCGGGATCACGGCTTCGACCGCTACGATTCCTCCTACGATGTCCCAGGCCGTTCTTGTGATCTCCGCGGCGCCGGATGCCAAAGTAGACATGAAGCGAGTACAGGTTGTGGGCACGGCAACGCTCCCTGGCGCGGACGGCAAGCCGGCCGAGGCGCATAAGATCGCAGCCCCGCTTACGGAGGTCTATATGCCGGGAGGCGGCCGCGGGCTGTACGAGGTAGATACTCAGGCCGTTTCAATCACGGAGCCGAACGACATCGAAGTATCGCTGCCGAAGTCCGACATCACCATCGCTCCCGGGCAGACGCTCAAGATCGACGTCGAGATAAAGCGCCGCGCGGACTATACCAAACCGGTGACGCTCGACTTACGCATAAACCATCTCGGAGGCGTCTTTACCGACCCGCTGCCGCCAGGTATCACGGTCGAGGACGGCGCGACTATTCCGGAGGGACAGAGCAAGGGCCAGATCACGCTGAAGGCGGCGGCAGACGCGAAGCCGATCGCTAACTGGCCGCTTGCGGTAATGGCGAACGTGAGCGTGAACTTCGTGATGAAGGTGTGGTTTGCCGCGCCGCTCTCACTCACGGTGAAGAAGTGACGTTCTCCCCGCTCCTCTTGCGTCCTCGCGACAGTGGCCAGGTCGCTGCCGCTTGACGGTCTGATCTCCCGTGGGCTACAATCTGCAGCCCCGACGACGTGGAGACGACTGAATGGAGGGGAACGCGCATTTTAGACCTGGAAAAGAGCATTGGGCTCGGGGCGGAGATTACGGCGGCGGCCCACGAGCGGCTCGTCCGCTACATCAATCTGAAGTTGGCATATCTCGGATGTCCGACCGCGGGAGCGGAAACCAACGCCGACTACGACGACATGGTGGCCGCCCTACTGTTGCACCACCAGGAGACCGAGCGGCTCCTTGCCGATTATCTGTGCCCGGCTGACCAACGCATCCAGAGTTTTCTTGAACGGTACCTCAATCCCGACCTGAACGCCGCCAGACTGCCCCGACGTACCTTCGTGCTGGACCGCCATGGGCTTGCTCGTACGCTCTCGCTGCCGTTTGACAGGGACGTGTTCGAGTCGGATATCGTCAGCTCCTATCGCGTGCGTCAGGGCGTACTCCACAACCCGAAGAGCGACCGGCGCACGACTCAGGGAATCTTTCATGTGGCCGAAGGCGGATCGCCGGTGCCGGCCGACAAAATCTCCGTTCCCAGGCCGGTCTTTGCCGAGATGCTGCGCCGGGCACTAGATCCTCCCCAAGAGCTGTTGCGTCTTCCGTTCACCTCGAACCAGTCCGATCAGGCGGCTTGTTTTGTTTCCGTGCTGCTGCGGCCCGTTGTCTGCCCTTCGGTGCCCGGGTACATCGCGGAGAAGAGCATGGAGGTACGGTTCTTTGCGCCTGGGAACCTCGTAAGCAACCTAGACTTTGTCGAAAGCATTTTCGGCAACGCGGGCGACCCTTTTCTGCCGGTCAACGACGCAGGACTGGATGTAGAGCACTGGACCGGGCACACCGGCTGCGTCATCCTGGCCCCACATCTGACACAGGTGTCCAAACGGGAGGCCGGCCTGCCGCATTGGGAGGCCGCGGATGCCCGCCAGCGTCGCGACGACATGTGCTGGAGAGCAGATTCCGAGTGCTACAACGATGGACAGCCATTCAAACTTACCTGCCGCGACGAGCAGGGCGTCATCGTTACCATTATCGCCGACAACTACTTCGGATACTGCAAGAAGGAGGTAAAGACGCAGATCAGCTACTCCGCGAACTTGCTTGGCTATTGCGAAGAGGAGCACGCCGGAGGGGCACTGGTCTATCCCTGCTACGATCTGGGCGAAGAGTATAGCGGCGACCTCCATGCGCCGCGGTTGCAGTACACATTTCGCGAGGTGGCGCAGCTCTACGGGGACTTGATGAAGCTGCGTCCCGAGGGATACGGGATCGATCGCCGCTTTTCTGACATCCTCTATGTGCCGGAGGACTCGCACTTCGACCTGCACCGTCAATGCGTCTCGTGGCAGTTCGAAGGCAGAGAGCGGACCATCAAGCTGCTGCCCGGCAACGCCTATGTCCGCCCCTCCGGTTACCGTGTCCAGATGATGAAGCCAGCCGGCGGCCGCGCCTGGCGGCTCATCGGAACGATGCCCGAGGGAACGCTCTGTCATAAGCCGTGTACCGTTTCCGGCGGTGGAAAATCCGAGATCTCCAAGCCCATTACGGACGCGATTCTCCAAGGCCCCGTCTTTGTGTCCGACTTCAGGCGCGATTTCGACCGGGTTGCGGGCCTGATCGAGAGAGACTATGCGGACAGGTTTCGGAATCCCGCGATGCGAGCCAGGCGCAGCCGCCCGATCCTGAGCTCGGAGCGCTCTCTCGGATCCGTGATCAAGCTGATGACACCTGCTTCGCGCGAATACACCGATTCTTACAATTCGTGGCTAGAGTCGATCCCGCAATACATTATGGATCTACTGTTTGTCGTCAAGCGGTTTTATAAGCCGGACTGGGGAGAGGTCTGGCGCGATCATTTCAGCGTGGACATCATCAACGGCGTGCCGGGAAACGAGCTGAAGTGTGACAGCCGCAAGCTCGTGTCGAGTTATCTGCGTGTTGGTTACGATGAGGACGGGGCGTGGCGAACATTTGGTCTCCGGAAGGATTTCTCACCGGCCGTCAAGTGGCAGTTCGAGGACGATATAACGGCTTCGGTCGTCGCCCCGGCGAATTGCCTCGAAGGTTTGAACGCCGAGTCGCATCGCACGGCCGTCAAGTTCGTCAAGAACTGCGAATATCGGCTGTTCCAGCGTCCGGACGAAGCCATCCATCGCGGATACGATAAGCAGACCGAAGTGGATTTCACCATGCCCGACAATTTCCTGTCCAATTATGAGCCGCTCAGTCTTGAGCAGGCTAGAGACATCATCGAAGACGCGATCGGTTTCGACGCCTATTCCGAGCCGATGCGGAGATTCATCCGCTCCGTATCCGAGGCAGGCAACAAGTGCTACTTCGTCTCCAACGCGCATCCGAGGCGGATCGACGGCAAGCCATCGAAGAATCCCCGCTATCTTCAGACCCGGCCCGATCTGCTGCAGCCGCGCGAGACCTACCTGGCGGAGATGGCAACCCGCCTAAACCGGCGCCTTCCACTGGGAAAACCGGTGCTCTTTCCCGTCAACGCGGTACTCCCCGGGCGGCGAAATAATCCCGCGGATGCCGGGGCCGGCATCCGCTCGCTCGCCGTCTACAATCCCATCCACTACATGGAGCTCCCGGAAGCATTCATGGAGTTTATCTGCAGCATGACCGGCAGGTCGCCATCCACGACCGGCGCAGGTTCCGAAGGAGCGCTCACCAAAGGGCCGTTTAACGCCTTGCTGCCGATCCATGATCTTAACAACGCGCTGGTCTCCTATATCCTGACGGGGCACGACGTCTTCATTACATCGGCAGGTTACGTTGGGCCGCGCAATCGCGTCGATCACGATATCAGCCTGCTGGTGCCTGAGGTGTGGAGTCGAATGTCGGCCGACGAGCGCAATCCGAAAACCCTTATCAAGCACGGATTCCTGGAGAAATGTGAGGACTTTGACTACGACGGGCGGACCGTATTGACCAGTCGACTGGGCTATCGCATCACTCGCCGATTTGTGAAAACATTCTTCGGCATGATCTTCAGCCATCCGCACATGGTGTTTACGGAAGAGATGCTGAGGCCGGAGAAGCAGGACCTTGTCCAGGTCGTCGATGGTATGGATAATATCGTGGAGACTCAGCGGCGTGTAGCGGCCCTCTACTTTGAGGACAGGAGCGTGGAGCTGGCCTGTCCTCCGCTCAAGGCTCTGCTGCACATCATGTGTTACGACTCGTGGGAGGGCAAGGCGCTGAACCATCCGGAGGTCCGGCGACTCTTCACGCGCGCCTATCTGCTGGAAAGCGATTGGTATAGAGAGCACACTGCAATTAGGCAGGCACGGGAGATCGACCTCTGGAAGCGGCACGCGATCTATTTAGAAGCGTTCCTAGCTCGACCCGGTTACGCGGAGGAGGCGGCGCGTATGGGGATCCGCGAGCGCCTTGCCCACGCGAAAACGGTGCTGGCGACTGTGGAGTCGCCGGAGTATCTCATGCGCCGGTGTCATGAGTTCGACGACTGAGCGAATGAAAGAATAGGCCGGCCCCGAGCAAGTTCGCCCGTGTGCCGGCCCGCTCAAAAGAGGTTTGCCGTTGCCGCGTTCACCCTACCCTCTCCCTCCAAGGTCCGCAAGCGGACAGGGAGAGGGCGGTATTTCGCCGACAAGTTCACAAGTCGTCTTGGGTAGTTGAACTAGGGAGTTACGGGTTGCGTCGCCTCGCGCCATTCCTCCTGTTCCGAGTGGGTTTGTCCACGATTTTAGACATGTCGCACCCGGCGCAGCAGTAGTAGTCCTTGCCCTTGATGGTCACCTTCTTGGTGTTGGAATCTGTTGCCTTTGCCGTCATCGTCATTCCACAGACCGAACACTTCAGCGTTCCATCCGTATCCGCGACCTGCTGCGGAGCGCCGTTGGACGCGGATGCATCATGAGTACCCAGGCTGCCGAGAAGCGTTGCAAGCTGGTCTAATGTGGCCTGCGCCTTCTGTGTGTTGGCCTGGAAATCAGAAGCCCCGTCGGCCAGAACCGGGACGACGAGTATGGCGCTAAACAGGGCGGCCAATCCCAGGCCTGTCTTCCGTGCAGAAATCATTGTTGAATCTCCTTTCGTTTGAGAGCAGCCTCGCGTACTTCAATATTGGAGGCGGGCCCATTGGCACCCGGGCTGCCGTAGACATCTCCGCTATTCACCAACAGCTTTGCATGTTCCTCCTGACGTGGTTCGGATCAGGGTCATTCAGTTCTCATTCGACGATCCAGACTGGCGGTTATAACCGCGCCCCATACCCATACGGGCAGGCAGGGCAGGCTTGACAGACCACGATGTCCTCACGAACAAAATGCAGATTGCCCGCCTGGGCGTCGCCGGGCGGCTATGTTCGAAGAACTGAACGACCCTATGTGCGGACCGTGTTCAGCCCGCATCTCCCTATTGCATCCCCAACCGGTGGAGCTGCTCGTTCGCAACATACTGAACGTCGTCGTCCGTGCTCTTTGCGAGCTGAACGAGCAGAGGGCGCGCGCTCTGTACCCCGGAGCTGCTAAGCGAGCCGAGCGCCACCGCGGCCCAGTGCTGGGCCACCCGGTTGGCGCCATCGGCGACGCGTTTGAGCGCCGGCAGAGCCGCGGCGCCCTGGTTCTCAAGGGCTTGCGTGGCGTAGTATGCTTCGGCGCCGTCCGTCTGAATGACTGCAATCAACTTGTCGATTGCAGGTGGGCCGATCGCGGTGAGCGCGTCCCTCGCCGCCGTGTTCACATCGCCATCGGAGTCGTGCAGGGCTTCCACCAGCGGGTCTACCGCCCCGGAGTTCCCCGGAAAACCCAGCGCCAGGGCCGAGGCAGCTCGGGCATCGCTGTCGTGGACGGTGTCCTTCAATACGCCGATAAGCGCTGAATTCGCCTGTGGCGCGGAGAGTGACTGGAGCGCCAGCGCCGCCTCGCGGCGCGCGTCGTCGCTCTTACCCTGCAGCGTGCTGATGAGCGCTGCAAGTACAGGAGTATTGATGGCGCCGCCCGGAACAGGGCGCGCCGCCTGAGCAAGCGCCGCGACAGCGGTGGAGCGCAGCTTCAGATCGTCGTCGTCCAGAATCTTGATCAGCGTCTCAATGGCTCTGGGGGATCCGAGTTTTCCCAACCCCGTCGCAGCCTGAGCGCGCGCTTCATTGTCCGCGCTCGTATCCTCGACGGCCTCAACGAGCGCATTTTCGCAGGAACGATCGGCGATGAGCGCGAGCGCGCCGATGGCGACACGTTTAACCTGTGCATCGGGATCCGTATGCATTGCCACCTTGAGGCGCTCGACTGCCGGAACGTACCCCATCTTTCCAAGTGCGTCCGCGGCGCCCTGCCTCACGCCGCCGTCCTTGTCTTCAAGCTGCGCGAGAAGAAGGTCGGCACACCGTTTCTGGCTGGCGCCCTGGTTGAACCTGGGCGACGCGAAGACGTCGCCACCCGGTCCGCGCGCCGTGGCCTCCTTCTTCATTAAGTCGACAATCGACCGAGCCACATCGATTCCGGCGGCGATATCCTGCCGAGGACCGATCCCGTTCGCCGAATCGCTGAGCGCCGCGACGGTCCCCTTGCGGACATAGTTGTCGCCGTCCTTCAGCCCGGCGACTAGCGCGGTCACGTTTCCCGACGAGCCGGCGCCGGCGTGCTGCAGCGTCAGTACGGCGCGATCGCGGACCGGCTTGTCGAGGTCCTTAAGCAGGGCCAGTGCCTGGTTGATGGCGTTCGCCCGATAGTCCGGGGCGTCCTTTTCGGGGCCCTTCTTGATCGAGGCGTCGTTTGCGACGAGTTCCAGGCACGCGGTTGCTTTGACCCGAGTCGCCACCGGCTCTCCCGTGACGGTGTCGATAAACTGCTCGCCCTGCACAAGCTCGAGCGCCGCCTGCTCCTGGGCCCTCGGATCGCTGCTCGACATTGCGTCGATGAGAGATCGGACGTGCCGGCTGTGAAAGACAGCGATTGCGATAACGGCGAAGACGATCGCTCCAAACACAATATAGTTGAGGTACTTTCGCACCATTTGGTCTCGTGTCTCCTGGTCTGGTTGAGATGTGTCTCCGTACGGGCTTACGGTGGCCCTGCGCTACTGCCAGTGCGGCGTTTCGCTCTTGAACAATACCGGGCAATGCCGTCGAGTTGTTTTTGCGTAACTCGGGTTGATGGAAATCCTGCGTAAGGCGGTCGGTCGGGCGCCGCGGCTACCTGAGCTGGTTGTAGAAGCCGCCTCCGATTGCCGCGCCGGTGCAGGCGGCTATAATCGCCCACCATCGCCATCTACGCACACTTAAAAGTTGCAAGCATAGCATACCGCCTAACGGGACGCCTGTCAACAGCGTGTGGAGAGCGCCCGCACCGAGAACGCCGCGCTGCCAGTGAGCGGAACTGACTCCGAGCACGGCACCCATTGCCAGGCTTACCACGCCACATGCGATACGCTCGGCGAGTCCGATGTCGGCCGCGAACGCGATCAGGAGCAGCATCGTCGAGAGCAGTCCCGTTGCGGCGGCGGCCGCCGGCACATATTGAGCAACGGCCTCGGGCGAAGCATGTGCCGCACCGCTCGCGTAGAGCACCGCCGCGACCGGCAACACCGCCGTGGCGAACAGCGGCACGAACCAGGCGGCCACATGGACGAACGCAGGTCTTGCCGCTACGATGCGGGCACGGACTGGAATGTCCACGGTGTCGCCGGCGATCTCGACGCGCAGCGCCCCTGCGATATCGCCGAGCCCGCCGGTCTTGTCACCGTGCGCCGCCAGACTGAAGACCTGCCGGGGGCGATCGAAAACGATGGGGCGAACCGACAGCCATTCCGGAGCGTGTATCACGCGGCCTGAAACCGGTCCCTGGATGTTGCCGGCGCGCACATGCAACCGAGTTTCGCGGATCTCATTGCGGCGAACCGCTCCGAATGAGACGCGATCCGGGTTCGCGGACAGGAGAGATGGGACATCAGACGCGGGCTGCGTGGACGCCGGCCGGGCAGTCACATCCGGCAGAACCGTCTGCTCCGCGATTCGCGTCGCAGCTGCCGTCGCGGAGTCGCGGCCATCCACGGCGATCCCGGCATCCGGCGTGAGGGCGATCCGGCGCCTCGTCGAGGACGAAGGAGCGGCGGACCCGGACGCAAGCGCGGTCTGGCGCAGGGGGCGCGGGGCGGCGGCTGTTCGCGCGAAGCGGCTGAGAGACTTGCCGGACTGGAGGAGCCGAATGTCGTCGCGGAAGGCCGCCGCGCTGCCGTAGCGGCGAGACTTCTCGCGAGCCAGCGCGCGAGTCAGGATTGACTGCAAGTCGTCGGTCGCCGTCGAAAGGTAGCTGATCAGCGGGGTCGGTTGCTCGTTGTCCAGCACTCGCTTCCAGGCAAAGGGATCCTTCGGCCTGCTCACCAGGAACGGACGCTGTCCCGCCAACATCTCATAAAGCGTTACGCCAACGGCCCAGATATCCGACTGATGATCGGAGCGGTTCTCATCGGCAAAGTCCTCGGGCGCCATGTACGCGTAGGTGCCGGCGCCGCCCGCGTACGAATTCGTGGCAAGAATCTCCGCTAGCCCAAAGTCGACAAGCTTCACCTCACCGTCTCGGCTGATCAGGATGTTTGCCGGCTTGATGTCGCGATGGACCGTCTGCATCTCGTGTGCGTACTGAAGCGCTTCCAGCGTCTGTGCGGCGATCTCCAGCGCGTACTCCTGTGGCAGGACGGTCTGTTCCCGGAGCATCTCCTGGACGTTCTTGCCACGGACGTACTCCATGTCGAGGACGATGTTCCCGTCGATACGATCCACGTTGTGCACGCGAACGATGTTGGGATGGCGGAGGCGATCGAGCACCCGCGCCTCTTCCAGGAAGTGCCGTACTTCACCGGCCTCCAGGTTCACGACTTTGATGGCTACCTGGCGGTTTAGGAGGGAGTCCTTGGCCAGGTAGACAATGCCGGAGGCGCCGTGCCCAAGAACGTCCAGCTTCTCATATTTGCCGATCATTCCGAGTGGCATGGGTGGCGCTACCTGCCGATTCGCGCTTCGGACGGCGACTTCGGTGCGACGGAAGCCGTAATCTTCATGACGTGGTGTTGGTCGATTACGAAGATGTTGCCTGCTGGATCCACCCAGAGGCATGTGGGCGCAAACAATGTGCCCTGGCCGATTTCAGCGGACTTGAGGATCCCATCTGGATCGAACTTGGATATAGCTCTCGCGCCAGGACTGAGCTGGTACCGGTTTCCACTCAGGTCCGTCGCCAGCAGCATCGACTCACGAGAGGGAGCGACGGCCATGCCCGCAACCCGCTCCTGGTTCGGGAGCGGCGTGACCTGGCCGCGAGAATCGATGTGGATCAGGCTTCCATCCGTCGACGCGGCGAGGATGTTTCCATCAGAGTCGACCGCGAGTGGAATGTCTCGAACCGGTTTACGAGAGACTTCAACCGCGCCGCCATATCTCAAGTCGTGATCCGTCGCACGATCCGGTGTTCGGACCACCACTTCCGGAGGAGTCTGTCGCAGCCTGGTAAACTCCCGGCTGAACCGGACAAGTGTGAAGAACTCCGCCGCGGCAACGACCGCCAGGACGAACACCAGGCCTAGCAGGAAAAGCGAAGCGGACCGGCGGCCCGCGCCGCGATACGAGCGCAGGGAGTGGGATTCGCGGTCATTTTGACGATCGCCCGTTTCGAATCCGGCAGCGCGCCAGCCGTTCAAGGGATCGTCCGCAGGCTCGACGTCCACCCGACGCTTCGTCTCGACTGTGACAGGCCTGAAGTCGCCGTACCGAAGCGCAATCACGGTGACGTTGTCGCGACCTCCCGCGCGAAGCGCCGCGTCCACAAGCCGGTCGCACACCTGCTGCGGATCCGAACCGGAAGAAAGCAGGCGGGCGAGCTCATCGTCGCACAGCTCGGAGTAGAGACCGTCCGAGCAGAACAGCAGCGTGTCACCCTGCTGGAGCTCAAACGTCTCGATATCGGGTACCGCGCTGACTTCCGACCCGATCGAGCGCGTTATCTGGTTCCGAAACCGGCTGGTTCGAGCCTCCTCGGGAGTCATGTTTCCCGCGACCACCTGCTCCCAAACGCTGGAATGATCCTGGGTGAGCTGTCTGATGCTGCCTTCGCGGACCAGGTAGGCCCGGCTGTCGCCGACGTTCGCCACGGTCAACAGATTGGCATCGAGGATTGCGGCGACACACGTGGTGCCCATACCGCTTAGCTCGGCATCTTGCGCCTGGCGCTCCTGAACCCTGGCATGAGACTCGGCAATCGCTCCGGCAAGAAGTCGCCTCGCGTCGATCTTAGTCTTCGCGCCGTTGCGCGCGCCCAGGTTAATCGCAACGCTCTCAGGGACCGTGCGCACGACAATTTCGGCGGCGACCTCTCCGCCAAGCCTCCCGCCCATTCCATCCGCGATGACCAGTAGGGCGTCGAGCTCCCCGTTCAACGCCTCCCCACGGACAATGACCCCACTATCCTGGTTGCTGCGCCGCTTCAGTCCAACGTCAGTTTTGAAACCAAACTTCAGACTCACAATCGATTATCCTACTCGCGATACCTTCGCAGCAGCGTAAACAAGATGATCAGGAAGAGACCGAAGGACACGATAAGAAAATAGCGCGCGATACCGAGCATCATTATTTCCTGAACATTTCGCGACGATCAGTCCCCCGCTTCGAATCGCAAGGTCACGTTGCCCACAACGATCCGATCGCCCTGCTTCAGCCGGGCCGGCTGGCCCGGAACGAGCTCCAGTCCGTTCAGCAAAGTGGGGGCGGAGTCGCTGCGGAGGCTCTCGAGCAGGTAGCCGCCGTTATCGAAGAGAATTCGAGCGTGCCGCGTCGCGACGCTGCGGTCAGGAAGCACAATATCGTTCGTGATTCCGCGGCCGATGACTGTCTCCGACGCGAGCAGGAAATCATCCCTATCACGGCCATCTTCCATCCAGATGAGACGCGCTGCCCGCACGTGCAGCTTACGGGGATAGGGCCCAGAGGGCATTTCGCCGGGAGAATCCTGCATGGGTCCGGCTCGAAACTGTGGCGCCGCTTCGGTTCCATCCGCATCGGATCGTTCGAACACGATTCGCGTCAGGCCCAGCCGAATCTCGTCACCGTGATTTAGAGGCGCGCGGTCCACGCGTCCGCCATTGACGAAGCTTCCGTTGGTCGTTTTGAGATCCTGAAGGGTGAACTTGCCCGTGGGGTCGCGGTGGATCCGCGCATGCTGGCGCGACATCTGGGTGTCCGACTCGATTACGAGGTCATTCCCTGATTTGAGGGAGCGGCCGATCGAGACCGATGCCCTTGTAAGGCCATATCTGAAGGCGGGCCGATTTGGAGGGTGCACGACCAGTATGCCCGAAGTAACGGCGGCTACCGTGCCTTCCTCCTCGTCATCGTGTTTCGCGACCGTGGCAACCGTCCGGTCTTCTTCATCACCCCGTGGCTGAGGCTCGGGCGAGGGCGCTGTCTGGGTGGGTGCGGCAGCCACGACCTTTGTGTTGTATCGGCAGCGGACCCGTACCTTTTCCCCACGTTTGCTGGCGATTGCAGGATCGTCAACCTCTTTGACCGTGAATTCCAACGGACCGCGGATGTGGTAGTTATTCTGCTTACAACATCTGCGTATCGCCGCTTCTAACTCCGCGCGGTCGAGGAACGCCAACAGGTACTCTTTCTCCTCCTCATCGTTCACCGCGATTTCCAGGATGTACTGGTTGGGAACGTAGACGCGGTTGTCGAATCCCTCTTTTCGATTGTCCTCGATGGCGGTGAGGATGAGTCGAAGAATATCCTTTGGACGCACGTCGTCGCTGCCGCCAAATAGCCCTTCATACCACGAGCCGAACGAGCGATTGAACTTCTCGAATAGATCCATGCACTCGCCTTCCGAGCCCGAGCCACGGTTCGCGCCTCGTTGGCCGATGACGCCTCATGGAGAGCGTCCGCGCTTATGTGCTGCGTGAAACCATTATATGCCATGACGTGATAAACGTCAATTCGGTTGCAGGATTGCGCTCAAGGCCCCGCTGACAACGGAACATTCCCGGTCGATACGGTGTCTAATTACCTATCCATTGCTCGCTTAGGGTACGACGGTTTGTCCCGACTCCGACCGTGTGCGCTTAGCCCGGATTACTCATGTTGGGGGTCGGCGAGGGACCCCGATACGGGCAGGCTATACGGGTAAACTCCTACGGGTAAACTGAGCCCCCGCCCTACTGCCGGTCGAATGGTCGCTTCGTGAATAGTGCAGGTTAGAGGATCGACGATGCCGAGCATTCACGAACTGTTGGAGGTCGCGCTTCAGTTCCGGGCTTCCGATCTCGTCATCAAAGCCGGCTCAGCGCCTTCCCTGCGCGTCGACGGTCGTATGCAGTTGACGGAGCTTCCCGTTTTCCTTCCGGAGCAAACTCGTGAGCTCGCCTATGAGATCATGTATTGCTCGAGTCGCGACGTACTTCTCCAGTACCCACAGACCGTTGACTGCGACTCTGAGGAGGCCGAGACCGAACGGCGCATGAGAGACCTTGAGGCGCAATCCGAACTCGACCTGGTATTTACGATTCCCAGATTTGCCAGAGTACGAGCCAACCTGTTTCTCCAGCGTCGAACTATCGGCGCCTCCCTGCGAATCCTTCCGCTTCATCCCTATTCGATTGACGAGCTTTCACTGCCAGGCGTCCTGAAGAGGCTGGCTCTCGAGCCGCAGGGGCTTATCATCGCGACCGGTCCGACGGGATCCGGAAAGACGACGACGATGGCGGCGATTCTGGAAGAGATCAATCGCACCAAGTTCGCCAATATCTTCACGCTGGAGGATCCGATCGAATACATCCACCAGGACAAGAAGTCCGTGGTGCATCAACGCGAAGTAGGGCAGGACACGCGCACATTCGCGACCGCGCTGCATAGCGTCACGCGGCAAAGTCCGGATGTCATCGCAATCGGCGAGCTTCGAGACCGTGAGACGATGGAGGTTGCGATGACGGCCGCGGAGATCGGCCACCTTGTGATAACGACTCTTCATACGACGTCCGCATCCGCTACGATCGACCGCATCGTGAACAGTTTCCCGCTTCACCTCAAGGATCAGGTGTGCAGGCAGTTGGCCGCTTCGTTGTTGTGCGTCACGTCGCAAAGACTCGTGCCTCGCGCCAACGGGCAGGGAAGGGTTCCGGCCGTCGAAGTCATGACAGCCTCACCGATGGTTAAGAAGCAGCTGGAGGAGGGCGAGACCACGGATCTTCATGCATGCGTGCGCGACGGAGGTCACTTCGGCATGAACACGATGAACCAGGCGCTCGAGAAGCTTTTCCATGCCAGGACCATCACGTATGACGGAGCCATTCAGTTTGCCGGTAACCCAGCCGAACTTCGGCAGATGCTGCGGCGACAGTAGTCCAGGCCGGATTAAGCCGGCACTTCAGCAGGTTGGTTCATGGGCGGCTCGAAAGGGCCGCCCGTTTCATCGTCAGACTTCGAGCAGGAAATCCGCCGGACAACGTGCAATGTCTCGCTGCGGAGTGCCAACGCAGATTCGTGCAGCAGAATCGTATTTTACAAGGTGCGTAAGCCGCCCAAGCACTATTATTTTGCGCTCCCGATATCCGTGTCCATATAGAATTCTGACGAGGGAACGGAACGCACCTTATTCCGGAACCGAATGGCCTGCGGCCAGACGCAGCGCCTGGAAAGAGGTCGCCGGTGGATTCACAGGAACTCGCCCTCAGGGCGCAACGCGTGAAGGAGGCGGTCGAGACCGCCATCGTGGGGAAGAGTGACACCGTCGAGCTGGCAGTTTCCGTACTACTGTCTAATGGGCATCTACTTATAGAGGATATCCCCGGCGTTGGGAAGACGACGCTGGCGAAAGCACTCGCTCGCGCTCTCGGTCTCACGTTCAAGCGCATACAGTTTACACCGGACCTCTTGCCGTCCGACATCACCGGTTCCACGATCTACAATCAGAAAACGGGAGACTTTGAGATCTACCGCGGGCCTGTGTTTGCAAACATCGTATTGGCCGATGAGATCAACCGCACGACTCCGAAGACGCAGGCGGCGCTGCTCGAGTGTATGGAAGAAGGGCAGGTGACAATCGAAGGTATCGGCTATCCGCTGCCCTCGCCTTTTTTTGTCATCGCAACTCAGAACAATATAGAGCTCTCGGGCACCTATGCCCTTCCGGAGGCGCAGCTCGATCGCTTCGCGGCCCGGATATCGATCGGATACCCGGATCGGGCCTCCGAGCTGCTGGTGCTGAAGAACCAAAGACATTCGCGACCAGTGGACTCGATCCCGGCGGTAACGTGCCCGACTGAGATCCTCGAGATGCAGTCCTCTGTTCGGGACGTTCACATCGACGAGAGCGTACTGGGATACATCATCGACCTCGTAGAGTTTACTCGAAACCTGCCTTCCGTCTCATTGGGGGCGAGTCCGCGCGGCTCGCTCAGTCTGCTGTATGCCAGCCAGGCGCGGGCAGCAGTGCAGGGCAGGACTTACGTGCGACCCGACGACGTTAAGGCGCTTGCCGCCTCCATTCTTGCGCACCGGATCATCGTGCGCCCGGAGCAGAGGGTGCGTGGAGTCACACCGAGCTCGTGCGTGCAGGAGGCCCTGCAGCGTGTTCCGGTGCCGGTAGGAGTATCATCCTAAACGGACTGTTTGTCGAGCGCCCGTATGGGCGTCCGCCGTAGAGGCGTAGGGACGCACGTGCAGCTATTCAAGTGGGTAACCCTGGGCGCGGGCATGATCTTTATTCTGATCGTGGCCGCATATCTCAACGCCCAGCATCTGTATTACATGGCTGCGATCCTATTGACGCTGCCCGCCGTATCGTATGCGCTGGGCTGGTACGCCATGCGCGGATTGACGTTTGTCCGCGAAGCGCCGGAAGCCGGCTGGGCCGGTGAAGAGGGAGCGCTCGTTTATGCCGCCTATAACCGTTCACCGGTTCCCCGTTTCTTCCTGGCGATCAGCGAGCCCCTCCCGCCGTGGATCGAGCCCCTCGACGCGGAGCCGCCGCTCTTCAACGTCGATGCTCGAAGAAACCCCGGACTCGAGGAGCACGGCGCCACGAAGATTACCCATCGCGTAAGGTATCAGAAGCGAGGCGTGCATGCGCTCGCCGGATTTGAAGTCACGGCTATCGATCCGCTGGGAGTATTCGCGTTCACGAATCGTGTCCCATTCGATGGCGAAATCGTAGTCTATCCCCAGCCGGCGCCGCTTAGCTCGTTCGTGCTGTCCGGAGCCGATCGATACGGGTGGCAGGAGTTCACCGCGGCAGCCTTGCGGGGCGCAAGTGTGGACCCGGACGGCGTTCGGCCCTACGCTCCTGGCGACTCATTGCGACATATCCATTGGAGGCAGACGGCTCGCACCGGTAACCTGGCTGTTATCGAGTTCGAGGAGTCTCAGACCATAAATCTTGTCCTCGCCCTGGATCTCCAGAAGGGTACGGACATCGGAGAGGGAATCGATACGACACTTGAGAAGGCGGTTGCCCTGGCCGCATCTCTCGCGCAGGAGGCGATCCATTCTGGAGCGAGCGTACGGCTCGTCGTGTCCGACGACTCAAGCACGGATGAGGCCGCGGCCGCATCTTTCGCGGCGGCCGGAAGCTCCAGGCGCGGTCAGGAGCATCTCGTCTCCGTGCTGAACGCCCTGGCGCGCGTCGAGGCTCGGTCCGGCCGGCCGGTTTCACATCTCATCGAGGAGTCCATCGGAATTCTATTGCCGGGAACAACGCTTGTCGTACTTACGTCACAGGCGGACAGCCTGCTCGCGGACGCCCTCGCCAGGTATACGTCCGCCCAGACGCGGGTCGGTGTGCTTTACATCGACCCAACGGCCTTTCCATCCAGGACGCGCCGCGCGACGCCCGCGAACATCGACAAGTTCTTTGCTGAGATCCTGGCAGTCCACGCACATCCGTTCCTGATGGCGCGTCCATCCGGTCAGGAGCCGACTTCGGAGACGATACTCCATGGCGAATTCTAATCGATTTCAGCAGATCACGGGCAAGGATAGCTACAGCGGGGCTCAAACCCGCGGACTTCGCCGACCGGGCGCCAATCCGGACGCATTTTCGCCGCCAGGTCTCGCGGCCGATACCGGCCGGCCGACCGCAAGCATTTGGCTCTACGTGGGCGGTCTCTGCGTGACTCTATCCGGACTCTTCGCGGTCAACTACGGCCACGAGGAGCCGGCGTTCGCGATGACGACCTACGTGGTCGCCATCGTTGGCTATGCCTGCAGCTACCTGTTTCGGCGCTACGAAGTGGGGTTCGAATCGCTGAGGCTGCCCCTCCTGGTCCTAGTCGGGCTCGGGCTGTTCGCCTGGCTGAGCGCCGGTCCCGGCGAAAATGCCGGTGACGGTCACTCCGTGGTGATGGATCGATCGCATGCCCTGGAGACCCTCTGCGTCTGCGTCGCGCTTCTCCAGCCGTTCGCTTCCTTCTCCGATATGGCGGTCCTATTCTCGTGTGTTCCGTGCATGAGTCTGATCGCCCTGGTCAGCACGACCAGTCCGGACAGCGAGGTGCAGTATTCGTTCCTCGTCTTCATCGCCGCCGCTACGTTTCTGATGGTGCACGAGAACTACCTGCGCACGCGGTCGCGCAGCTCGGTTGCCGGCGCCCCGCAATCCGATCGGAAACTGTTCGGCGGTCAGCTCCAGTTGGCGATGGGCTGCGTAGTTTGCGCGTTCGTGCTTGCAAACCTGGTTGCCGTGCCGATGCGCGCGTTCGGCACATCGATATCGATAGCGAACGGGTGGGGCCAGGCGGTCAACTATCGGGTTCGCGCGGCGGCAAACACAGCCGGCATTCTGTCAGACGATAGCCAGACTCTCGCAATCGGTACGGGGCCGGTAATCGAGAGCGATTTGCCCGTGATGCGCGTCGAGGCGCCGCCCGGCCTCAACTGGCGGGGCAGTACGTACGACTACTATACCGGGCGCGCGTTCGAGAATCGTCTTCAGGTCGTTCATCGCCTTGCAACGGTCGACGAGGCGGCCGATCTACAGTCGTTGGAGCACTTCCATCGTGTCGGCGACAAACCGAGTGACAGCGATTTCGCGGTCTATCGTCCCAATCTCAGTCCGGCCGAGCCTTTGCCGAGCGAAATGAAGGGCGCACGAAGCATTCGCGAGACCGTAACCGTGTTGGTAGGCGCCGTTTCACGATGCTATGCGCCTGGTTTTGTGCGCGAAGTCCAGGTGCCGCGCGACCAGGCTTTGGTAAGCACGGATTCGGGGGGCCTATTCGCGACCACGTCGTTCGCGGCGAATGCGAAGTACCACGTGACTTCCGTCGTTCCAACGGACGACGAGACTGTTCTTCGGGCATCGAGCAAACTGCCTGCGACCTACCCCGGCATCATTACGGCAAGATATCTTCAGCTCGCTCCTTTCGGCGTGCAGGAGAGCGATAAGCTGCGGCAGCTCGCGCGACAGATAACGGCCGGAATGACGAACACGTTGGACATGGCAGCCGCGATACGTTCGTACATCGCGAGAACCTGTAAGTACAATCTGCAGGCGCCCGCCGCGCCCGCGGATTCCGATCGCGTGGAGAATTTCCTGACCGTGAGCAAGCAGGGCTACTGTGACAGCTTCGCGGCGTCCATGACCATGCTCTGTCGCTACGCCGGCATTCCGTCACGCGTCGCGTCGGGATATATTACGGGTCAGGCCGACGGCCAGGACGCCTTTATCGTTCGTCAGAAAGACAAACACGCCTGGTCGGAAGTCTACTTTCCAGGTGTGGGATGGGCGCCGTTCGATGCGACCGACGGATCCGAGGATATCTCCAACCACAGGGAACAGGCGCGCGTGCAGCATGTAAGCTTCTTCGGCTGGATATTCACGCACGGCATTCTCCCGCCGATTCTGCTGGCTGCGCTGGCGGTGTTGACCGCGTACCTTCTCTGGACGGAGCTGATACCCCGCTTGAGGCCGACGGCACGTATCCTCGGCGCGGATGGGCGACCCGCGTCCAATATCGCGGTTTTGCGAGCCTATCACGATGCGTGTAACATCCTCGATCGAAGGGGCCTGCGGAGGGCACGGTCGTCGACCCCGTCGGAGTTTCTGGAAGAGGTGCTCCCAAGGCTGACGTCGACATCGACTGAGGCAATCGAAGCCTTCAAGACCGCTACCGCACTGCACGATCGCTTCCACTACGGCCGCGAGACCGCGACTGGTGGAGATGTCCGAGAGGCGGAGGCGGCAGCAGTCAGGCTACGCACCGCCCTGTCGCGAGTGTCCGCCAGGACGCTGGCCTCGTTGCAGCCGGTGCCGCAGACCACGTAACATCGTTGCGTTGAGACGCCGCCATAGGGCCGGAACTTCTAGAAGGACAATCCATGAACCTGGGGCCATTTGCCTCGCCCGGACAGTTCTGGCGCGGAAACCTGCACACGCACTCGACACGAAGCGACGGCCGGCTGTCGCCTGAGGAGGTCTGCGCCTTCTACCGCAATGCCGGATACGACTTCCTTGCCCTGACAGACCACTTCATGGAGCGGTACGGATATCCGATCACGGACACGCGCTCCTTTCGAACGCCGGAGTTCACCACGATACCCGGTGCGGAACTCCACACCGGATACGCGGAGTTCGGGCAGCTATGGCACATCCTGGCGGTCGGACTGCCGCATGACTTCGCGCCGAACCTGCCGGACGAGACGGGACCGGCGATCGCCGCACGCGCTCTCCGGGCCGGCGCGTTCGTAGCTGCCGCCCATCCGGCCTGGTATGGGATAACGGAAGAGGACATCCGGTCACTCGGTGAGATCCACGCCATCGAGGTTATTAACGGTACTTCGATCGACCACAACGACAAGCCCGATAGCTGGTACGTGTACGATCTCGTGTCGAGGCGCGGCGGCAGGTACAGCGCGTGCGCGACGGACGACGCGCATTTCATACCGGATCGGCACGACACCCTGTGCGGCTGGGTCCATGTGAAGAGCGAGTCGCTCGACCCTGAGGCGCTGGTCGAGGCGCTGAAGGCGGGGAATTACTACAGCAGCACAGGCCCACAGATTCACGACATCCAGCTGGCGGCTGGCGATAAGCTCCTGGTACATTGCTCTCCGG
Source organism: Chthonomonadales bacterium (assembly GCA_038211235.1). Lineage (GTDB taxonomy): Bacteria > Armatimonadota > Chthonomonadetes > Chthonomonadales > Chthonomonadaceae > DATGJU01. The sequence goes on along the minus strand of JBBQVV010000007.1, from coordinate 5,908 downwards.
CGGATCGGATCTGGATCACAAGTCACGGAGCCGCGTCGATCGCGGTTTCTGGTCCGGGGCGCATGGAGGCCGAGTTCTGCCTCGATCGATTCTCGAGCCGGTCTTTCCGCGTCACGGTCCGGGACGCATCGGGCGGCCGGGCCTGGTCTAACTACTTCTGGCGCTAGAAAAGGTCGTCAGACACCGCCCCGGACATGAACTCCGTGACAGCATTATCGGACACTGCTGAGAACTCGCCCGTGACGCCGGCCCCATCCCGGCGTTCGCTCGTGCAGATCGGCCTGCTGGTGGCGGCCACGGCGGTGATTGCCGCCATTGTCTCCGCTGTTACGGGTGAGAAGCTGATCTTTCTCTACAAAGAAGAGCTCCACCTGAGCGTCAACAGCGTCGCCAACCTGAACCTCATCCTCGGTCTGCCCGGCTATGCGCAAAGCCTCATGGGCGCGGGCTCGGACGTTTTTCCGCTGTTCGGATACCACCGTCGAAGCTACTACCTGTTGTCCGCGCTCGTCGGCTCGCTCGGCTATCTCGGACTCTCGACACTGCACCGCTTCCCTTATGGAACCGTTGTTTGCCTTCTAATGGTAACCGCCGCAGGCTACACGCTGCTCTGGGTGATTATCAATGCGGTCATGGTCACAATCGGCAACCGTACGGGCACATTCGGGCGCTTACAGTCCCTCAGCATGTTTGTGCCGCTTGTCCTCAGAATCGTCGCACTGAGCCACTTCGGCGGCTATGTCACCGAGCACTGGTCCTACCAGAGCGCTTTCTTGACCGCCGGCATGCTCTATCTGCTCTACCTGCCGTTCGTATGCTTTCTGGAAGACCGGCGCGTGTCCCACGGTTCGCGCCGGGCGCCGAGCGCTGAGGATTTAATCCGAATCCCGGAAGACCGCGCGCGCCGCTCCGCGGTCCTTAAGCGTGTGATGAGGTCTCCGGGCTTGTGGTCCGTGTTGAGTTTCATCGTCTACCTCCAGCTGACGCCCTATATCGATACCGCAAGGACGTATTACCAGGCAGACGTACTTCACTTTTCGAAGCAGTTTATCGGGGATCTAGGGAGCTATGGGTCGGTGGGGGTACTTATCAGCCTTTTAATATTCAACGTGATGTCACGCAGGCTCTCGGCCAGAGCGCACATCTGGGGCGCCTATCTGGGCAGCGCGGCGATATACGTGGCATACATGGCTCTCAGAGATAAGCCGACGGCAGGACTGGTGGTAATCTTTACAGGCTTCTTCATCAACTACGCCTATCTTTGCATCTATGCGCTGGGCGCGCGCATCTGTCCGAAGGGGGCCGAGGGTACGGTCTACGGCCTGATACTCACTGCCATCGGCTCCACGTATCTCTTTTCCGAGAAGTTCGGCAGCTTCCTGTACGACTACTTCGGTCCGAGCAATCTTGCCCATCACTACACGATCGCGCACGGCTGGTATAGCGCCCTGTGGTTCGGCCTTGGATTTACGCTCCTGGCGTTTGCGTTCATCCCGTTTCTGCCTTCCTGGACTCGCAGCGGACGGCCCCTTGCCAGCCTGGTTATCGAGCCGGAAAACGTGAATTGACCCTGACTTGCCTCACGTGGAGCAGATCCAGGTCCGCGGTTATCGCGCCTCACCGCAGAGCGGGAACGTCTCACCATCCAGCACCTGCCCATCGATGAGATTAAGATAGCTGGTGCAGGGATGGTTCGGAGACTGCGCCCTGAGATAGCGAGTACCGTCCGGCATGAATATCATCACGAAGGCGCGGCGTTGCATTTCGGTCCTGTTATGCGGCGTCATATGGTAGTTCAGGCAGTGGTGGAACATGCATTCACCGGCCCGGAGCGGAACCGGCGTCGCGCGTTCCGGCATCCAGGTACGGATATCGTCGTAGAGGCTGCCCGGCTCGCCGGGACCGAGCGGAACGGGAGAGAGATGTAGTTCATCCACCAGTTCGCAGGCCGGCGGCTGGTAACGCGGATCGCGATGGCTCCCGGGCGCCACGTGCATGCAGCCGTTCTCCGGCGTCGCATCGTCCAGCGCGAGCCAGCAGCTGATCATCGCCGGCCGGTCCAGCGGCCAGAAATAGAAGTCGTGATGGCAGGCGAAGTGTCCGTTATCGCCTGGGGGCTTCGAGATAACCTGATCGTGCCAGAGCCGGATCCGATCCACCGACATCAGCTCACGGATCGCGCCGACAATGAGTGGATTGTCCAGGACCGCCCGAAATTCCGGCGACACCTTCCACATATTTATAAACTGGTGAATGGCGCGGGCCGGACGCTCGATGGTCGCCGCGACCTTGCGGTCGTGTCCGTACGCGAATTCGGGAGGTCGATCTGAGACCTCGTCGCACGACTGTTCCTCTTGAATCACCCGATCGAGCGAGTCGGACAGCGTATGGACGGCCGCGGTGTCGAGGACCTGTCGAAAGCGAAGGTATCCGTCTCGATGAAAACTCTCGACTTCCTGCCGGGTCAGTTCGCTCATCGCCGTGATCCTTCTCGGGGTAACCCCTTTTGGTTGGTGTTGGGTGTTGGGCATTGGGAGACATCGTTGTGCGCTGCTCCGTCACGCAGTCCGCGAGTTTTCCACCGGGTGGGTAGTTTCTCCTGCCCTCCCTTGTGCGCCGCCGATGATTTTGATATACTCTGGGTTCGGATGAAGGCCGGCGGGTCGCGTGGTCGGCAAAGGAGAGACGATGCGAGTTTGTGGCAGACGCCTCGATACGCAGGAGATCGAAACGGTAACCATCATTGACGGCCGGATAACCGCCATCGATCCTGGCGCGGATGGCGCCGACTTCGGCGGGCCGGACGACTGGCTGGCGCCGGGGTTCTGCGACATACAGATCAACGGCTATGCGGGCAAGGACTTCAATCACTCCGTCTGGGGTCAGGATGGCGGCGCCGGCGCGGCTCTCTACGATCTCCGCCCGATCCTTGCCGCCACGGGAACCGCGCTCTTCTGCCCAACCGTGACCACCAATAGCGCCGACGCGATCGGCAAGAGCTTCACCGCCATGGCGTCCGCGCTAGACGCCGATCCGGAGCTGGAGAGATCGGTACCGGGTTTCCATCTTGAGGGCCCCTACATCGCGTCGGAGGACGGCCCAAGAGGCGCCCACCCCCTGGAGTTCGTCCGCGATCCGGATTGGGATCAGTTCCTGCGATGGCAGGAGGCGGCCGGCGGGCGAATCCGCATCTGCACTCTTGCCCCGGAGCGTTCGGGAGCGCTGCCGTTCATCGAGCGGCTGGCTGAGTCCGGCGTGGTCGCGGCCATCGGGCACACTGCTGCCGATCCAGACAGCATTCGCGACGCGGTCCAGGCGGGGGCGCGCCTGTCCACGCACCTGGGCAACGGGGCTCACAATCTTATCCGGCGTCACCCAAACTACATCTGGGAGCAGCTTGCGGACGATCGCCTGGTCGCGAGCGTTATTACGGACGGCCATCATCTCCCCGCGAGCGTCGCGAAGTGCATTGCAAGGGTGAAAGGACCAAAACGCCTGGTGGTGGTCAGCGACGCCGTTTCGCTCGGGGGCCGCGCGCCCGGTCTGTATCACGATAACCGTTATGAGGTGCTGTCCACCGGGAAGGTCATACTCGCCGGAACGCCCTACCTCGCCGGCGCGGGGCATCTGCTCGACACGTGCGTCGCAAACGCCTATCGCTACACGGATCTCACCCTGGCGGAGACCGTGGATTGCGTCACGGCCAACCCCGCGCGTCTGCTCGGGCTGGATGGTCGTAAGGGCCGCATCGCAGTCGGATTCGACGCCGACCTGACGCTCTTCAGTCTCCCAGAGGAGGGTCCGATTCGGGTGGCGGCTACCTTCTGCGCGGGCGAACGCGTACATTAGAGCGTCTCCATGAGATCCAAGTCACTTCGTATTACTGCGACCTGCAGAACGATGAACTTTGCGAAATATCCACCGGGCGGCCGACCATGCGTGCTCCGGGCCGATAAACGACGCCGGCACGTTGGGCCTTCGGCCGATCGTCTCATACGAGCCGCACGGCCTGCGGACGCAGATTCATCGGTCGATCTGGCCGGTACCGTATGTTGAAAGTACACAATTCATTCGCTGTTTCCGCCGCTCCGACCGATGGCGCGGTAGGGCCATCCATACGGCTGACTGCTTATGGCGGCCTGTGATCGTTCCAGAGCGCGATAGCCGGCTCCTCGATTGAATGCTCGTACGTGAGTACGGAGACGGCGGCCGGCGCAAGAAGGAACCGTGCGCCGTCTCGCGCGGCGAGTGACACCCAGCGGGCCGCGAGAACCCGGTGCATGTGACCATGACCAAAGAGTAGAACGTCCTCGTTCAACGACCGCATCCTGGCAATCAGACGATCCGCTCGCTCGCCGACATCTAGCACGGTCTCTCCGTTTGGGCAGCCGTCGCGGAACAGAGACCAGCCAGGTCTTTCCTTCCGAATGTCGGCGGTAGTGCGGCCGTCGTAATCACCGTAGTCCCATTCGCTGAGGTCGGGCTCAATCTCCATCGCATCGCCATAGCCGGAAAGCTCGCATGTCCTGCGCGCGCGCTGCAGCGGACTGGACCAGACTTGCGACGGCTGGAGCCCCTGCAGCCGCGACCGCAATTGGGCTGCATTCTCCTCGCCGCGCGCGGCCAACGGAATGTCGGTTCTGCCCGTATGCTGCCCGGATGCCGACCAGGCGGTTTCGCCGTGCCGCACCAGCGTGATCCTGGGGAGTGTGCTATTCATGTGTGGCTCCGATTTCGACGTTCACATTTCCATGCGCCCCCATCGTGGCAATCGTGCGGTACAGGTACCGCCAGAATTTCAAGTACGGCTGGTTGAACTCTTGTTGCGTGGTACGAGGCCGGATTCCTTTCTGTCGCACCAGCCGATCTCTACACGCTTGACCAGGCAGGCGAAACTAGAAGTGGTAATGCGCGCCTGGCCTTTCAGCGGACCCATTCGGAAGGCACCCCCCGCGACGGGGATGAGAGTACGGCCGCGGACATCCGGGCATACCCCAGACCGCAGTCCGATGGTTCAATCCTCGCGGAGCCCACGATGTCGGTGCAGCCTGCGAGCACTTCATTGAACTTGCGCGCGACGTGTTGGCCGAGGCGCGCGTGAAGGTAGTCGTGCGACACGACGACTGCACCGGGAGCCAGGTGCGGACGGAGCTTCGTGAGCGTCGCCCGAGTGAACCCGGGCGAATGCGCCCCGTCCTCGAATACGAACGAGACCGGCTCCTCCGGCGGCAGCCAGGCGAACACATCCTCCTGGACCGGCACGATGTGATCGAGGAGCGCCCTGTCAACCCGTGAGAACTCCAGGGCCGGATCGACCGCGTAGACCGTTCCGCTCCCGTTCCGCCGGCAGGCGAGCGCCAGGTGCGAGGTGGAGCAGCCGACCAGCGAGCCGACCTCCACGATCCGCTCCGGCTTCAGCGCGCGCATGAGCCCGTACAGCAGCCTGCCCTCGTCTTCCCACACGGAGCCGCCCGGCCAGTTGCAGGGGATAGGTTGTAGGTTATAGAGGACAGGGGGACCCTCACAGAACGATTCTCAGCTCATGCTGACAGGCAGGCACAGTGGCGAGCGTTCGCGAGACGTGCCCTCTCCCCTTCATGGCAGGACCTGACCCTTCAAGAACTCGTCTCATTCTCGGCCAGGTTCCTGCTCCCGATCCTGCGACGCTCAGCACAATCAAACCATTCATGACTGCGCATGGGTTCCGGGTGGTCCGTGGCGCGCATCCTAAAGCGAATTGACGAGATGACCCCGGATCCTCGATCTGGTCTAACCGAACGGCCCCTATTCTCATTCGGAGAATTGGGTCCGTTCGACGTTGGCCGCAAATTGACGTACACCGATACCGCTGCGTAATATTGAGTTGGTCAGGCGTGCGGGCTTGTGACCATGATCTCACATCTCGCAT
>JBBQVV010000006.1:0-40741 GCA_038211235.1 Chthonomonadales bacterium | reverse complement strand
CCATCGACCTCCTCAACGCCGCGGCAGATCCGTTCGCGAAGAAATCCGACCAGGGACTCCCAGTCCAGCGGCGGGCAGTATCCCAGCTCACAGACCAGCGTTTCCGGCTCGCGCGGCGACTTCCTGGTCTTACGCAGACCTGTCGGATTTAGCCGATAGTGCTCCTTGAATAACGCGTTGAAACGGCGTAGGCTAGAAAAACCGCTCGCGAAGGCTACCTCGATTACCGGCAGATCGGTGTCGGTAAGCAGCCGCTTGGCGAGAAGCAGGCGGGAGGTCTGAGCCAGTTCGACCGGAGTAACACCGAACTCCCGCTCCACGACGCGGCGCAGGTGCCGTCCGCTGACGCCCAGATCCCGCGCAAGCTGCTCAACGCCGCCATCGATGAGCGCTCCATCCTCGATACGTCCCGCGGCCGCGGCAGCCAGCCGGCTGCTTGCATCTACCTGCGCATTCCCAGGGGCGAGCTCTGGCCGGCAGCGCAGGCACGGACGGTAGCCCGCCCGCTCGGCGGCCGCCGCGCTGCGATAGAATCGGCAGTTCTCATATCGCGGAGTCCTGGCTGGACAGACGGTCCTGCAGTAGATTCCCGTGCTCGCCACGCCGACGAAGAACGCTCCGTCAAACCTGCTGTCGTGCGTTAGAAGCGCCTGGTAACAGGCTTCGGAGTTCAGTTCCATACCGCTATTGTACCGGTCGATCCTCGTTCGCGCTCGCCGTTTTCGGACATCAAAGCAAAAAAGAGATACCTGGCTTAAATGCTCAGGCGTAGGAATTGGAACGTCTCCCGGTTAATCTCGTTTACCGTGCGGTTCCGCGGTCGTCCAAGTTAGTAAGCCGTCGATCGGGAAGTGCAACTACTTTGTCTCACGGAGCCGAACAGTTGAGCGAATTCAGCGGATTGGCAGTAGATCTACACAACGTCTGGCGCCTCTCAAAGGCGAAGACGCGCTCCATCAGCGCCGAAAACTTTACCGGAGAAAAAGGCAAGGCCGCCATGGCGACCGAAGGCACTGGCGCCAACGCCGCCCGCGATCTCGGATTGGGCTGGAAAGTATCCCCTTCGATACATATCGCTGCCAGAACCACGGTGACGCTCGCCGACATCCAGGGTCCGGGCGCCATTCAGCACATCTGGAACACGGTCCATCCCACGTTCTGGCGGCGACTGGTGCTACGTGTCTATTGGGACGGCGAGGCGACTCCGTCGATCGAGACTCCTCTCGGGGATTTCTTCTGCAATGGATGGTGCCAGCGATGCAACATCAGCAGCATACCGATTGCCGTCAACCCGGCCGGTGGCTTCAACTCCTACTGGACGATGCCGTTCCGCCAATCGGCGCGCATCACGCTGGAGAATCTGAGCGACGAGGAGTGCCGCGGTTACTACTATCAGATCACCTATGCGCTTACGGATGTCCCCGACGATGCCGCCTACCTCCATGCACAGTTCCGACGCTCTAACCCGCTCCCATACAAGGAGGTTCACACGCTGCTTGAGGGCGTCAGAGGTCAGGGGCAGTATGTGGGCACGTATCTGGCCTGGCAGGTGAACAATTCGAACTGGTGGGGCGAGGGCGAGATCAAATTCTACATGGATGGCGACGTCGAGCATCCGACCATCGCCGGAACCGGGACCGAGGACTACTTCGGCGGCGCGTGGAACTTCGAGCATCCGCAAGGTCAATACGGGACCTTCACTACACCGTATCTCGGTATGCCGCAGGTGCTCTCCGCGGGAAGCGAGGGACTTTACCGGTCCCAGCAGCGCCACGGCATGTACCGCTGGCATATCCCGGACCCGATCCGGTTCGAGGGCGACCTGAAAGTTACGATCCAGGCCCTGGGGTGGAGGTCAGGTGGGCGATACCTACCGCTTCAAGACGACATATCCTCGACCGCAACCTGGTATCAGTCCGAGCCGCACGCGCCGTTTCCTTCACTGCCCGATCGCGATGGGCTGGAGGTCATCTAATCTCAACGGATGCGGACTGATCCCTTGCGCGAATTCTGTCGTCTATATGCCAACCCGCTGTTTTCGCGACACCGATTGGCGCCGCCTTGCCGACCGTGCGTGGGCCGCACGCGGTAACCACCCACAACCGGAACCGCCCGGAGAGCCAGATGAGCGTAATAAGAAACCCTGTGCCGGCGATAGTGCTCGCATTCTGCGTGTTCGCCGGCATGGCATCACTTCAAAGCTTAGCTGTCCGTACGGCCTTCCAGTCCACTGGAGCGGCCGAGGTAGCTAAAAACGTTCGGGACCTGTCGTCACCGGACCAGAAGGCTCGATACGATGCCGTATACGCGCTTGGCGAGTCGGGCGCCGCCGCAGCGGCCGCGGCGCCAAATCTGATCGAGGCCCTTAAAGACACGGATACCGAGGTTCGATCGGCCGCGGTATTGGCGCTCGGCAAGCTTGGCGCGGCGGCGACCGCGCAAGCGGGCAAGATCTGCGAGATCCTCCGGGATTCACGCGCGGACGTGCGCGGCGTGGCTGCCGATGCACTTGGAGAGCTCACACCGCCGTCGCCAGAATCCGTGACTCCGCTCTTTGAAGCCATTACGGATGCGGAGGCCGATGTGCGAGGATCCGCGATCACGTCGCTAGGTAAGATCGCGGGTGAGGATCCAGATCTCCTGGCGCGCATCTCATCGCGTGCCATCCTGCTTCTCAAGGACAATCGGATGCTTATCCGGTCCGGAGCGGTTCAGGTGTTGGGAAGCCTTCCGGACCTGCCCCGCGACGCGATCAGCGGCCTTATGAAAACGCTCGGGGACGGTGACCAGGACGTTCGCTCGGCGGCTGTTCAGGTTCTTGGAACCGCCGGGTCGGACGTTGTCAAGCCGGCCGACGTTGGAGCGCTGCTGGGCGATAGGCGCGCGATCGTCCGGATCTCCGCCGCCGAAGTCCTCACGCACTTCGGGTCATCCGCTGCAGCCTGTCTGCCTGGCCTGCTCATCGCCTTGCAGGATAGGGAGCCGGCCGTACGAACCGCGGCGGGATACGCCCTGAAGAGCGTTGCTCCCACCGGGTCACTCTCCACAGCAGTCCTGATCGAACTGCTTGCGAGCGACGATGCGAGCCTTCAGGCGTGGGCTGCCGGCCGCCTGGAGGACGCTCGCCCACCGCCGGAATCTGAAGCCGCGCGACAGGCAGCGGCCGCGCTCATGCATCTTCTCGCGAGCGGCCCCGATACGGCGAGAACATCCGCCGCGCACGTACTCGGCCACATCGGTCTCGACCAGGCCCTAGCGGCGCCGCCGCTGGTCGCGGCGCTGCGAGATCCCAATGTCGACGTTCGATCCACGGCCGCTAGCTCGCTGGGAAGCAGTGGGCTGTCTGCCACGGGCTCCGTGCCCCAACTGTGCGACCTGCTGAAGGAACCGACACCGGTTGTCCGCGCATCTGCCGCACTGGCACTTGAACGAATCGGCCAGCCTTCCCCGCGCGCCGTCAACGCGCTTTACGCCGCACTTGCCGACAACGACGCCACGGTGAGAGCAGCCGTCTTTCATGCGCTTCGCTCCCTCCAGAACTCGGACGCGCCATATCACGCGGGGCTGCTTCAGGCGCTGAAGAGTAGCGATGCTCTGATCCGCCGCTGGGCATCTGCCGCATTGGAGTCGTACTCTCCACTCAGCGCGGTCAGTGTTGCGGCGATTGCCGGGCAGACGAGCGATCGAAGCACTGACGTAAGACTGGCCGCCGTCGAGCTTCTGGGCAGGCTGAAGCTGCCGCCGGATGTCTATGCCCCGCCGCTCATAAAAGCGCTTGCGGACGAAGACAGGGCGATCCGCCTCTCCGCGGCCTACGGACTCGGCGCTGGCGAACACTCTGCGCGCTCGTACGGTCTCAGGGTATCGAGACTACTCTTGAGCTCACGGGCCGGCGTGCGGGCGGCTGCCGCGTACGCGCTTGCGCAAATGGACGCCGTGCCGCCTGTATCGGCAGGAGTTCTCGCAAGGCTGCTTGGTGACAGCGACCGAGAGGTACGTCGTAGATCCGCGGCCGCACTCGCTTGCCTCAATCCACTTCCATCACAGGCCTTATCTCCCGTGGTGAAAGCGCTCACGGATCCATACCCTCCCGTTCGATACCACGCCGCGACTGCCCTGGCGCACTATGGCGCCCTTCTATCTACTACCTTGCCGCTTTTGGAGCGCGCGCTTGGAGATCATGATGCGGGCGTTCGATCCGCTTCGGCGACCGCCCTGGGGCAAATTGGCGGCGCGGCGATTTCGACTGTACCCCTGCTAGCGAATGCGCTCAAAGACCGCGAACAGATTGTGCGGCGGGCTGCCGCGGAAGCACTGGCGGCCATCGCCGGCGCGGCCACCGCGAAGCCGCAAGGCGCGCAAAAGTCGGTTCGAGTCCGCAACGCTCGAGGTTTGGAACTGGCTGAGCTGACAATCGTCTCCATTCCAATCGGCAGCCTGACACTGGACCTTCAACAGCAGACGAGCGCAAAACTGCGTCTCGCGATCGGGGCGCTACGAGGCGAGAAACCGGTACGACGCGGATGGGAGATCGGAAACTTTCGAAGCACGCTCATCGTAATGCCGACGGAGCCTCGGCCAGACGACGATAGTGAGTGCCTCCGATTTGTTCATGACCTTAGTTCTCCTGATATTGCGGTTCGCGAACACGCTGCGTATGCGCTCTGCGAGCTCGGCCCAGCCGCCGCTTCTTCTGCCCCCGCGCTGATTCTCGCGATGACCGATAACGTGCCCGGAGTCCGAGCGGCGTCGGCTTGCGCGCTCGGTACTTTGATGGCTTCCGAACGGACGCCGATACCGCGTCTCATTACTGCACTTCAGGATCAGGACGCCGTGGTTCGCGAATGCAGCGCGTTTGCAATCGCGCGTCAATCCGAGCTAGGATTCTCAGATATAGGAACCGTCGCGGCACTACTTCGCGATTCTCGCGTGGGGGTGCGCGCCGCCGCCGCCAGGGCCCTGGCAGGTGTCGGCCAGCGGCGCAGCGACATCGTTATGGATCTTGCGTCAGCCCTCCAGGATCCCGACTCTGAGGTACGGTTCGCGGCGGCGGAAGCGATCCGCCGTATCGTTCAGATCGATATGAGGCCCTTCGAATCGATACGCGCGTTGGAAAAGAGCTCTAAAGACGACGTGCGGGCAGCCTTTGCGCGGGCGATTCCCGGTCCAAACGGCGCTTATCGCCAAACCGACCTTGCGATGATGCTAAGCGACTCCGCCCCGGAAGTACGCGCGGAGGCGTACAGAGGATTGACGCGGCAGGACGCGATGACGCGCTCAGGCGGCGGCGGCCAAACGCCGTTCGGATCGTCGAATATGTCTCTTCTCCTGGCTGGACTGGGAGATGCGGATCGCAGCGTGAGGGAAGCGGCGGCCGAAGGAATCGAACAGGCTGCGGAATGGTTGATTGCTCCTCCGGGGCGACGACCGCCAGCGATGGGCATGGGCCGCGGCGGAGGTGGTGGTTTTCGCGGGCAGGGCGGCTTTCGAGGCGTGATCGCAACGCCGCCACAGATGAATGCCTCCATCCGCGACGATCTGGAGGCGGCGCTCACGGCGCTGAACTCTCTCCCGGAGGGCGCGCTCGAAGCCAGCGGACGAGTCGAGGTAACACCCCTCCGCATACGACGAGCGCTGGCGATGTTCAAGCCGCTTAGGTAGCCCGCCTGAACTCCCCTCATCATCGATTATTTGTCCTCGAAAGCGTGGCGTGGGGCCGGCGGTATAGAGTCCAAACCGTGGGCATACTTCCACAGAATGGCGTTCAGAATTTCAGGGTCGGCCGAGTCTGGATGAACGAAATCCAGCTTCTCGGTCAGCGCGGAGAGGCGCGCCTGGCGGGACCCTGCGGCGGTCCGCTTGCAGATGATCTCCTCGGCCGGCAGAATCGCCGAGAACGGCTCTCGGTTGGACGGCAGATTGGTCCAGTCCAATATCGGGCCGGCGATCGCGTCGTACTGTGTCAGCGGAGGCAGCCCTAACAGAAGTTCCATAGTCTTCAGGACGCTGTTGGTATTGTAGAACGCGTGATCCACCGAGTTGGCTTTGATATATGGACTGATCACGTAACAGGTCGAGCGGTGGCAGTCCACGTGATCCTGTCCGTCCTGAGCGTCGTCTTCGACGATGAAGATCGCCGTACTTTCCCAAATCGGACTCCTGCTCACGGCTTCGACCAACTGGCCAACCGCGTAATCGTTATCCGCGACCTCCGCGTCCGGCGTATGCACTCCCACGCGGACCCCATCGGTATGATCGTGCATGAATCGGATCGTCATGAAGTTCGGAACGGCTGCGCCGGATCGATCCTTTGCGATCATCTGCCGGAACTCGTTGTTCCACTCCGTGAAGCGACTGGGGGCATTGTGCATGCCATAGGCGCGCGTAGGGTAGATTGCATCGGCCGCGTTCGGATTTCCGGCGCGCGTCCGCCGATCGAAATAGACCTTGGGCGCCTCGCTGTCGGGGTATCCCCCGTCGAACTCGCGGAAATCGTAGTCCGTTCGCCCGCTGAGATCGTGTCCCGCCGGCTGGAGCGCCTGTACCGACGGATAGTTGTCTGGCAGCATCACCGCCTGCCCCAGCTTTACCCCGAAGGTGAGGAAGAAGCCGTAGTTGCGAAGGGACAGACCTGCTTTCAGTACGCTGTCCCAGATATGGCCGCCCGGGCCTTCCGACACATCCGGAACCAGCGCCGCGGATGGGAACAGTGGAGACAGCGCGCTTACAAGCGGCTTGCCATCCGGCCCAGAGGCGGGAAATCCACCGACGGGATACCCATTATTCTGGCCCTCGAAGTCGTACTTGCGTCCTCTTCCGCTGTAGTTGTAAGGCAGGTTCTTAGTGTCGTATTCCGACGCGATGCCCTGCGTGCTCCACGGCCAGCCGTCGCCGCTCGCCTCTCCGCAGTCGTAGAAGTTGTCAAGGGTGACGAACCTCAGAGCAAGGGCATGCTGGTTCGGCGTCACCTTCTCCCCAAACATAGCCAGAGAGGGATCGCCGTCCCCAACACGGTTGCCATGGGTGTCGGTCAAATCTCCAAGAACCTGATCGTACGTCCGGTTCTCCTTTACGATGTAGATCACGTGCTTGATCTTGCCAGCCTTCAAGCCCAGGTTCGCTAGTGGATTTCGAGCGGTACCGGAGTGCATCGGACGGTTGTTTTGAAGCACCTGGCGCGTTGAGGCGGCGAGTTCCGACTCGATCGGAGCTTGAGACGACGCGACGCCTCCTTCGAGGATATTCAGGCTGTACGTGCCCCAAGCCCCGTCAGGACCCACGGACTTCGCGTTCGGATTTCGAGCCTGCGTGCCTTTCGCGTTCGTCCAGAACAGCTTGCCTGCCCTTGTCGCGATAACGGAGGACGGGTACCAGCCTGTCGGGGCATATCCGACGACCGCCATTCTTGCGAGATTGACAACCGCAATGGCGTTCAGATCGCCAAGCGTCACATACAACGTCTGCTCGTCAGACGAGAGAGCGAGGCCGGTCGGAGTGGCTCCGGCCACGCTGCCGAGCGATGGCGGCCGCAAGAGGATCGTCGACTGTACGCGGTTCCTGGTTGTATCGACGATCGAGACGGTATCACTGTGCGCGTTCGCGACGTAGAGCCGAGTCTGAGCCCTGTTGAGCACCATCGCGTCCGGGTGCGCGCCTGTCCGCACAACGGCGATCTCGGAGATAGCATGTGGGTCCGAGGTGTTCAGAACGGTGACGGAGCCGTCGCGCTGACTCGAAACGTAAGCACGGCTTCCATCTCGCAGAACTGAAACGGCGAACGGAAAGTTGGTGAGCCACTTACCGAACTTCCAGCGTCCAACCTCGGCGCCGGTCTTCAAATCCAGGATCGCAAGGGCCCCCGGAGTGGTCATCACGCGGATATCATTTGTCCCGACTGAGAACGTATTGATGGCGACGTACAGGTATCCACGCCCGTCGAGGCAGATCCCGGCCGCCAGGTCGCCAGGTCGCAGCTTCAGCGTTCCCACTTTCGAGAGAGTCCCGTCCGCGCTCAGTTTCGCCACGAGCACGGACGAAGTGGCGCCCTGCGAGGCATAGACCATCGTCTCGGAACCACGCCGTTCCGTCGCCAATCCGTAGTACAACCCGTCCACGCCTCCGCGAGGAAAGTCAAGGTGCGAGAGCCCGTGGCCTGTCCGGGCATCAATACTCCAGAGCGACTGCCGAAACCCCATGTCGCTCGAGATCACGAACCGCTCGTCCGGGGTCAGGACCAGGTTCATCGGGAGGCTGCCGACATCCTGGCTCGCTCCCCTGGGGGGCGTCGAGAGTCGCTTACCTGTCACGAGAGGCATCTGCCGTGCGCCTACAGGAAGCGTGACAAGGACCGCCGCGCATAACAGTACGGGAGTCAATGCGGCAGAAAGCGACGAAAAAAGACGCGATTCCAACTTCACCACGGATTAACTCTCCATACGTCTCTACTCAGGCACCAATATTCTGACGAGAGCTACTACATGACATTCTGTTGCGAGATGCCATACGGGAGCCAATGTCATCCTTCCTGGGAGCGACAAGGGTGCCGGCACTGCGCCGGCGCCCTTGGTGGTCGCGATCCTCCGGATCCTAATGATTGGCTTGCGCTTCAACGTCACAGTTGCCAAGCATTAGACGATTAACGAAAGAACGAACCGTTGCGTTCGTGGCCAATCTCGGCGAATGAGCTTGACGACGTCTCAATGGGATCGGAAACGAATCTCAGATCACCCACCTTCGCCTTCCACTCCATCTGCGCGGCATTACGGACAAATTCGCCTTCGAAGCCTCCGAAGACCGGATCGGCATTCCGAATCTTTACCCGCTCGTTCACTCCGGCCCAATGGACTACGAACGAAACGGCACCTTGAATTGGGGACGAACCGCCGCCAAACAACGCGTCCCCGTTTCTCGTGTCGGGCGTAGTAGGTCAGGAGGCTCGTGCACGCTACAGGCAGACACTGCAATAGCTTCTCGATCCGAGCTCCGGTCTCATCGAAATGGACGACATCGGCGGCGGTAATCGCCACCTTGATTTCGGCTTCCACCGAAGCCAATGCCTTGTAGCAGCTTGCGTCGGCTGAGCCAACCGTGTCTTCGCAAGGCGATTGGCCGAACAGGTCCAAAAGGAGTTGCTCGGTTCGTGCACAAGGCAGCAATTGATATTGCGTCAAATAGACGCACAGAGCAAGAATGCCTGGCCCGTACTGCACTGGTTGGGTGACATTAGCTGGAAACTATGGTTGATTTATCGTCTGGCAATGCGGGCAGAGATACCTAAAAGCGCGGTGCTCGGTGACAAACAGCCGCACAGGGCGTCGGTCTACTCCGATAGGCTGATCACGGAAGTGCCCGCAACACGTGTATGTGTCCAACGAGTGAATTTCCGTGCGGTCGTGCTCTTCGACGGGATCGAGCCTGCGTTCTTGATAATTCAGTTGCGCGCCTGACGACCCATTGGTCTGCGGACGCAGACTTCGTAGCTTAGGGGGCCCGCGCAGTCCGTCGCTAGAGCGTGGCTTGCTGCTGTTGTGACTGTCCTTCGACAGCCAGTTCCTCAACTCCTGAACCTCGCTCTTGAGTTCATGAACCTGGGTTTCGAGTTGACTGACATGCGCCCGCAAGCTCCCAATTAAGGCGGCGATTGATGTAGGATTAGTCGAGCACGGAATAATAAAATCGCTATCGCTTATTATGCACATGCAACGGATCGCGACACCTAAAAGTGCCCCGAATTATTACCAGGACACATGAGCAATTACCTCGATAGCCGGAAATCAGTGCCGGCGCACTGCTGTGTTATATAGGCATCGACTCGTACATTACTTCACTACGTGCGGCGGCTTTTCCTACCGGTCCGGGCAGCCAAGGAGATTCCGCGTTCACATCGAATCGCACTATAGTATTTGGCCGAGAGGTTGGCGCTGAGAGTTCAATCGCGGAGAGGAGCAGGATGACGATGGCGGAGACGGATCCTGTGCGTGTGTTGGTCTGGGACGAGAATCCCTCCCATGCATCTAGGGACAATTACCCCGGCGGAATCAAGGGCGCAATCGCGGAAGGTCTTAACACCGCTGCGCGTAAAGGCGCGATCGTGGCGACAACCGCCTCGATCGACGATCCAGAGCAGGGCTGCTCAGACGCCGCTCTTAATGCCGCGAACGTGCTGATATGGTGGTCCCATGGCCGTAACCGGGAGCTGATTGACGATAACGCGCGTCGAATCTATCATCACGTTCACGACCACGGCATGGGAGTCATCTTTCTGCACTCCGCGCACTACTCCAAGCCGATGCAGTGGGTACTTGCGACTAGCGGCCACCTGAAAGGCGGCTGGCGGGAGGCCAGCCCGCCCGATACCGAGGAGATAACCGTCTGTGCTCCAAAGCATCCCATCGCGCGCGGCGTCCGCGATTTCACGCTGGACCAGGAGGAGATGTACGGCGCTCCATTCGAAGTTCCACCGCCGCTGTGCGTGGTCTTTCAGTCTCACTTCCCGTTAGGAGGCGAATATTTTCCGAGCGGTATCTGCTGGACCGTCGGGCGAGGAAAGGCGGAGGGCTTCACTTCCGGCCCGGGCGGTGGCGTCGGAGAGGGCCATGGTATCGGCCGCGTCTTCTACTTCCGTCCGGGTCACGAGACGTACCGAACCTACGTCAACGCTAACGTTCAGAGGATTATCATGAACGCGGTCCTCTGGTGCGCGAAGATATAGCGTGTATCTAAATGCCAGACCACCGCGACTCCCATACGCTCTGGAGGCGGCCCCATGACCCAGATTCGCACGATTATCGCCGCGGAACGGACTCTCTTCCGGCAGGGCCTGGTTGCCCTGGTGGGCGCTGACCAGCTATTCGTCGTCGTAGGGGAGGCTTCGGATCCAGATGAAGCGAGGCGTACTGCGGAGCGGGAACACCCGGAACTGATCGTCCTCGACTCGGACCTTACGCGCGCGGAAGGCGGTTGCGAGATCGTCTCCCGCCTGCGCGCCGCGTGTCCCGCCGCGGCCATCGTTGTCCTGGGGGAAGCCGACCGAACTTCCTCGCCCGAGGCGGCCGCGGAAGAGGCCCTTAGATCGGAAAGAGCGCAGGCTCGCGGCCAGGGTGCGGACGCCTATCTGCCGGCGCGCGCGGATCGCAGCGAACTCCTGCGGGTGCTCTCGGCAGCCACCGCGACGAAGAAATGCGCGGATGACGACGGTCACGCCGCGTCGAATATTCCGCATTGGCCCGTACGAAGCGGGCATCGCCACCGAATCACCGAGCGTGAACAGGCCATTGTCGCGTTGATAGCGCAAGGCCTCTGCAACAAAGAGGTCGCACACCGCCTCGGCATCAGCACGGGGACCGTGAAGAACCATGTGAGCCACCTGCTGGAAAAGCTGGCCCTGGCAGATCGGACGCAGCTCGCCGTCTACGCGGTCGAGCATCATTTTGAGTTCTGACCGAAACGCCGGTTAACGCCGCGACTCCAGTTCCTCCCATCGTGCGTATAGCTGTGCGACGCGCTTCTCAGCCTGTTCGTACGCAGTGAACACATCGCGCACCGCAATGTGATCCGCGGCAACGGCAGGGTCGGCGAGACGGTCGTGCAGTCGCGCGACCTCACCTTCAGCCGCCATTATGGCCGCTTCCATGCCTGCGAGTTCTCGCTGCTCCCCTGTCGACAGCCGTCTTGGAGCGCCTGGCGCAGGCTTTGGCTCCTGTGACTTAGTCGGGCCAGAGCTACCTGCGCCGGGCTGTCTCCGATCAGACCACGTCCTCTCCCACTGCGCATAGTCGGCAAGCAGATGAGATCCGCCCGCGCCATCCAGCGCCAGAATCTCGGTCGAGACGCGGTCCAGAAGGTAGCGATCGTGCGTAACCAGGACGATCGCGCCAGGAAACTCTACTAGACTCTCCTCGAGGACCTCAAGAGTGGGAATATCCAGGTCGTTTGTCGGCTCGTCGAGCAGCAGAAGGTCGGCCGGCCGGCGCATCAGGTCGGCGATCAGCACGCGCGCCTGCTCGCCGCCGGAGAGGTTGCCTACGATCATGTCCAGCTGGTCCGCGTCGAACAGAAACCGTTTGGCCCACGCGGAGACATGCATCGTGCTTCCCCGGAACTCGACGTTGTCGCTCTCGGGCGCGAGCGCTCGGCGCAGCGAGAGCGAGCGATCCAGTCGATCGCGGTTTTGATTGAACCGCACGATCCGAAGGCGCTCCGCGCGCTGAATCTGGCCGGAATCCGCCTCCAGTTCGCCGACAAGGATGCGCAGCAGAGTGGTCTTTCCACTGCCGTTAGGCCCGATGAGTCCAACGCGGCGTCCCGGCGAAAGCGACAGTTCGACACCGGAGAACAGGAGGCGGCCACCGAGGCGCTTCTGAATGCCACGGGCGACGATCAGATCGTTTGTCTTGCGGCCGGATGCGTTGAAATCGATCTCCGCAGTGCGCCCCTGCGCGTTCCTCACCTTCAAGTCGGCGAGCTCGTCGATCATCCTGTGCGCCTGATCGATCCGCGCTTTCGCCTTCGTGGCACGCGCCTGAGGACCGCGCCTCAGCCACTCGATCTCCTGCTTCACCTTGCCCTGGAGCGCATGCTGCTGATGCGCCTGCCCCGCGAGGAACTCCTCCTTCTGCTGAAGAAACTCGCTATACGGGCCGGCAATGCTTAGAAACCCTTCGGGATAGGCGCGGTTCAGCTCGATCGTGCGATTCGACACGTTCTCGAGGAAGTACCTATCGTGACTGACCAGCAGCAGCGCGAACGGCGCGGATCCTAGCAGGGATTCAAGCCAGAGCACGCCTTCCAGGTCCAGGTGGTTTGTCGGTTCGTCGAGGATGAGAAGACCCGGCTGCTGAACAAGCGCGCGAGCGAGCGCCAGCCGCTTCCGCCATCCTCCAGACAGCGTTTCGACGCTCTCCGCGGTATCCTCGAACCCGACCTGCGCGAGGACGCGATTGAGCAGCGCCGCCATCTCATAGTCTTCCATGCGCTGTAAGGACATCGCGCCGGCCAGGACCTGCGCCACCGTCTGACCCGGCAGAAACTCGTCTGTCTGCGGTACATAGACCAGACTCAGATCGCGCCGCCGGGATACCTCTCCCTCGTCGGAAACCTCCTCGCCGGCCAGGATTCGAAGTAGCGTCGTCTTGCCCGAACCGTTCGGCCCAATCAGGCCGAGACGCTCGTCCGGCAGGATACCGAAAGAGATGTTGCGAAAGAGAGGGCGCGAGGCGTAGGATTTACCGAGAGATTGGCAGCTGAGGAGAGGGGTCATCAGGTGTTGGGTATTGGGTCCTGGGTGTTGAGTGTTGAGTTCGTCAGACAGGGCGTCGTGGTTCAGTCGTCGCGCCCGGTGAGACTTTGCAACAAGCGTGAGTATACGCCAGTGCCGCTGTCCGCGTCAAGGTGATCGGTGACGAGGTGCGCTTTGCTCGTTGTTTCCGTTATGGGGCGGAATCAGTATACGTTGAAATGGAGACGCCAATTCCAACAAATAGCCTTTCCCTTGGGCTCGGCGAGATATTATGGGATATGCTGCCGGGCGGCAGGCAGCTTGGCGGCGCGCCTGCGAACTTCGCCTACCATGCCCATGCGCTTGGCGCAGAGGCCCGACCCGTGACCCGCGTGGGCAATGACCAGAATGGGCGTGACATCCTCACGCGGCTGGAGGTCCTGGGCCTGCCGACAGCCTGCGTCCAGCTGGACGATGCCGCGCCAACGGGCACCGTCTCAGTAGAGATGCTGTCGGGCGGCGAACACCGCTTCACGATTCACGAGAATGTCGCCTGGGACCGGCTGGAAGCGACCGTCGAGAGCATGGCGCTTGCTTCCCGAGCGGACGTGGTATGCTTCGGAACGCTTGCACAGCGATGCGACCAATCGCGCGAGGCCATCCAGACCATCGTGCGCGAAGTTCCGCGGCACGGCCTGCGCATCCTTGATATAAACTTGCGGCAGCACTATTTCACCAGACGGGTAGTTGAGGAGTCGCTGTTCATTGCAAACGTACTCAAGATCAACGACGAAGAGCTGAGGGTGGCGGCGGAGATGTTTGGGTTGAGTGGCTGCACGACCGACCAGCTTGCGCAACTGGCGGACCGGTATGAGCTGAATCTCGTCGCACTGACGCGCGACGGAAGAGGCAGCGTGCTTTATGCCGACGGCCGGACGGCCGATGTGCCCGGAGCGCCGGTGGCCATCGTCGACACCATCGGCGCGGGCGACGCCTTCACGGCCGCCATGGCGCTCGGTTGGCTGGCCGGCTGGGACCTCGATGAGATCAACCGCAGCGCCAATGCCGTCGCTTCGTTCGTCTGCACGCAGTCCGGCGCGACACCCACAATGCCACCCGATTTAACATTGCCGTTCACCAGCGGGCAGTAACCCCATGGCGCTACCGGATCAAGCTCGCCGATCGGCAGTACTCCGGCCTGGCGTTTAGTCCCTCCGTGATGAATGAACCAGTAGGAAGTGGTGAGTTTCCAGAAACTGTGTTTGTTATTTTGCGCTCTATCCATAAGTCTTTATCCGCGGACGGTACGTATCGCAAACCCTGACTTCGCGAATGTTCCCTACTGCCAGCCCAATCCACCTCGCTCAAACAGCCGCAGGCATGGCCAGTTTAAGCACCAATCATCGTATGATTTTACGTGCGCCCCCTCGGAGTTAATTCAATTCAACTCAGCGGGTAGGGATTCTGCGAACGTTGATATGAAATGGAATGGTGCCAATGGTCCACCGCGAGACGTGCTGTGCAGTCGCCGGCGCGCCCGCACGCACGCTGCCGTCCCCTATGCGCTAAGTTGGGGTCGAACAACCGCGTGAGAATAGATTCCTCGCCCGGTGAAAGCTTCAAGTCCGCCTGCGCGGACACGCGATCCTGGCGGCGAGACCTGTTCCACCAGATGGAGATCCGGCCAAGCTGTACCGGGTGCGGATCGTGTCGCGGGCTGCTTGGTGTTCTGGCGATCGTCGAAGCCATACGATTTTGAGCGGTCGCGCGGTTAGGGAGGGGGGAACCCAGGTTTTGGCGGCGATCCGGTCGACGTGCTGCCTTCGCCGACAGCGTCGTCGATGGCGCGAAGATGTGGTCCGGCGGCCGGGTCCGGCGACGCTGCGGCTCCAAAAAAGTGTGCAGAAATGTATCGCAACTGGCGTTTTTCGGCTCCGAATCGTGCAGATTTGCACTCCATTTGATACCGATTTTTCGTAAAAACCAGGGCAAAATACGGGCATCGACGTTTCAGAATTCTCATTCGAGAAATGAACTTCCCTGGCGCGAAGTTCCGCCGAACCTCTTCCGCTACCCGATTCGACGGCTCACGCCCGGCGGATCGACCGTTCGGTGCTCCCCGGCGCCGGGGAGCGACGCGGCAATCTTTACAGGCTTGTCCTCATCGATCGCGTAAATGAAGGCGGTCACGCCGTTCCGTGGCTGCGTACTCGCTTCCAACCCAATCACGGGTGGACGACAGGCAGTTCTGCATGAGCGTGCGAATCCGCTGCGGATCGTAGGCGAATGTCTTCACAGCCCCTGCACTATCTCATAGGCACGGACCAGCGTGACCGGAACCATCCTGCCCACAGGTTGGCTGCTTGCCATCCGACGCTCGTAACAATTGCTCCAAAGGCGTCGATTGATCAGCCTGTGCGGCACGCTCCTTGAAGCCTGCCGACAGGAATGGGATCGTATACAGGTTTTTCTGGTAGAGGCGGTCGGCAAAAATGGCATAGGCGGCACACATGCTGACATTAGCGCTATAAACCGTGGGCGGTGCTATGGTTCGTGCTGCCGGGCTCAGGGACTTCACGTTGGTTTGTTGCTGGCTGGCAATTGAGGCTTCCTGCTCTCCCCGCAGGCCCGGAAAATCGTTATAGAGCCAGTTATCTACGAGCATGCCGATTGGGGCGCTTCTCGCCTGCAGCATTACGCCGTCGTACATCTGCCTCGCGAAACCCATAAGTTCAGGCTCTTTTATGCCGAGCCTGTCTTCGATGCCGCCTGGCCCTTGCATCGAGTTCAGCACCGATTGTAGTCCCGTGCCGGATGCTCCAAACTCGAATCGCTCGGCGGGTGGATTCTCATAAAGTCGGAGCATGAAAGCGGACTGAAACGCTACGACGTAACTGACTCCTGGAACATCAGGCTTATATCGGAGC
This sequence comes from Chthonomonadales bacterium, assembly GCA_038211235.1. GTDB lineage: Bacteria > Armatimonadota > Chthonomonadetes > Chthonomonadales > Chthonomonadaceae > DATGJU01. The sequence goes on along the minus strand of JBBQVV010000006.1, from coordinate 24,598 downwards.
ATGTGGGCCTGTACCCCACCACGAGCCGGTGTAAACTGCGCCAACAGATAAGGCGAGTCGAGTTCAGGGATAAAGTGAATGGGTGTCTTGGTTATGTCTCCAACGCGGTCTAAGACCGCTTGAGTTTCGGGAGCAAATTTCATAGATGCCATCCTGGTCATCGGAAGAAACAAACGCAGTCACGATGACCCTATATGATACCGCCGAGGGCATCGGCAGTTTGTCAATTTACACAGTGCAGCGAAGCCCTACTCAGCAATGGCCTTCAATAGGGCATCGCGGACATCGGTAAAGTATACGATGTTGATCTTGGCTGCCATTTCGTCTGATAAGTCGTTCAGTTGGCGGCGGGCGCTCACAGGAAAAAGGATCGTCTGCGCGCCCTTCTCGACGGCAAGTTCCGCCACGCTAACAGCGTTGTGGATCGGCTCAAAGGAGCCGCCGATGCTCATGCCGCCGATAATGATCGTGCCTCCCCGCAGGCTCTTGGCGAGTAGGGCGCTACAGAAGGCCAGAAGAATAGGTACGCCCAGGTTGGAGCCCTCGCGCGCTACATCCATAGCCCTTACCTGTATGGTCAACTCGTGCTGCTTGGCGTCGCGATCTCCGATGAGTTCACGGTTTCGAGATTGCAGATTCTGATAGGCGGTTTGGACGCTCTCCCGAAGTGGGCCTGGCGCGCCCACGTTGGCGATCTTGACGCCGGAACCTGGCGTCTCGTTTACCTCAATCCTGTACAGTCCCGGCGCTTCGTCTTGCCCGCCAGGACTGACGCCCCAGACATGCCCTGGGGGAAGAGGATCGGTGCCGATTCCCTCGGCGCTCTGCAACTCTGGTGTGGAAACAAATGTTTCCACACCGTCCACGCCCATTCGGTAGGAGAACTGCGTATTGCGGAACTCGGCGCTTCCGATCCGTTTCTGTTGCTCCTTGACGCGGCGGCGGCACTCCAGCGCGAGTCGAACAGCCCACTCCAGGTCGTCGTCCGGGATGCACGCCTCTGGGCTTGGATAGAGCAGTTTTAGGAGCCCGCTGATAGTCTTGTTCACGGCAGTGGTGTCGCGGCCACTGAGCGCGCCGCCGAAGTCCACGCGTCCCATCAAAGCCGAAACGCGCGTCTCATTTCGCAATCGCGTCCAGCATTCGGAGAGGAAATCGGAGACTAGGCCGAAGTGGTCGGTGAACAGATCGGTCTGCATCTTGGGTACATCCCAACCAGGCACATACGCGTGGATGCGATCCATGAGGGCTGTGTCGTCACGCATCTCTGGTGGCATGGGGCCAAACAGGTGACCGACCCGCTGCTGGTGCTCCACGTCCACATCGAAATTTCCGACCATCACGATGCCGCCGTCCGCCCGGATGCTCTCGCGGCCCCGGCTGAACTCGCCGGACTCCATGTAGCCCTTCATTATGTTGACGCCATCCTTCTGATCGAAAGAGACGCCGGAGACCTCATCAAAGCAGACGACATCGTATTGGCAGACGAGACCGCGCTGCCCGTTCTGGTTGTTGACGAACATGCGGGCGACGGACGCCTTCCCTCCGCTTACCAAGTGGGAGTAGGGGCTCACTTGCTGGTAGAGGTGGCTCTTGCCCGTACCGCGTGGGCCGAGTTCAACTACATTGTAGTTGCGCTCCACAAACGGCACCATACGCAGGATGAGCACATCTTGCTGGCGCGCCGACAGGAGCGCTGGTTCAAGCCCGACGCTCCGCAAGAGAAACGCCTTCCAGTCCGTAGTCGTGAACGCTTCCCGGCCCCGGATCAAGTCTTCGACCACGCCGCGCTTAGATAACTGGATCGCCCGGAGCGAGCGCATGCCGAAAGGCCGTCCGTTCTTCTGCGTTGCAATGGCAGCGTCGTATTCCAACTCGATTTCGGCGTAGAAGCCCCCAGTGAGCATCCTTTGGTTCTCGATGACGACTTCAGCCTCGATACGGACATCCGTCAAGCGCAGGCTTGGAAGCGTCGCCACATAGGAGTCGGTGTTGGCGTCCAGGCGTGCGGTGATAAGGTCAATGACCTTGACGCTGCCGCGTTCGCGCGCATGGGCTTTGAAGAGTTCTTCTTCGCCTGCGCGGACAGTGCGCTCCCGCATCTGGCGCTCGACAATCTGCAGACCTTCGGCGATCTCGTCCTCGTCGGTGCTGGCGCAGTAGCGACCCAGGAGAAATTCCGCAACGTATGTGGGGACAGGATATTGACCTTTGAACCGGCGCACCAGGTCTTTACGGACAATGTAACCGTCGAACGCTTCCGCAGCCAGTCTGTCGAGCGCATCTAACTCCATTAACTATCCTCTCCCACTGTCGTGTGCTGCTGCGCGAGCACGACTCCATCCAGCCCCAATAGCACGACGACGGCAGCCGCTCCCGCGTGCGTATCGTCAGGCACGACAAGAGAAACCTGGCCCCCCGAATCAACCAGTTTCGAGGAGGCGACTACCGACGTGGCCGAGTCCGCAGGCTTCGTGCGCACATCCACAGACATACCCTGACTCCCGCCTGTGACCTGAATCCGGCAACGCAACCCCGCCCAGCGCACGTTGGCTAAAGTGGCAGGCGGCCCCGTGGGTGCGGTGCTGCGGACAACTAGCACCGGCGTGACGCACTCCTGGACGCTCAGTCCGCCGTGATCGTATTCCTGCCCGGCTACAAAGCAGCAAATACCAGGCGGCACAGCAATCCGCACATCATTATCCCAATGCCAGGGCACGGTCTGCTGACTCGTATATGCCGTGTCCTTGAGGCGGGCACAACGGCCTTTCCGATCTTCCGTCAAATGCTCCGGCAGATCGGCTTTGGGCAGACCGGAAGGCAGGAGAAGCCAGCCGTGATCGGTTACAACCCTGACTTCCCGCCAGCCCGCCTCCAGTAGCGCCCGCACTCGGCCCGCGATCTCCTTAACTTCGTCCGGCACCCGCAGCGCCAGTTTCCAACCCAAATTGTGCCCCGTAATGTCCAATGCGCCGCACTCCGTCCATGCGGCTCCGGTCGCGGTACCGAGGTCATCCTTCATCAGGATGACATACCCGGCTTTAGCAAGTTCGCGCCGCAGATTGTCCACTCCCACCTTTGCGCTGTCTTCGCAGACGATGCAGGTGAAACCGGTACCTGGCCCAAGTAAAGGTGCAACCGGCGAGACGGCAGGCTTTGCTGTGGGAGTGACGCCAGGGAGAGCCGCCCACTGCCATTCGCGCTCGACCAATAGACCTTCTCGTTCCAGCGCCTCGGCCAGGCGCTGCCCTACGTCATAGCGCAGGCCGTCCGCGAACAGCCAGCAGCATCCTGCTTTTGGAGCCACCGCGTGCCCCAAGGCTGGCGGTAATGGCAGGGGATGATTTTTGACTGCCTGCTGGAATGCCTCGGCGCTGTCCTGAAGCCAGGGCCGGTACAGCAGATCCACAACAGCCTTCACCGCGTTGAGGTCGTCCGTGCTTCCCGGAATGGCGAGGGCGTCCAGCACGGCAGCGTCGGCGTTCCAGCCGCCTGAGATGTAGGCACTGGCAACATCCTGCGGCGTCAGACCACCGAGGGGGATTTCTGTGGTCTCGGCCAACGTAACAAGTGCGGGAAGGACGTTGGCGAGCGGGGAAAGGCCGAGTTCTGCCCAGACCCAGCCACGCCGAGCCCCATGCGACTTTTCGAGTTCTCTTATCTGTTTGCGGGCGTCAGCGGGAAGCATATCCTTGAGCGCCTGAAATTTCTTGCGCAGCGCTGCTTCTGCGGCTTCATTATCCTGCGGCCAGGAGGAAGGCTCGTGGAACAGGGCATCGGTTGTCGTTGGCCGGGCGCGCCTGAGCAGATCAGGCATATTCGGATAGCGGAGGGGCGCTTCAGTGAAACGATTCCATACGCTCTGCCACACGTCATCACGATTCCCAAGATGGAGCGCGGCAGTGATCTCTCCATCTGTCAATGGATCAAACTTAAACTGGTCTTGACAGGTGGCCCGAAACGCGGCCCATTCACTGTCCGACAATTTTGCCCTTTGCCCAGCAGGATCATTCATCCAGTGGAGTAGATTGCGCACGGGCTGCGGGTTGAGGAGACCATTGAGTTTTGCGGCAGTAAGCGGGGCTTCAGACCGGAGTGCCGCGATTGGCTCGTCAGCCAGTTTCAGCAGCGAGCGCTGCAGCGCCTCACGAGTGGCGTTATCTGAAGCAACCTCGATCTGCAGATCATCATGGGATTGAAGGAACCCGGCTATTGTCCAGTCGCGCCCGTTTTTATGGGTCCAGAGCACTCCCCGGTATTGGAGTTCAGCAAGTGGCTGGAGATCGCGAGGGCATTCATCGACTGCCCGTAACTCCTGTCGGCTGGTACCGGGAAGATAGATGATCGGCGTTGTATCCTGGGGCCAGTCGGCGTCCGGCAAGGCGCGGGCGTTCATGCAGCGTAGCCAGATGGCGGGACCGGTGCGCGTCGCAGGATCGTACTGGCCGAGCGTCAAGATCGCGAGTTCCGTTCGCAATCGCGGCACCAGCGCTTCCCACTGCCGTCCAGCATCTGTCCAAAGTACAGCAACCGGTGCAGAGGCGTCAGCCGTGTTATAGTCTGAAGCGCGCTGTAGACCGACGAGCAGCGCCGCAAACAGCGTTGTGGGCAAACTCAAGTCTTTGCTCCGCTGGGGACGAACACTTCATACTTGATTGAGGATGTATTCACATCCGGGTATTTCTTTATCTGGTCAAAGTATTCCCGCGCCTCTTGCTCCGTGACAAACGAGCGATAATAGTCGCAGTCGAATGGGTCCCTTTGTGTCGGCGGGTCTACACTATGCGGCCCTACAAACGCATACGGCGGGATCGCCATGATAGCATCTCGCTGTAAGTGCGGCACGGTATTGTTAAACCGAAACTCGAAAACAGGAAGTTTCATTGGGCCTCCGTCCGTTGAAGTTGCATTCACCCTGAAGATGAAATTCCAGGAAAACGCAAAAAGCCGCCCGGCGACAAGCCTGGCGGCTTAGGTCTATCCAGCATGAAGAACTTGCCTATATACCCTCCGCCACCACCTGGGCTGCGCACTTGAATATCAAGGGGTCAACCTCTACCGGCAGTACAATGGCAAGAACGGACCCGCCCACTGACTTGACCAGTAGGTTGCGCTTGCCACGAAGACTGCCGAAGTCAACTTTCACATCCTCATACAGCGCTGTGCGTTGGTGGGTCAGAGCCCGCTGAATCGGAGAGTCCTGCGGAACCGAATCATATCGCGCAATGTACTTCTTCACCGTCTTTGGAAAAACATTCCAGTCCACCCGCAGTTTCATATCTTCAAGGTCGTTTGGTTTTCCCATGATCCGAAAACAGATCGCGCCACCTTCGTTGGGTAGTCGCTCCAACACGCGCCAGATAAGGGCCTGGGAGGAAACCTGAAGTTCGCGTGCCTTTTCCTGCAGTTTCTCGATGGACATATCTTCCCATTTGGCGAAGGCGGCGATGGATTCGTCAGGGATCAACAGACAGGCGGCAAATCGCTGGCAGAAACGCTCCTCTTCGCGAATGCCCAAGTTATTGTCGGAACTTCGGTAGCGCGTACCGGATAAGGTACCGGTCAGCCGGTCACAAAGTATGTGGCCGACCTCGTGCGCAATTGTATATCTCCGGCGTGTGGATGTGGCAGCCTCATTGACCTTCAGAATGTAACCTGAAGATGTGTGCGCTAACGCCCCTTCCGACGCCAGCGGGACATATTGGATCGTGGCTCCCTCGGCCTGGGCGATGGCGGCGACAGGCACGGGCAACGTCGTAATGCCGTGCCCGCGACGTACCTGCTCCGCAATCTCTTGCGGGCGCTCCAGAAATGTCCAGTCGGGGGTTTGATGACGGGTCATCAGCGCCTCCTCTATGCGAACGGCTTGCCGTCGTCGTCCCACTCGATACCGCCTTTATGCGGCGCTGCGACCGGCTCAGGCTCGTCAAAGAGGTTGCCTTGGCAGGCAACTTCACCCCGGTCGGCCCACTCGTCACTCGAAAGCACGCGGGGGTCGCGGTGACGTACTCCTGCGGTTCCGGTCGCTTCAATGGAGTGTTGCAGGTCGAGATATACGGACCCAGGCATGTTCGTCTTGCGAACCGCTTGGCGCAGGTTCCGATTGTTAATGATACGGCAAACCACACGGCGAACTACGGTTGCTTCCACCGGTGCTGGATGCGAATCATCCGCTAATTCCGTCTCCAACTCTGCAACGCGAACGCCGGACTCCTTGCACGCCTGCTCAATAGTGCGGAAGGCGGCGATGGCGTCCCGGATTTCCTTCGGGGATAATTCAGACACGTTATGACCTCCTAAGGACCAGATCGATAATGAAGATTATATCTCAAGCACTCCAGGTGAGTCAAGGCCCATAGCCTACCTATACCGCCTTGAATGATACCCTAACGCTATATCTAGTGTCTGACGGTCTTTTTGAGAAACCTTGGACTGACCCGTTAGCGTGCCGTCTATCATCCGTTGGGCCTTGAAGAAAAAGTATGCAGCGCCCCCTCTTTCACCGGCCGCGTTAGATGAATGTCATTCAGGCGCTCGGAGCCGTCCGGGTTGGTGCCGCGATCCTTATTCCAATTCACTGAGAATTTCGCCCGTAGAATGCCAGCCTGAACAAATGGGCGCACATTCAGGCGGACCCCATCATTGACGTCGGGGTCCCAGCCGGTGGACTGTTTATTCAAAGGCTTCCAGCGCACGTAGATGTCATAAGGTGGCTCGCCTTCCAGAATGGCTTTGAGTTTATTCTGGAGCGCGAGGGCGGCAACAAGGCGGGCATTGGCTCCGGCTACACCCCGGCTATCGGCATCGCGCTGGGCATTGATCCAGAACTGAACATAGGTATAGGTCAGGCGCTCCAGATTCTGCCGCGTGAGCCGGTGATAGTTGACGACGGCGGAGAAGCCCTCTTTATGCCCGTCCCAGATTTGCCAGAGGAACGGGCGGTTGTGGAACAGACGGCAATGCTGGGCGAAAAATCCCTCCCGCAGCCACATTTCCAGACCGCGCCCGCCAAACCCGGCCTCGGCCAGCAGACGCTCCTCCACGGCGGGGGACCAGTCTGCGCCATAAGAGGCGGCAAGAAGTTCACGGAGGCGTTGCGCAGCGGGTGGTTCCCCGGATATAGGCGGCAGGCACACAATACCATCGGCATCGGCGAAGCGGTCGATGTCATCCGCTTCGTTCTGGGGCCAGCGGTAGCCAAGTAAGCGGGCAGCGGCGACTTGAAGGGGACTGGTGGAGCGCGCCGGGTGTCCGTGAAAAAGCCACTGAGTCGGATCGTCGGAGTGTGGTTCCGGCAAACCGTTCGGATACTGCTCCGTCGCCACCTCCTGCCAGTGGTCAAGGTCGAACGGCACCTTGACCAACGAGGCATTAGTGACTTTCAGCGCCTGGTCTATGCGGCGGACTGCGGACGGAAACTCCGTTGATGAGCAGAACGCCCAGATCGCTGGCAGATGCGATTCGTCCTTCGGCATAACGACGCCAGTGTTCGTGTCAAATGGTTCTCCAAGACTTAGGGCACACGGCAGATGCCCCATTAACGAGATTGCGACCCCCCGCCGCCCCCATGTCTCGACCGCTCGAATGTAGACGCCCGCAACATTCTGAATTTTTCTTCGCTCTTCAAAGTCACTGAAGTCGTAGCCAGATTGCTCCTCTGCTTCGTTCAGGGGTTCATTCATTGCTGAAAACCACTGAGCATGTTCGCAGCCACCATAATGCACTGTGCCCTTGACGGTGCTTTGCAGATACCTCCAACCCTCAGGAAGTTGTGCATTCTCCCAGAAGTTACGACGAAAATGAGGATCATCACCGCTTGTCACGCCTTTGAAGGAGCGAGCATGTGTTTCGAGGAGTATTCCAGTGCTATGTTCTTCGAGTGTAACGCGGGCGTCGGGGTTCTTGAGTTGGTCCGACTGCGAGACGATGTGAAGCAGGCCGCAACGGAGCAGATTTGCCTTTTCAGTAGGAATACGTGAGGCGGAAGCGTCCAATCCAGCGAGAGTATGTTTCTTTGCGGGAATGGAATTTGTGAGGACAAGGAGTGCGACGTTTACTATCTCACCCCCGATGGTCTCGAACGCGCCGGGGCCCATGCGCGTCACGACATTCCATGCTGCGGCCTTGAGAAGCCGCTTGCGAAGAGAACTGTAGGAATCGAGGAACAACCAATTATGTGGTGTTACAATAGCGACTGTGCCGCTGTTAGCGCAAAACCGCAGACAGCGATCCACAAAGGCGGTGGCAAGATCGGCCTTCGCATCGTTGTGGAAGGTTTCAATATGCTTACGGAGTTCAGCGTCCTGCTTGCCCCGCGCCAAATACGGCACGTTCGTCACTATTAAATGATAGCGCCGGGTCAGGTAGTCAGCGGCACGCGCAACCCCCCTTGCCGTCGCGCCGAAGATCGCGGCTGCCGGATCGTCCGAGCGCTCCTGCGCCAGTGCCTTTTCCAGCCGTTTTGCGATCTCTTCCCACTTCGGAGCAAACATTGACTCCATGTAGGCTGTCTTGCCTTCCTCACGCGCCACACGCTCCGGGTCAATCAGGCTGCCCAAGTCTGGAGCCTGCTGGAAAAGACGGTGCAGGTGCCGAAGAGTCGCCTCCATATCTGGATCATTTTCTGCCAGATGAGTGAACTCATAAGCGTTCTCTCCAACCGGCAATCCTGCGCATGCGATATTCGGAAGCGGCAGTTCCCTATAGCCGCCCGCCTTCCACGCAGCCAGCGCAAGGGCAAAGACGGCGATCTGAGTGCAGCGTGGGTCCAGTTCAAGCCCGAAAAGATTGTCTCGGATTACGGCGTCCCCGGCTTGCGCTTCATCCAATCCCTCCTCGACCATGCGGAATCGGCGCAGGAGGACGAACGCGGCGACCAGAAAATGCCCGGAGCCACAGCAGGGGTCAAGTATGCGAAGATCGGCAGCGCGTTCGGGCCAGCCGGAGAACTGCCCCGCAGCAGGCGTTCGATCTTCATTCCGACGTAGATAGTCCAGATCAGTAGGTAGGTCCTCACCCGGATGCCGCGTCGCCCACCACGCGCCGAGCGAGTTGTGAAGGAGAAACTGGACCATGTAGTGTTCGGTGAACAATTGCGTCACTGGAGATATATCCGCGCCACCTATCTTTACCTGGCTGTCGTTTACCTCTTTTTTGCGCTTCGTCTGCCAGAACTGATAGACCCAACCCAGACTGTCATCAGCGGTGAAGATGACGGCAGGCAGATCGCTCACGAGTCGTTCCAGAGCCAGACGTCCAGCGGCGTCAAATCGGACATTTGTCGTAGGATCATCGAGTCCAAAAATGCCTGGGAGCATTGCGGAAGCATAGCGGGCAGCCAGCATCCAGGCATCTGGTTCCCCTTCGTCTGCCGCTAGTTCCGCGCACTCAGCCAGCGTAACAGCGACGCCTTCCGGGTGCATCAATAGATGGTTTTCCGCCAAAAACCGGGCAAACAGCATCCGATGCCATTGGGCATAGGCAACCTCCGTGACCAGAGGCAAGAATGGCTCTGCCCTGTCCCGACCCTGGTCCTCAGAAGGCTCGCCCAGCCGTCGCGCTTCTGCCCTCAATCGGTTCCGCAGGCTTCGGTCCTCCGTGGATAGAGTGGCATAGGGGTCCCGCTGATGGACGGCAAGACGAACTAGAGCGGCTTTCGCTGCCTTCTCTGCTTCATCACGGGCGTTGATGACTGTGCGCTCCAGCAGGTTGCGCTGTTCGGTGGACAAGGACGCCAAGGCGGATTTCTCCTCAAATAACGACCGGACGACCTTCAGTGATGTGGACCATAATCGCGGTCCGCACCTTCGTCATATAGGCGTCTACATCGGCCTCGGTTTTTAGACTGGCACTGGGTAAAGTAACGCGCTCGGCCTGTGGCTCCAAACGTCGGGCTGCTTCGAGGAGCGCCGCCTTGATTCGCTCTGCGATGGCCGCCGTCCTGTTGCCCCACTCTTTTAATGGGGTGGTGTCCAGAGTCCTCAGCAGTTCGGCATCGGTACCTACCAACAGGGGTTCCAGAGGGACAAGAGCATGCGTGCGCCGTATCTGCTGCTGCTCAGTGTCAGAGAGTCGCTGCCAGGTCGCGTCTTCTTCCAGGTCGCCCATCTTGTCGGAGGACGCCGCCAGGTGCCGTTCGCGGGCGGCCTCTACGTGGGTCCTGAGATCATCAGCGAGGCAGGCACAGAGAGACGGAACCGAATCAGGAGCCACCAGAAGGGAACGGTTGGACTTGATTGCGTCTGCCTGTGCCTGGATACCAGCATACGTTGACAGCGACGTCGCATGGATCAGCAGCCGCTGCAGCGTCTCCCAGCGCGGCATTCGGACCTGCGCCTCCTTCTTTATCGCCGTCCAGTCCACAAACTCTTTTGCCAGCCGATCCTTCTGCTCAAAGACCGCGTAAAGAAGTTCGTTTCCACTTAGAGTCTTCAATGTTTCCAGATGGGGGGTGTCTGGTACAGGGGGCAATGGTGGCGCTCCACCTGCTGCTGCCGCCAGATTGGTCATCTGTGTCAGGTAGTTCGGAAGCGCCAGTGTCTCCTCGTTGGCATTGATCTTAATTCCGGCATCCGCGACCAGTTTTCGGACCCCGATCCGCTGGATAGGAGTAATAGTCACACCCTCGGCACGAAACTCCGTCTGCCCCAGTTTGGTGTTGTCAATCTGCTGCACCCCGGTCGGACTTCCATTCTGGGAGGCGCGGAGGCAGCCCGCTACTACCAGTGCGAGGAGAGCGCCATCGATGGCATCTTGCGGCCAGCCATAGGGAGAACCAGTGAAACGCTTCCGCACGTCGATGCCCTTTTTGCCAGTCGCTCCCACGAAATTCATAACGGCCTGGCAGACCGGATTCTTGTCCACATCCCCGCTATAGCCGACTGCCATGAGCGAGTCACCACCACTCTGTCGTGCCCGATCTTTAACTTTTGCCCACTTCGTCGCCTCAAAATCGGCCATATCGAACTGGGGATAGAGCCGAGCGAGCGATTGCTTCATTACTTCCTGTACAGAGGCACGCAGATCACCTACTGCCATCTCGTTGCCGCCGCCCTGGAATACCTTTGCATCCCGTAAAATATTTCCGACGAGAGCAGTGACTTGCCGCTGCAAATCACTTCTCCGCGTCTCCATGCCCTGACGGGCTTCCAGGCCCTCGCGGGTGGTCGGCGCGCCGCGAGCCTCCAGAGTATCCGTGGCCGCCGCCAGCCCGGTCAATACACGCTTAAGATCATCCGCGTTGCGCTTCGGCAGAAAGACGAACACCAGCGGGCTCTCCGGTCCAGCAGCCTGAGCCTCCTCCCGAACTGCCTTCTCTGCAACCGACCATTCGTCTCTAATCCAGATCGGCACGGCACCGCTATCCGTAATTGGAGCATCCTGTCCGAAGGAGAGATCGATCTTGCGCACCGTTTTGCTTACACCCTGAACCACAGAAATATCTTTGAGCGCCTGCCCACACGCCGATTTGAGCGCGGTGACGCGGTCCCACGCGACGCGGGCGTCATCCGCGCCGATCTGTGCGTTGCGCCTCCGATAATCCTGCTCCCAGGCAGCCCCATCTCGCGTCTGCAGTCGATACTCCTCCCCTAACTGCATCAGTTCGCCTGTTTCCAGCAGTCGCGCTAATAGTTCCGGGATGCGTTTGCGGAGGTTGGCGCTGCCTGCGGTCAGGTCTTCCACCAGGAGATCGGCCAGAGTGTCCGCAGTGGCGCGGACCCCGCTGTCTGCCCCAGGCTCGGTCGGCAGTTTGGAAATGAGAAAGATCGTCGCACAAAGACGTGACCGCAGTTCGCCGTCTGCGGACCCATCCTCTTGCTTCGCGATGATCTCCTCGACCTCGCGCAGGAGCGATCCCGCCTGGCGCATAGGTGGGACCAGTTGCTTGTAGATGCGATCAGCCGCAACGACATTACCCACGGGACGGTCGCCCACTTCGCGGACGGCCTCATGGACAACCCGTAATTGTGTGCGTAACTGTCCGGCCACCCCAGCATTGTCTGCGGCGCGAAGAATCCGTTCCCAGAAGCGGCGGCGCACCGGCAGGAGCGGATAGTCGGCAACCATAACGTCAGACGTGTCTTCAGAGTTCGGTGCTATTTTCGTTCCAACGAGATGGCGGTCGATCTCTCCGCTGTATTGGTTCAGAATAGCCTGTACGTCCGGCTTTTTATCCTCTTGCTTTCGCAGCACCACTTCGCGCACGACTGTCTCAACATCTTTATCAGAGAGCGCGACAACAACGGTGAATCGACCCTGGAGTTTTGAAATGGCTGTGGAGGCTTGCAGGGCCGACTGTCCAGTTGCGACGAAAAGGACGCGGCTGCCAAATCGGGAGGAGCAGGCTTCCACAACATTCTGAACACGAAGTGTGCGCTCGGTGTTTTCCAATACGTACTCTTGCAGTTCGTCCAGAACGATCAGGGTGCAGGGAACCTTTCCAGGTGAGGTAGATTTAAGTGTCATTACCTCGCTCATGGTTGTTACCAGATCGTCATCGGAAATATCCGTAACCGGCGGATATTGGGCTTTGAAGAGTTGTTTTACCTCCCCTTCAGACGCTGCAAAGGAGGGGCAGGCATCCAGAAGACTGCGGGACAGGACCGGCGAGACGTACATATTCCTGAGTTCCGATTCAAAGGGTTTTCCTTGAGCCTCCACACGTTGACGCACGGCTTCATAATAGCCATTTTGTCGCAGCCATAGAACCAGTCGGGCGGCGGGGTACTGTTCCGGCAACCCCGCACTCTTAAACAGTATCGCCAGCAATTCCAGACGGACGCTATCTCCGGCCCCGGCTCCGAGAGTCCCTGCCGCCGACCAGAGACCGCCTTCCCGCCGCCCTGCAATCGTCAACTCCTGGAAATGAGCGGTGATTTCGGGAGACAGAGCAACCAGTCCTCGCGCCCGTACGCCGCCTGGGAACTCTACATCACGCCATAGAAACTCCAGCGTGCGGACCAGATGTGATTTACCGGACCCATAAAAGCCGCTTACCCATACCGCAGGCTGTGTGGCCGCGCCGAGATGTTCCAGATAGGCAGAGAGAATCCGATCCAGACCGCGCCGGTATTCACCATCGCATACAAATGACGTGAGTTCATAGCGCAGCACTTCCCACTCCTGCGGGGTCCGCGGTTCACCCACCTTTGCCACTCCATCATTGGGAATAGAAGTGTTCAGCGGGTCCTTGGTAAACAGCATCCGGTTCGTCAGCACAGGATTATTCCTCCTCCGCAGTAATGGGAATAGCGTGGTAGTTCCACCCGGAGCGCGCACCTAACAATTTATAATTCGAGCCGTCGCGTTCGCCTGGGAAGAAGACCAATAGGCGTCCCAGAACGCCGGGAGCGACCGCCTCAACAAGCCGTGAGGCGCGCATCAGGCCGAAAAGCGACGCCAGCCCCACGACGGCGGCCACCGTGTTTTTATCCGCGTCCGGCTGCTGCAGCCGGTCCCGAAGCATGGCGATCACCACCTCAACGTAATCCTCCAGCGCCATCTCCATGTCTTCCGGCGACTCGAAATAACTCTCCCTGTACTCTTGAGCCGCCAGCCATTTCGGAAAAGTATGTGTCAGGTCGAACTGTATCCAGCCGTGTCCAGCCTGGACGGTCGCCGTCTCAAAGGCCCCGAACCGAGCCCGAAGTCGGCGCTCCTCGGCAGGAGAGTAAATGGCGAACCACACTTTCTGGGGTCCGGCAAGGGTCTGATCCCAGGGCAGTCGAACGTATTTTTCATAGTTGATTAGAAGCCGCTCCACACTCGCCATGCGATAGTCCTTACTCTGCCAGAAGCGCGGAGAAACCAATCTCCACCACATTTCCGATGCGCCGGTAATCGACCCACCCGCGCTGCGAAGCGGCAACGGCCAGGCTATCGAGGTTGCCCGGAGTCGTATCCAGGACGCACCCCCAGCCGGTCTCGAAAAGATACGGTCCGCGCACTCCACATAGGTGTCCCAGCAGAAGGGCATAGGCGGCGGAAGCGGGTCCCGCAGAGACGTGAGTTCGTATCTTTGGAAACTTTCCCGCGAGATGACCGGCTTGCGCCCACGAAGCCGCCGTGTTCTGGCTCATGGAGCGTTTTGTTTTTGGCGTGTATCGCTCAGGGAACGCAGTCTCGATGGCCTCGGCCAGCAGCGCAGAAGGAACAATGACGCCCTCCGGCTGACCTAACACCGCAGAGGTAGTAGAGCGCAGGATGGTGTCCCGTGCGAGCGCGCAAAGGAGCGCCAGGAGGGGTTGTTCCTGCTCGCCCGTAACCCAAAGAAGCCGAAGCGCACGATAAAGGGGAAGTTCTTGCCGAAGTCCGTACAATTGGCTGAGGCGATTGAAAGTGTCTTTCCGATTGGCAAGCGTGCCCTTAAGCAGGACATTCTCTTCCTGTACCAGGCGCTGCAGTTCATCGAAATCGGCTTCCGGTGTGCTGGCAGCAAAAAGGAGCCGGGCATCGGGCAGCATCATGGTTTTGCTGCCGTGTGCCCCGCCTGGTTGCAGCCGGAAACCGTATTCAGTTGCAGTTGTAGGTACGGAAAACGTCATAGGTGCTCAGCACCGCTGAATAGGTTTTAATCTGATTGATGGCAACGAGATTGCCATCAATCCAACTATTCACGTCCGAGCAATAGCGGAAATATGATCTATGGGGTGGAGGAAAACACTCGTAGCCAACCTTGCTGGGTGATCTTATCTCAACCTTTCACAGACAACCGGACGCTAAAATAAGTTCGTCACAGCGTGGTCGGAATCCTGCGCCGCGTTGACGAATCAGATGTGTCTTGATATTCTAGTGTCATGCCAATTCAAGTTATCGAATACAAGTGCCTTTTGGGGCAACTTACGCCGATTTGGGGCAAAGTGACGTTCTGAGGCAAAGCCAGCGTAAAGGGAAATAACGATCCAAATATCCCACCTGATACGAGTCACCTGCTCTCGGGCGAGATGGAGGAGCGCCACAGAAAGCAGGTGGAACTCAATCTGCAGTTCGCCAAGTTCCCCGTCCAGAAACGTCTCGCCGACTTTGACTTCAACGCGTAACCCGGCGTCGATCCCCGGCTCATCGAGGAGCTGGCGACGGGGCGCTTTCTCTATGAGGGCAGAAACCTCATCTTCCTGGGGCCGACAGGGGTCGGAAAGACGCACCTGGCGATTGCCCTGGGAGTTTTGGCGTGCGAGCTGGGGCATCGCGCCCGCTTCACCAATGTCGTGGATATGGCCCGTCGGCTGTCGGTGGCGCTCGCCGACAACCGGCTTCACCGGGAGATCAATAAGCTGGTGCATCCGAAAGTGGTGGTCGTCGATGAGGTCGGATATCTCAGCCAGGACAAGACGCAAGACAATCTGCTTTTTCAGGCGATCTGCCAGCGCTACGATCGCAACCAATCAATCATACTTACGTCGAACAAAGCGTTCGGCGACTGGGCGGAGGTCTTCGCCGGAGACGCGGTGATGACCTCGGCGGCCTTAGATCGTTTGCTTCACCGATGTACCGTCGTCAACATTCGTGGAGAGAGCTTCCGGCTGCGCGAGAAGCGCCTAGCTGGAGTGCTGCCCGCAGAACCCAACATTAGGCCGGAACCAGGGGAAAACGGAGCGCAAGCCGCTAAGGTGGCTCACTTCTAAACACGTCAAAATGGCTCAGTTATAATTGCGGATTGACAGTGCCGAGTTTCACTGATGAATGACAACTACCTGCCACGGTCCGCCGGCCTTGCGTGTCGTACGAATAGGCGGTATTGCCTGCGACATCTTGCATCGTCGGGGGCGGATCGGATCAAGCACTGGTGGCTGTCGACGAATTCTGTTGTTCAATTAGGCACTCTATCGGGACCGATTTAGCGGGCAATAGAGCGCGACGAGTTGCGAATGCAGTCCAGGACCCGGTACCTTCTCACTCGTGATAGATCGCCAGGTCAGCCGAATGTATTCTGCCTTCTCGATTCGAGTTCCAAGTGAGTCAATCACGTGCAGCGGTGGGCTAATAGTCGCTGTCGACTTGTTTCCCTCATCAGACGAGTAATGCGCCAGTGCCGTGACCATATAAGGTCCATCAGACGCTGACCGTATGTACAGTGTGTCACCCTTCCAAAATGCCCGAACGACCCTGAAGCCGTCCTGAGCCCTCAATGTCATCCAGTACATCCACAGGGCGAGCAATCCAAATACGATAACGGCTGCTTGGATCGCAAGGCAAATACCTAATCTGCGGACGTTGCGATCGGTACCGGGCAATGCATTCATGATGTTGCGCTCCTCGATCATTGGTTGCTGCTCGGTCCGCTAGCATACCCTGCCCTGATGCGAACGAAGCCAGCCAAGCTAAGTCCTCCTCGCCCTCGATCCACGTGGAACGAAATTATCGTCGTCTGGTTGAACTGTACCTTTGAGAGTCCGCTCCACAAGATTCCATTTCGCGACGCCAGGCGACGGGCGAGCCCAAACAACATCGTTTACCACGCCGCTTTACCGGCCTATGCCAGATGTCGACGTTTCAACGCGGACCGATCCTCAATAGCATTCCATGTCGTAAGTGGCATTCATACAACAGTCCATGCAGTATGTCTCCGCATCGACCCAGCTCTGTTTGAGATCGAGCATGCGACGGAAGTAATTCTTACCCATTCGTTCGGCACGCGTGTCCTCAGGATCATTTTCTGCGCGCGACCGCCAGTGTAGCTCCAAGGCGCAAGGCGTAGCCGATGGGACTGGAGTTGGCGGCCCGCGCCGTGCGTCCTTCCGGCGCGGTTTCGCCGCCGGTCCGACGGTGTCCCGCAGGGACACGGGGCCGCAGGCCGTACAGCGAAGGAATTCCATTCCGTCGTACACTCCAGCTCCAGACGCGATCTCCACAAATCCCGTACACATACGGGCCTCTCCGGTTCAATCGCCCTGTACACTGATCTACTTTCAACTGAGGACACACCCTGAAGGGAAGGTACCAGCATGAGCACCGAAGCACAAAGTCTAGCAAACCGCGAGAACGGACAGCACTCAACCGGCTCGTCCAGACAAACGTGCGACTATTCCGCGAAATGGAAGCCGATATTGACTGGAAGCTTGCCCGCAGCGGTGACTGTCCATACATTTAACCAGCGTGCGCGGAGGAACTGGACCCGGCCGTCGAAGAACCCACCGGGACCGATCCCTCCGATCAACTCGATTGACTTCAACATAAGATCACACGATCCGCATCGACATCGAGGGAGTCTCTGCGAACCGCACGCAAAGGATCGCAAAATTGGCTTCGTTTCGTAAAAAACGTGATCCGGAAGAATCGGCCCTTCAGCATCCCGAGTCCGCGAAGTCGGACTTGCAGATTTCAGCAGGCGAGGACTTCCGTCCCACGCCGATTCGCGGACGGAAGTGGTAGTCCACGCAACCGCCCCTACGGACGGCCGTAGAGGCGGACTCAACGTTGTCACCAGCCGGTCACTTCTTTGGAGCCGTGACAGCGTGATACGCATCGTTAATAACCTCCGCGATCTCCTCCCAGGCGAGATCGCGGTCGAGTCGAACACCCACCCATCCGCGATAGCCGACATAGGGTGGTACGAAGTAGCATTCGGGATTGTGCGTGACGAGCGCGCTCTGGACGCCGGACGGAGCCGCGCACCAGAGCGCCAGCCTGCCGTCGTCGTGGTGGTTATCCAGGAACATCACAAATGTGCGCTTCTCCTTGACGAAGAAGGTCGGCGCTCCGTGGCTCAGCCTCTCCGTGACATCAGGGAATGCCAGACAGAGCGTTCGAAGTCGCTGCAGCGATTCGGTCGTCATCGTCACTATCTTCTCCCGCATCGGGCAATGTACCATCGATCGGCCGGCCGACAATCGCTAGTTTACCACGAGCCGTGAAACGGATTGGTTCACCGATACATGAAACCGACTCGGGCACGGGCCGTCTACCAGAAAGATGCCTGTGCCACAATCCCGCCGGTCCAGATGCCGCCGAATCTATTGTGCGCTCCCGATCGTTCTGTTGGTTTCGTGAGATTCATCCCTCTGGAATCGATTGCGGTTCAAGAAGCACTCGAGGAGATTCATGGCAGTCGCCACCCTGACCGGCCTCACCGTTCGGTACGGAACAAAAACAGCGGTTAACGATCTATCGGTCGAGGTGCCGGAGGGTTGTGTCGGACTGCTTGGGCCAAACGGCGCGGGCAAGTCCACTCTGCTCAAGACTCTGCTGGGATTCCTCAGACCTGCATCCGGACGCGGGTCCGTTCTGGGATGCGACATTGCGACACGCGGAATGGACATCCGCCAGCGCGTGGGGCTGATGCCCGAGGTCGACTGCCACATACCGGGCATGAACGCAGTCACCTTCGTATCGTTCGCGGGAGAGCTCGCCGGCATGCCCGGCAGCCAGGCGATGCGGCGCGCACACGAGACTCTTGAGTACTGCGGTCTAGGTGAAGCACGTTATCGCAAGGTCGAAACCTATTCGACTGGAATGAAGCAGCGCATCAAGCTTGCGCAGGCGCTTGTCCACGGGCCAAAACTACTCTTTCTCGACGAGCCGACCAACGGTCTCGACCCTCAGGGTCGTGACGACATGCTGACCCTCATCCGTGGCATCTCCCACGGCAAGGGAGTCAGCGTCATTGTATCGTCGCACCTGCTGCCGGACATCGAGCGCACATGCGATCATGTGATCGTGATGCGAAGCGGCCAGATCGCTACTCAAGGAGCCATCGCGAGCCTGAGGGCGACTGTCGGCCTTCAGGTCGAAGTCGAATTGCGGGCGGCATGCGAGAGATTTGTCGGCGCGGTAGAAAAAAGAGGTGGCGCCGTTGATGTCCACGACGGCCGACGCTATAGAATCGCGTTCATCGACTCCACGTCCGAACCTGGGCGCATACTGTTTGAGTCCGCTCGCGAATCCGGCGCCCAGCTCCGCGGATTTCATCCTGCAATGCGGTCACTGGAGGACGTTTTCTTAGAGGCCGTGGAGTGAGGGCCGGCGGCACGCGGTACCCAATGGGATGGGCAAGACTCCCGTTAACCTGGACTACTCACGAAGCGATCAAGTCGCCGACAGTAGGGTGGGGGTCCAGGACGGATCCGAAGGGACTTGTCTCCCGCCGAGCTTGATCCCGAATAGAATAGGATAAGTGAATTGATGCAGCCGGTCTGTATGGAACCTGAGACCGACGGTCGGGAACGGGAATGCGCATGATCGACGGAGTTGCAACATCGGAGGCAGCAAGTCAACACTCGGCGAGTGCGGCCGTGAGTTCCAGCATTGCGGATCTCACTTACCGTAGCTATGACGGCCCGCTGCGAGCGCGATTCTTGCGCTGGTGGGTCGTTGCGCAGTCGCAGCTGCGGCTGACATGGAGTCGAGGCTGGTTTTATGTCCTTGCAGGTCTGCCGCTCCTTCGGTTTCTCCTCGGCGGCTTCAGAATGTACCTGCAGCATCTATTCCAGGCCCAGATCGGCCAGGTCACTCCGGCTTTTCTTGGCGAGCCAGAGGGCCAGAGGTATGCCCTGCAGTTCTGGTCTATTCTGTGCGGCGACATCAACTCGACGATGGCGCTCATCATCACGCTGGTGGCGGGCGCCGGATGTATTGCCGCGGACAATCAGGCAAACGCCCTGCTCGTCTATTTCTCCAAGCCGATCGGCAAAATCGACTACCTTCTCGGCAAATGGCTGAGCGTCTTCGTGACGCTGCTGATTATCTACCTAGTGCCGGCCGCGATGTTGTTTCTGTTCGCAGTGGTCAGCTTCCGAGATGACGGGTTTCTCACGAGCGAGCCCTGGCTCGGCCCCAGGCTGCTGCTATCCGTCCTCGTGCCGCCGCTGGTTCACTCGAGTCTCATCGTCGGAATGTCCGCGTGGTCGAAATCTCCACGCATGGTCGGCGCGATCTATGCCAGTATCTACATTCTAAGCGGCATCGTTGCAGGAGTTATCGCGGGAATTGTGTTTCGCAATCATCCGGAGATGAAGAATCTGGTGCAGCACTGCTCTGTCCTCGGATTGATCAATGGCATTACCCAGAACATAATGCACGTCGTAGTCCCCGCTCCGCTCTACTTTCTGAAGCCGATGAAGCCTCCGGAAATGAGCTATCCTCCAAAACTCTGGCCCCTGTTGGCTGGCTGCGCGACGCTATTAATTGCGAGCCTCACGGCGGCGTGGGTCAAGATACGAGCCGTCGAAGTGGTACGTGGATAGGATTCGAGGAACGCGTGCATGATTGAACTTGAGCGGGTTTCGAAATGGTACGGGCAGGTGATCGGCCTGAACGACGTGACGTGCGTCTTTCCACCCGGCATCACAGCGCTGCTGGGGCCGAACGGCGCCGGCAAATCGACGATGATGAAGCTGATAACCGGCCAACTTCGCCCTAGTACCGGGAAACTCACCGTTTTCGGCGAGGCCCCATTTGCCAATCCGCGGGTCTTCAGGCGTCTTGGATACTGTCCGGAGTCCGAGAGCAGCTACGAGGAGATGAGCGGCCGCGACTTCGTGACGATGTGCTCGTATCTGGCGGGAATGTCCGGCGCCGATACGAAATCTCGTGTATCCGCTGTGATCGACCAGGTTGGAATGACTCAGCACGCCGACCGCAAGATAGGCGGCTACTCGAAAGGAATGCGCCAGAGAATAAAGATCGCCCAGGGCATCGTTCACGACCCCGACGTTCTTATCCTCGACGAGCCGCTAAACGGACTCGATCCGCTCGCAAGGCATGAGATCACAACTCTGCTTCAAACACTCGGGGACGCGGGTAAATGCATTGTGGTGTCCAGCCATATCCTATATGAGATCGAGCAGATGACCACCGACATCCAGCTGCTCCACAAGGGCCGCATTCAGGCTCAGGGAGACATCTACGCCATCCGCGACCTTATTGACAGCCATCCCCACCGCATCGCGATCCAAAGTCCGCAGGCGCGGGGCCTGGCACGATGCCTGCTTGAGCTGCCGTATGTTCTGAGCGCACGTCTCGATGGAGCCGAGGCGCAAAGTGTAGAGATAGAGACCCGGTCGCCGGAGCGATTCTACGATGAGTTTCCGGCCATCGTCCTCGAAAACAGCTTTCTGGTTCATCAGTTTCATTCGCCCGACAACAATCTGGAAGCCGTATTCAACTACTTGACAAACTGATCCATTCATTATGAGCGACCTGTATCTCTTTAAGAACACGCTACGCGACTTGACGCGGCCGGGAAAACTAGCCGCCGCGCTGCTCCTGGTGGGTCTCTTCCTCCTGATCGCTGTGCTTGCTCGCTTTAACGGCAGGCCAGGCGAGTTTCACGCGGGCGAGACATACGACTTCATTTCGGCTCGACTTGTGTTCGGATTCATGCTCGTCATCCTCGGTGTTGTCTTTGCAACGGGCGTGATCGTGCAGGAGATTGAGCAGAAAACAATTCCTTATCTGCTGACTCGACCGATCCCTCGCTGGCGCATCCTTCTGGCAAAATACGCCGCCGTGGTGCTGGTCACCGCTCTTACAGTCTGCGTCGCCGATCTCGCGACCGCGCTCGTCCTGTTTGGGCCCGGCCAGCTGGGACACTCACGAGTTGCCCAGGACTGCGGGATACTTTGCGTAGGAGCGTGTGCCTACGGAGCGCTGTTTCTTCTCCTCGCGACCGTCCTTGAGCGGCCACTCGTTGCGGGCCTGGCATACGCATTCGGATGGGAATCCTGGGCGCCGTACCTGCCGGGCGACTGGTCCAAGGTTTCACTCATGTCATACCTTCACGCTCTGGCGCCGCATCTCGATTCGGCCAACTCAGCCGGCGCCGACTCCGTTCTTGCCCCCGTTAACATCGCTTCCTGGTTAGCCTGGACGGTTCTCGCCGCCGTGATTGCCGGAAGCCTTCTCTCCGCGCTCGCTCTCTTCTCCGTCCGAGAGTATACGCCTCGTGAAGAGCGCGCCTGACCCTGGGAAATACCTGGGCATACCGCGTGCTCGACCCTAATCTCGCTACCAGGTTTTGGCAATAATGTACGCGATCTTCCCGGTTGGCGGCGCGAACTGAAATCACGGTTTTCTCGCGCTCCGACGGCCGATTGGCAAAAGATCGCGATCCGGCACGCGCCTCGTACGATGGGAACGAAGGCGATGCCAAGTCATGGAGCAATGCTGACGAGCAATCTGAATGAGGGCCGAACTTCGAACGTGCTGCCGGACAAGCATCCGCGCAGACGGGCTGACGACGATGTGATGCGTATGCTTCACGAATATCGGGGTTCGCGGCGGCCGGAGCTGCGGGACCGTATCGTCATGCAGTATACGAATCTGGTCGAGAGCGTGGCGCGCCGCTTCTCCGGAGCGGGCGAGCCGGTCGAAGATCTGGCGCAAGAGGGATACATCGGACTCATAACCGCGGTCGATCTCTACGATCCGGGTAAGAATGTCAAGTTTTCTACGTATGCAACACACTTTATCATAGGCCAGATCAAACACTATCTTCGCGACCGCGGCAAGATCATCAAGGAGCCGGCTTGGCTTCAGGAGCTGAACCAGCGAGTAACCAAGGCCATGGAGTCGCTCGCGCAGCAGTTGAGCCGACCGGCCACAAATGTAGAAATCGCCCAGGCGCTCGGAATGACGGAAGAGTCGGTCGCAGAGATGTTGATGACACGCGAAGTATTCAAGGTGACATCGATCGACGGAGGCAGCGACTCAGAGGACGACACGCCGGGCGCACTGGATATGGAGCGACAGCGGGCGACAGACATCGCAGTCTCTTTCCAGATGCCGGTAGAGGATCGTATCGTCCTTGAAAGCGCTCTGCAGAAGCTAAAGCAGTTAGAGCAGAACGTGCTGGCGGCCTTCTACTTCCGGCATCTCAACCAGACTGAGATTGCACGACAGATGGGGATCTCGTGCAATTATGTGTCGCACATTCTGCGTAACGCGACAAAGAAGCTCAAGAAGATACTGATAACGGACGAGCTTCGCGACACGGGTCGACGGCCCGCGCTAACCCGGCGCCGGACCGACGAGGCGCCCGCACCCGATCCACGACTACTTGTGGACGGTCTTACGCGACTCTACAACCGCGGCTATTTCGAGAGTCGCCTTGAGGAGGAGCTGAGCCGGGCAAGTCGGGAGTGCGCGGAGCTGGGAGTGATTTTTGTGAAGCTCGGAGGACTCGAAGCCTTCCAACGTACCACCGGGACACTCCGAGTGGATGAAACTATCTACGGGATCATGCAGGTGATCCGGCGAACGATCCGGCACCACGATATCCTGACCAAATACGAAAACGACATGTTCGCCGTCATCCTTCCGTTTACGGGACGGAATGCGATTGCGATTGCCGAGCGACTTGACCTGGCGCTAAACGCATGGCTCGCGGAGAACGGCGCCGGAACAGGTGGAGTGACGATTACTCCCGGAACGGGCGTCGCCGTCTATCCCCTGGAGGCGAGGCATCCGGGTCCGCTAGCCATGCTCGCGAGAGAGCGCACCGCAAAGCCGGATATGCAGGCTAAACGAGCCGCTTAAGCGCGGGCAGGTTCAGAGTGCCGGCGCGGATCGCTTGCCGCTTTCAGACGGCCCGCCGGCGGGACCGGTCCTCGGCGTAGTGGGCCGCGGCGTGGTATCCACACATGTCTTCGGCATGGCGTACCAGACGACGTATCCGATCGCAAACAGTGTGATGAGAAGGAGTGCGGCAGCCAGAACGGTGTGCCTCCACCCTGAAGCCTGAAGGAGTGGACGACGGCGCGATTGGAGCGGCAGCGAACGTACGGGCGATGCGACTATCGCCTCCTGAAGCTTCGAGCGTGCATCCGCGCCACCAGCCGCCGACACGGAATGGGCGTCCATAAGTACATTGTACAGGACGTCGACCAGAACCGAGTCGCTTTTTGGGCCTGATCCGTTTGACCTCGCATGCCTCGGATCGCTCTCTTGCGCCGACCCATTCTCCTTACGCGCAAGTATGCTCCTCCAGAGCTCTTCGGGCTCACTCTCATCGCGTGGCATGGTCTGTCCGCTCCACTGCTTGTTCGATGTCAAAATACCCCTGCTCGACGATGATCCCCTTCAGCTTTTGAACGGCGCGATGAAGGTGGGAGGTGACGGCGCTCACCGATGGTTTGGCTAGGATCTCCGCGATGTCCCTCCTGGAGAGGTCCCGTTCGAAGGCCAGGTGGATGATCTCCTGATCCGAAGGCGCAAGTCTATCCAGAGCGCGGTGGATCATGGCTCCTCGTTCCGCGGAGAGAAGCAGCTCGAGAGGCGGAGTCGCGTGGTCCGAGATCTCCTCCAGCTCGTCTCCGTCATCGTCGAGCGACCGTGCGACCACACCTCCGTAGCGCGTCTTTTCGGTAAGGATAAGGCGCCTGCAAATCAGAAACAGATATCCCGCATACGAGATCTCGCCGATGCGGAACCCATCGACTGTGCGATAAGCGCGCAGAAAGGTTTCGGAGGCGACATCCTGCGCGGCGTCCTGATTCTGCATTTGACGCCTCGCAAAACACTCTATGCGGCCATAGTAGCGGTCGAAGAGTACCAGGTAGGCCTCACGATCGCCGCTTTGGACGCGAGCCAATATCTCCTCGTCTGTCTGGGTCATGCGCGCTGTTTTGTTACCTGCCACCCTTCCGATAGCGTATACCTCGGA